>CBEUNJ010000001.1:0-84977 GCA_965544465.1 uncultured Chlorobaculum sp.
CTCTGGTCGCTGACCGGTATTGCGAATCGTCTGTTCGGCATCAGGCGTCACGCAGCGGCGGTTGCGCTGTTTCTTGGCCTGCTCTTCGTTGAGGAAAAAAACATGCAGCTCGGCTTTGGCACGCAGTACCTCATCGGTCACTATTTCCAGCCCTGCGTCTTCGGCGTGCTGATCATTCTCGGCATCGAACGGTTTCTGGCCGGAGCCCGGATGTGGGCCTCCGTCGCTCTTGCTGTTGGAGCCGCATTCCATCCAGCTTACATGCCCGCAGCCCTGCTCATTCAGGGAAGCTTCACGGGTCTGATTATCTATCGCGACAAAAAAATCAGCCGTGACGCCCTCCTTCCGCTGCTCCTGTTCATCGGCCTGTCAGCGCCGCTGGTCATACGCTACAAGCTGCTGTTCGCCTACACGACGCCGCAGATCGGCCATGAAGCAATGACCATTCTCTCGACCCAACGCATTTCAACCCACACCAAGGTAAGGCACTGGCTCAATTACGAAGATTACATCGGCATGGCGATCATCGTGATATCGATGGTGATGGTTCGCAAATCTCCCTTGTTCTGGATCATGCTGCCACTGGCGGCGCTCATCGCCGTCACCGTGCCGCTGCTCTATTTCATTTCATGGCCGTCGCTCGAAGTGCTCACGCCTTGGAGAACCTCGGTCATTTTGCTGCCGCTCGCCTACACGATTCTCGCCGGAACGTTCGCCGCCAGCCTCATGGGTCTGATGGAGCGCAAACCGCTCGCCCGGACTCTCTTGCTCGCGCTCGGCTGCATCGGCGTCATCGCGCCTGTCGTGGCGCACATTCCGGCGCAAGCCTCGGCGCTGCTGACTCCGCAAAAAAGCCCCGAAATGGAGGCGATCCGCTTCGCCCGAAGCCACTCGACCCCGCGTGAGCTCTGGCTCATCCCGACGCGCGACGGCCTGTTCGACTCGTTCCGCCTTGAGAGCGGCTCGCCGATCTTCATCAACTGGAAAAGCCACCCCTACAAAGATCGCGAAATCCTCGAATGGTACCACCGCAACAAGGAAGCTGAAGCGTTCTACCAGAATGAAGCCAACCCCAAAGGCCCAGAGCTGCTCGAAGCCATGCACGCCAAATACGGCATCACGCACGCCGTCATCGACCGAAACGTTCCGAAATCGCTCTATTCCGGAATGCACATCTGCTGGAAAGACGAGCGCTACATCATCGTAGGATTTCACAACAATTGAAGGAAGAGAAAAACACGGTCGGCGATGGTAAGGGGAATCAATATCCTCCATTTTGTCGCGGCAAACACAACATCTTCCTGATCTCTTCAGACGTCCATAGCTCAGGTCTTCGGGAGCGTTCGATAAAATGCTGCCGTTGAATATCGGGATTATTAGCTATCAGAACCTCAGCATTGCACCCAACTCGAACGAGCTTGGCGAAGAGGTGTTGCGCAGGTCGTTGCCGCTGCTGTAGGTGTTGCGATCATCGTACCAGGTGGTTTCATATTTTGCCGTCAGTCTGAAATTCTTCACCGGCTTGTAGTCGAGCAGAAGAAACCACGCTTTTCCACTGCCGTAGTAGGTGCTGAGCGTGTAAACCAGTGGCAGGTCGTCTTCGTAGGCGTAGAGCGCGGTGTCGTAGCTGTCGGTGTCGAAAAGCGCCAGCCGGGTCTTGAGGGTGAACGGGCCGCGCGTCCAGTTAACTTGCTGGTACAGAAGCCGTCCCTGCTCGTTCTGCATTCCGGTGAAGCAAGAGTTCTGGAGGCGCTTGAAGGCGACTCGACATTTCAGAATGAGGCCCGTCAAGCAACGAGCTTTCAGAGTAAGCTGCACTCTGTTGATGGTTTTCGGCACCGGCATGACGTATTCCCGGTAGGTGTCGGGGCCAATCTGGGTTTTGGTCTCCTCTTTCTCCTGATGCTGGTACAGCCCTTCCAATGTTATGGAGCGAAACGGTTTCCAGGTTGCGTACAGCCGCGCTTCGTGGCCCGATGAGGGCAAGGCGTAGCGCTCCGGGTCAAGTTCGGGAAAGCGGAACAGGTCGTACGACGCGGCAATATCCAGATTATCGAGCAGTTCTGCCTTGAGCCCAGCGTAAAAACCCTCCTCGTTCGAGGCATCACCGCCCCGCTCGGCGAAAGCGCTTGCAAAGGGCGAGACGTAATCGGTGGCGTATTCGCGCATCGAAACCACGCCGCTCACGCCTTTGGCCAGCTCACCTTGCGCTCCGGCGATCCAGGACATCGCGCCGGGCGTATCTGAGAAGGCGGCTTCGCCGAAAAGCTGCACCTGCCGGTACACCGCGCTGGCCTCAACCGACGCGAGCTGACCGCCGCGCTGGCCATTGAGCCAGTCGAGCGGCAAGCTGTAACGATAGTCGGCACAGGTCACGCCGACAAGCGCGTTGAGATTGTCGCCCTGGTAACGGTAGCGGAAGTTGAGGCCGCTGACCCGCTCGGTGAGGTTATCCTTCTTGGCGATCTCCGTGGCTGTGCGGTGGTAGCCGCTCTCCGAAATACTCGTCACCACGCCGTCATGGATGCTCGCATCGACCTTGTTGGCGGAGCTGAACGCGGTCATTTCAAACGCGCCGGGCGAAAGTGTGACGGCTGCACCTTGCAAAAAACCGTATTCGGCAGCCGAACTATAAGGGCGGAGCGGCCGGGCAGAGAGCTGCACGCCGTCGATGGCGTCGGTGCCCTTGCTGAAATAGCGCCCCTGTCCGAAAAGCAAGCCCTGACCGAAACTGAGCCGGTAGTTGCCGACGACCGCTTGGCTGATGATGCCTATGCGCCGGGCGTAGGCGCTGAACGAGAGAAAATCATCGAACGACTGTTCACCGACATCACTGTCCTGAAGCAGGGTGACGCCGTAACTGCCAGTGCAAGCCTGAAGACGGTTGTAAAGGTGCCGGTTCTGTCCGGCATACTTGCCATTAATGATTCCGGCGCGCGGCGGACTCTCCCATGAGACCCGGCTGATGAGCATGGTGCGAATGGGTTGGAAAACCTTTTTTTCCTCTTGCTTTGTCGGCAGTTCAAACGAGAAAAAGCCGGACAGACGCTCCGCGTTCTGCTTGCCGATGACCGCTGCGAGTTCGGATGGCGATTTGATCGGCCCGTGCCGCTGACGCCAATCGATGATACTGGCCGCTTCGACAGCGTTCAGCAAAGGCAGTTCAAGCAACTGTTCTTCGGCGGCACGGTTGATCGGAATGGGGTGACTGCGCAAATCGTGGAGCACGCTGAACAACTCTTCGACATTGCTCTCCAGCTCGGAACGGTCAAGCAGCTCCTGAATGGAATCATCCGCCTGAACCGGCAACGGCGAAAAAAGGCACGCAAAGAGCACGGCCGCCAAAGCCAGACGGCGGCGCAGGGTGTATGGATGGAACTTCATCGTTAGGGGCCGATGGTTTGGAAGAACATAAACTCAGGCGGCTGTCGCGTCAGCTCCAGCAATCAGGCTGTCGCCAATCAGCATTGATTACAAGGCACCTATTCTTTTCCGCATAACCGATAGAGATGCTCTACCTCCTTGCGACTGAGGTAGCGCCACTCGCCGCGTCGGAGCTCGCCGGGGGTCAAGCCGGCATAGGCAACGCGGTCGAGCCGCTTGACTTCGAAGCCCAGCGTGCTGAACATGCGGCGCACCTGGTGGTTCTTGCCTTCGTGGATACTCACCAGCACGCTCATGCCGTCGTCGAGGATTTTTGCCCGGCACGGACTCACCTTTTCGCCCGTGTCCTTCAGCCTCATGCCGCTGGTGAGCTTCTGGAGCATCGAACCGGGGAACTTGGCGTCGAGCGTAGCGAGGTACTCCTTCTGCACCAGTGAGGACGGGTGCATCAAGCGGTGCGCCAGCGTGCCGTCGTTGGTGATGATCAACAGGCCGGTGCTCTTGCGGTCGAGCCGCCCAACCGGAAAGACCCGCTCAGGCACATCGACAAAGTCGAGAATCTGCTGCCGGTCGCGCTCGTCGTGACTCGTGGTGATGACGTTGCGCGGCTTATTGAAGAGGATATAGACCTTCTTGTGCTCGGGCTGCGCCATGTGCCGCCCATCGACAATCACCTCGTCGTGCTTCGGATCGATCTGCAAACCCGGCTGGTCGGCAATGCAGCCGTTGACCATCACCCGCCCTGCGAGCACAAGCTGGTCGGCGGCGCGGCGTGAGGCAATGCCGCACATGGCGAGATATTTGTTGATTCTGACCTTCTCATCCTGAGCGGATCGCTTCATTCGGGTGCCTCCATTTGGGCGGTTTCATCATTCTCTGGCGCAGCCTCCACAGCTCCGGCAGCAAGATACTCCCGTTCTTCGTGCTCGCGGAGTATCTCTTTTATTTCTCGTAACTTGGGCAGATCCTTCAGACTTGGCAGATGGAACAGATCGAGGAATCCAGCCGTCGTACCATACTGCAAAGGACGGCCCGGAGAGTCCGCCCGACCGCGCACTTCGACCAGCCCGCGGGACATGAGACGGTCGATGGCGTAATCGGGACTTACGCCGCGAATCTGCTGAATATCCCCTTTGGTGACCGGCTGGTGCCAGGCGACAACGGCAAGTACTTCAAGCATCGAGCGCGAAAGGCGGCGTCGAATGACTGGCGCAAGCAGTTGACGCACCAGATCGCTATACTCCGGCTCACTCAGAAAACGGTAGCCACCAGCCAGGTAGTGAATGCGGAAGGTGCGCCCAGTCGCCTCGTACTCGCGATTGAGCGCCTCGACGGCCGAATCCAGACTGGCGAGGTTGATCTCATCAGCGCCGATGATCTTGCAGATGGCCTGGGGCGTAACAGGCTCTTCGGAAGCGAAGACGAGCGCTTCGACAGACTGAAGTAGTTGTCGTTCCTGATCCTGCACCATGGGTGACGATGGATTGAGCAAACGGGCGCGAGCGGGCTACGAACGGCTCAGCGGCAGCACTCTTTCTTGCGCGCCGTGGAGAATTCGCCGTCGATACCCAACCCCTGTTCGTAGGCGTACCAGAGCTCCTGACACGGGAAGTTGCACTCGTAGAGCGCCTTGCCGATGATGACCGAATCGACGCCATACATTTCAAGCGAGCGGAGCTTGTGCAAGTCATCGGAGGAGCTAACGCCACCCGACGCAGTGACCTTCATACCCGCCTTTTCGGCGAACCGTTTGGTAGTTTCGTACCCGACGCCCTGCAAGGTTCCGTCGCGGGTGATGTCGGTATAGATGATGCGCTCGACACCAAGCTTCTTCATTTCGAGGGCAAGCTCGAAATCCTGCATGTTGCTGTTCTCGGTCCACCCCTTGATTTTCGGCACGCCGTGCTCAGCATCGATGCCGACAACAATCTGCGAGGGGCGGTACTTTTTGAGAAGCTCGGCCACGAGCCCCGGATTAGTGACGGCTGCAGAACCGATGACCACGCGACCAACACCGATACCGAGGTACTTTTCAACGGCCTCGACGGAGCGAATGCCGCCGCCGACCTGAATCGGAATATCGAGAAGCTCAACGATTTCACGAATCTTCTCGAAGTTGACCATCTCACCGGTCAGGGCGGCGTCGAGATCGACCACGTGCAACATTTTAGCGTTCTGCTTGCGCCAGATAACCGCCATGTCGGCAGGATTGTCGAGATAAATCTTTTTCTGGGCGAAATCACCTCTGGTGAGCCTGACGCACTTACCTTCCTTGATATCGATAGCGGGTATGATCAGCATAACGTATAAACCTCAGCACCTTTAAAACTCTGCAAAATTCTTCAACACCTGCAAGCCCGCTTCGGAGCTCTTTTCCGGGTGGAACTGAACGGCAAAAATACCTTTTTTTTCGATGGCCGAACAAAACTTTTTTCCGGCGTAGTCTGTCGTTGCGGCAATGCTTTCCTGTTCGTCCGGACGACAATAGTAGGAGTGGACGAAGTAGAACCACGACTTGTCCGGGATGCCGCGGAACAGCACCGACTCCTTGCCGCTATACTCGACCGAGTTCCAGCCGATCTGCGGAATTTTCTCAATGCCGCGCGGGAAATGGAGCACTTTACCAGGCTCGAGATTGAGCCCCTTGTGCGCGCCCATCTCCTCGCTTTCAGTCAGGAAGAGCTGCATACCAAGGCAGATGCCGAGCACGCTGCGCCCCTTATCGATATGCTCGTTGATCGCGTCGCCGAAGCCGAGGTTGTTGAACGCCTCCATGGCCGGGCCAAACGCCCCCACGCCGGGAATGAGCACCTTGTCGTAACGAACCACCTCGGAAGCCTTGTCGCTGACGACCGCCTCGATACCGAGATACTCGAAAGCCTTGTGCACCGACCTGAGATTTCCAGCGCCGTAGTCGGCAATAACTATCATGAACAAAGAAAATTAAAACGTGGTTCCCCCCACCAATGGAGAAAAAAGCGTCCACGGACTGAAAAAGCGCGGACACGGCTTTCAATTAAGAAGTTCTTGCCGTATTATGCAGTATTCTGTTGGCTTTCATTTTTTTCCAAACTATCCCTGAAAGCCATTCCAATCCACATATCACGAGAAATCGAAAGAACAATGTACAGGATTGTTTCTGCTATTTTTTTAGCTGAAAATATCAAAAAATTCGAAATCGAGGCCCCGATGATCGCAAAAAAGCGAAAAGCGGGCCAGTTCGTTATCGTCAGAGTCAACCCGAATGGCGAGCGGATTCCGCTGACCATCGCCGATTCCGACCCTGAAAAAGGCACCATCACCATCATCGCCCAAGGCGCGGGCAAATCCACCCGCGAGCTGAACTGCAAGGAGGCCGGCGACTCCATCGCCGACGTGGTCGGCCCGCTCGGCACCCCTTCGCATATCGAAAACTTCGGCACCGCAGTCAGCATCGGCGGCGGCGTCGGCACGGCCATCGCCTACCCCACAGCCAAAGCACTCAAGGAGGCGGGTAACTATGTCATCACCATCAACGGCGCACGCTCCAAAGACCTCGTACTCCTCGAAGACGAGATGAAAGCTTGCAGCGACGAGGCCTATACCACCACCGATGATGGATCGTACGGCTTTAACGGCTTCGTCACCCAAAAGCTTCAGGAACTGATCGACTCCGGCAAGAAGATCGACTTCGTGCTCGCCATCGGCCCGATTCCGATGATGAAGGCCGTGGCCGAGCTCACCCGTCCGTACGGCATCAAGACCGTCGTGAGCCTCAACCCCATCATGATCGATGGCACCGGCATGTGCGGCGGCTGCCGCGTCACGGTCGGCGACGAAATCAAGTTCGCCTGCATAGACGGCCCAGAATTCGACGCCCATCAGGTCGATTTCAAGAATCTGGCCGATCGCAACAGGATTTACCACCACGAGGAAAAACAGGCCGATGAAGCGTTCGCGCACACCTGCAAGCTGCACGGACAGGCCTGAACCGAATCACCATTTTTCATCTATAGCGCCACGTATCCGGAGCCGTTTTGGCGGACTCCGGACGGATGGCTTTTCATGGAAACACGTTTCACCGCTAACCCAGCAATCGTAATTATGGACGTTCGTACTATCACAGCCAAGGAACGCATGGCCATTCCCCGCCAAAAGATGCCCGCACAAGATCCAGTGGAACGCGTCGGCAACTTCAAGGAAGTTAACCTCGGTCTGAGTCCGGAGCAGGCGCAGCAGGAAGCCCTGCGCTGCATCCAGTGCAAGAACCCGGTCTGCATCGAAGGCTGCCCGGTCAACATCAAGATTGACCAGTTCATCAAGCTCATCGCCGAGGGCGACTTCATGGGCGCGGCCAGAAAGATCAAGGAGGACAACGTGCTGCCGTCGATCTGCGGGCGCGTCTGCCCGCAGGAAGACCAGTGCGAGAAGGTTTGTGTCCTCGGCAAAAAGCACGAGCCGGTGGCCATCGGCAACCTCGAACGCTTCGTCGGCGACTACGAGCGCACAAGCGGCCAGAAGATTGATACGAAAATCGCTCCCTCAACCGGTAAAAACGTTGCCGTCGTCGGCAGCGGCCCGGCCAGCCTGAGCTGCGCCAACGACCTTGCCCAGTACGGCCACAAGGTAGTGGTATTCGAAGCGCTGCACGAGCTTGGCGGTGTGCTGATGTACGGCATTCCAGAGTTCCGCCTGCCCAAAGAGATCGTGCGCGAGGAACTCGACAGCCTGCGCCAGATGGGCATCGAATTCCGCACTGATGTTGTGGTCGGACGCACCATCACCATCGACGAACTGATGGAAGAGGAGGGCTTCGACGCAGTATTCATCGGCGTCGGCGCGGGTCTGCCGTGGTTCATGGGCATCCCCGGCGAGAACCTCGTCGGTGTGCTTTCGGCCAACGAATTCCTCACCAGAGTCAACCTCATGAAAGCCTACGACTTCCCAAACAACGACACCCCGGTGTTCGACTGCAAGGGCAAGAGCGTGGCGGTCTTCGGTGGCGGCAACACCGCGATGGACGCCGTCCGCACAGCCAAGAGGCTCGGCGCAGAGCACGCCTACATCGTCTATCGCCGCTCCGAAAAAGAGATGCCGGCCCGCGAAGAGGAGATTCACAACGCTAAGGAGGAGGGCATCGAGTTCCTGCTCCTGACCACCCCGCTCGAATTCGTCGGTGATGAGCAGGCGTGGCTGGCCGGCGCGAAGTGCCAAAAGATGGAGCTTGGTACGCCCGACGATTCGGGACGCCGCCGCCCGGTTCCGATCGAAGGATCGGAGTTCATCCTGCCGATCGACATGGCAATCATCTCCATCGGCAACGGCTCCAACCCGCTCATCCACCAGACCACGCCCGACATTGAGGTCAGCAAACGTGAGACCATCGTCGTTGACGTCAACACCATGCAAACATCCAAAGAGGGCGTCTATGCCGGTGGTGACATCGTCACGGGCGGCGCTACCGTGATCCTCGCGATGGGCGCGGGCCGAACGGCTGCCGCGGCTATCAATAATAAGCTCGGCAGCACGGCAAAGAACTACGACGAGTGGTAAGCCGGTCAGCGACCTGTACCGCTTCGGCATTTCGCTCGACAGGGAACTGATCGAAGCTTTCGACCGGCATATCAAAGCCCAGAGCTACCAGAGAGCCGGTCGGAAGCCCTCAGGGACCTCATCCGCAACAAGCTGCTCGGCAAAACCACCGCCGAAGGCGGGCTGGTGGCCGGAGCCATTGTTATGACCTATGACCAATAACCTACAACCACCACAAACGCGAGTTGAACAGGCTCATCGACATCCAGCACTCTAACCCATTCGCCCCATAAGTTCCAGGCCAGGAGTAACCGGAATGATACAAAAGGGCGACCAACCCGGTCGCCCCTAAACTCACCAATCTCTCCTCACTTGTCACCCGTCACTTCTTCGCCGCTCTTCGGCTCGCTCTTTTTGCGAGTCGTACGGCGGCGCGTAGTGCGCTTGGGCTTGGGTTCAGCTTCCGGCATAACCACAGAAAGCTCAGCAGGCGCTGGCTGTTCGGGATCTGGTTGTTCAGATTTTTTTGGAGCTTCGCTCTTCTCAGCCGTTGCAGCCTTCGGGCTCCTTGCAGAGGTAACGCGGGGCTTTGTCGTCTTGACTCGGGCCGTTTTTTTCAGCTTGGCTTCAGCCGCTTCCGGTTGCTCCGGTGCAGACTCAGCCAAAGCAGATTCGGAAGCTTTTTCAGCAAGCGGCTTCGGATCGGCAATCTCCAACATCGAAGGTGTTGCTGGAGCTGGCACAGAAGCGCCGGCGTCAATGTTTTGTGCGGCAACCGCCTCCGTGGAGCTCGCCTTGCGAGTGGTGCGGGTGACCGATTTTCTCGCGCCCGAACGCGCCGTGCTCGAACGGGATTGAGAGGCTTTTTTCGGAGCCGGAGCTTCGATCTCGACGCCTTTGGAATCGGGAACCACCGGAACCTCGGCTTCGGGTGTTTCAGACTTCCGGACCGCCGGAGAGGATGCCGGTAGTTCCGGTTGAGAGGTACGTCCGAACTCCTGCGCGACCTCGACAGATTCCGCTTTGGGCGACTTGCCGGACTCCGCTTGAAACGCTGTAACTTCCGAAGGAGCATCGGACTTCTGCACAGCGGGTTCGGATACCACCGGCACACTGGCCGGTTCCATATGCCGCGAGGAGTGGCGAGACGACGCTGCTCGCAATTCAGCACCCTTGTCACCATCTGGCTCGAGCGGAGCTTGCGCGCCATCGGAGTCCTGAACAGCGTGCTCAGAAGATGAATATCTATAGCGCGACGATCTCGACGACCGTTGACGATCACTGTGCCCAGGAGAATCCGGTTCAGCTCCGCTTCGATGCGAACCTGAAGTTTCAGAGGCCACCGAAACCTCCTCGCTCTTACCGCCATCGGGCTTGTGAGCCTTACGCTTTTCGCGAATGTAGAGCTCGGAGTTGTTGTTGCGAAACTCGATCTCGAACAGGTCGATGGAGCGGATCAAGTCGGAAAGGCGCTTGAAACCGTAGTTGCGCGGATCAAACGACGCCTGGTTGGAGATGTGCTTGCCGATCTTGGCCAGATTCGACCAGCCATCCTCCTCCTCAACGCTGTCAACAGCGTTGCGCAACAGGGTCAGCAGCTTGCTGTCGTTTTTAAGCTGCTGGCTGTTCTTGCGCCGCCCGCCGTCGTTCCGGCTCTTTTCCTGCCCGCCATCGAACGACTCGACGTACAGGAACGTAGAGCAAGCATTCACGAAAGGCGCTGGCGCCGACTTCTGCCCGAAGCCGTACACATTCAACCCCTCGGAGAGAATACGCATCACCAGCGGCGTAAAATCGCTATCGCTCGACACAATGCAGAATGCATCGAGCTTTTTGCTGTAGAGCAGATCCATCGCGTCAATGGTCATCGCCATGTCGGTGGCGTTCTTGCCCTTGGTGTAATCGAACTGCTGGATGGGCCGTATCGCGTAATCGTGTAACTTATTTTCCCACCCCTTCAGCGAATGGCTCTTCCAGTTACCGTAGGCTCGACGGATGTTGACCACGCCGTACTTGGCCATTTCGGAGAGAATGAAATCGATTTTGTCACTCGGAGAGTTGTCGGCATCGATCAGCATCGCGATCGTTTCCTTGCTGTGCTCCATAAAAGGAATCCTTGTGATTGGTCTCTGCGCCCGTCCCTTCCGGGAATGCGGCGGCGGGCGTTCTGGCGGGAACCCGTACATGGGTCATCACCTGTCAGAAAAATTTCCGCATTCAGTAATATAAACCAGGAAAGCATGATTCATACCGCCCGGTCTCCTGAATATCACGAAAAAGCAGGAATTGGCGCAGCGAAAGGCCACATCCGGCCATCGACAAAACATGAAGGGCAAGGCACTGCTGTTCAGCTCACGAACTCTTGTTTTGCTCTCCAACGATGCGGGTCTCCATGCCATCGCGGAAGTTGTCCTGAGGTGAGGTGACGACCTGGTCGCCCTCGGCAAGGCCATTGAGAACTTCGATGAAGGTCAGGTTGCTGTTGCCGGTGAGAACCTGTTGTTTCTTCAGCTTGCCATTGACGATTTTCCAGACATACGATGTTCGATCCTGCTCGAACACGGAGCTTTTGCGGACCAGAAGCGCCCCTTTTTTCACATTGTAAATGATGTTGGCCGTAGCGGTCATGCCACTCTGAATCGCCTCGACCGGTTTGTCGAGCTGGAGATAGACCCGCGAGGTCTTGGTGACCCGGTCAGTCTGCGGGACGATGCGCACGACAGTGGCCTCGAAGCGCTTATCGGGCATCGAATCGAAGGCAACGACCGCGCCAAGGCCGGTGCGCAGGCGTGGCACGTCAAGCTCATCGACGTCAACCACCACGAGGTAGCTGGAGGTGTCGGCCACTTGGGCAACCTCGGTGTTGGCCGTAACGTAGTCGCCCGCCTTGACCTTTTGCAGGGTCAGCATCCCGTCGAATGGCGCAACGACCGAAAGCTTTTTCAAATCATCCTCGCGGCGCTGGAGCTGCAACTGCTTCTGCCGGAGCGATTCGAGCGACTGCGCGCTGTTGCGTTCCGCTTCATCGAGCTGCTGGCGCGCAATCGCCCCTGCCTTGAAGAGCATCCGGTTACGCTCCAGCTTGAGCATGTCGTCCCGCGCAGCAGCCTGCTCTGCGGCCACCGCCGCGCGCGCCTCTTCTACGGCCAGGCGAGGCTGCGGACTGTCGAACTCGATGATCGTCTCGCCTTTTTTAACGTGCTCCCCATCAAGCGCCCCGACGAAACGCACCTTGCCGGAAAACTCGGCGCTCAGGCTCGCAATGTTCTCCGCCTCGACATACCCGGTGGCATAAACCGCCTCAACCAGCTCCGAGCGCTTGATTTTGCCGACCTCCACATCGACAGTATTTCCCCTGGTCAGCAAATAAACAGCCATGGCCACAAAAACAATGACAAAGGCTATGGAGAACTTTGGAAGCATTTTCTGCAGATTCTGCATGTCGGTCAGGGGATCAGGAAATTATGGGTTACGAGTCTATGCAGCGGCAGGGTTAAGCTCTTTTTTGCGATTGTGATAACAAAGGCATCACCATTTTTCTCAAACGCAATCTTGGTTTTTCAAGATTTTTGTCAATCTTTAAAGTCTGCCTGTCGGCGATCTGGTTACAGAACCAGGGGGAGCATATAAAACATTGCCGACGCTACGAAAAAATTCTAATCTACTGCTTCAATGAGCGAGAATCAAGATACACAGAAGAGCTTTCTCGAAACGGTGAAATTCGATGACCGCGGCCTGGTGCCCGCCATCGTGCAGGATTTCGAGACCGGTAAGGTGCTGATGATGGCATGGATGAATCTCGAAAGCCTGAAGATGACCCTCGAAAAGAAAAAGGCGTGCTACTGGAGCCGCAGCCGCAACAAGCTCTGGCTCAAGGGCGAATCGTCCGGCAACATGCAGGAGGTGCACGACATTCTCATTGACTGCGACGGCGACACGCTCCTGCTCAAGGTCTCGCAGAAGGGCGGAGCCTGCCACATGGGCTACCACTCCTGCTTCTACAGAAAAACCACCGATGGAGAGCAGATGGAAATCTGCGACACGCTGATGTTCGATCCCGAAGAGGTTTACGGCAAGCAAAGCTGACACCGATGAGCAGTTTCAAGGAGACCGCAAAGTCCCTCATTCAATCCAAGTCGCGCTCCTCGATCCGCAACATGTTCGACGAGGTTGCACCGACTTACGACTTCCTGAACCACCTGTTGAGCTTCGGCATCGACAACTACTGGCGTGTCGTGGCCGCCAAAAAGGCACGAAAACAGGTGGAAGGTGAGCGCGAGCCGAACATTCTCGACGTGGCCACCGGCACCGGCGACCTGGCCGCATTGATGGCCAAAATCCCCGGCGCGAAAGTGACCGGCTATGACCTCTCGCCCGAGATGCTCGCCATCGCGCGCAAGAAGTACCCGAACATCGAGTTCCATGAAGGCTTCGCTGAAAAAATGCCCTTCGCCAGCAAGAGCTTCCACGTCGTCAGCGCAGGTTTTGGCGTCCGGAACTTCGAAGACCTCGCGCAGGGCATGCGGGAGTTTCACCGCGTGCTCAAGCCAGGAGGATGCGCTTACATTATCGAGCCGATGATTCCGCGCAACCAGGTCATGAAGAAACTTTATCTGATCTACTTCAAGAACGTCCTGCCCAAAATCGCCGGAATGTTCAGCAAATCGACCTTTGCCTACGACTATCTCCCCAACTCCGTCGAGCAGTTCCCCCAAGCCGAACAATTCACGAAGATTTTGAAGCAAGCGGGCTTCAGAAAAGCCGAGTACTTCCCGATGACCTTCGAGACTTCAATTTTGTACGTAGCGACGAAGTAAAAAATAGGACTGATAGGACCGTATACGCCCCATCAGCCCCACTCCTCACGCAAAAATCCCCTGCATCGGCACGATTGGCAGCGGCCTCTGCCGTAGCGATTCTTTCGCAGCAATAGCATTGGCGGCCTGCTTGCCAGTGAAAGCGGCAGCTTCCATGAGGAAAACCGGAGCTTGGGTGCGTACCCAGTCTCCGGCGAGAAAGAGGTTGGCGTAGGGCGTTTCGACATCCGGCCTTGTGGCGTGGTCGCCGGGGGCCCAGCGGGTGAAGTTGGACTGCATCATGAAAATTTCATGCTGGATCGTGGCGTTCTTCGATTCCGGGAACATAGCGTACAGCTCTTGCAGCATCGCAGCGTGAATCTCCGGCTCAGGGCGGATGTCTTGTGGCGCAACGGCGTAGGCGTGCAGTTCAACAACGCAGCCACCGGTGCGCTTTGCCCAGTCGATGAAGGGCTGCTGGAAGCTCGAATAAAAGGTAATCGAGTCGGTGTAGGTGTAGCCCGATACGGTGTAGAACGGGAAGTCAGCGGACGGAAGCGGGCGATCAAGCCAGACGCGCCAGACAACGTAGGGATCGGCCTCGCCGAGATCGGACACCTGTCCGGCAAACTCGCGGTTGTCAGGCTTGCTGTCGGCAATCAGCTCGCGGGTACCGCGCACGTCCGAGGCCACGACGCAGTAGTCGCACGGCAGCTCTTCGGCAGTGACGACGGTGGGCGACGAAGCTGACGACACCTGCTCGATAACGAGCATCTCCCCCGCTTCCCGCACCTCGAACCGAGCCAGTGGCGCTTTCGGCGGGCCGCTCACCGGTACCCCTTCGGCGTTGAAGCGGCCATCGTGGCAAGGGCAGTGAAAGCCCCCCGTTGCCGGATCGGGAGCCACCGGGCAACCCATGTGGGTACAGCGCCCGTCGAGCGCCACCCACGCCGCGCCGTGCCGCGCCACGAGAACAGGAATCCCGCCGTCGGTCATCTTTTGCAGCCAGCCCGTCATCGGCACCTCGCGCTTGGGAATCGACGTTAACACGCCGCTCGAAGCTCCCGAGCCTGCGAGGCGCACCGATTTGACGCGACCATCCTGCATCGCAAGGCTCTGCGCCTTGTGCCCCTTCAGCACCCGCACGCCCATCTCATTGAGCTTGCGCTCCAGCGGATCAATGAGGGCGGTCATGCAATCCTTCGTGGTGATGTTGAAGGACAAGCCCTCGGGGCTTCCCATGAAATAGAAGTGGAAATAGCGCATCGCCTCGGCGGCCGAGAGCACCTCCATGCGGTTCATCGTGGCGTCGGCAAAGGGGTGCAACACTGTGTCGATAAATGCTGGAAGCACCTCTCCACGCTGGCAATAGGTCATAAAATCGATGCTATCCCAGTCGTGGAACGTGCGGTCATACTGGTAGCGAAACATGCTGATGACCGGCCACAGTCCGGGATAGTCCTTCAGAATCGACACGAGGTCGAGCCGTTTCGATTGCTGCACCACCGAGAGGACGTTAAACGGGAACCACTTCGGGGTCTGGCCAAACACCTCGACCTGCTGGTCGCTGAAGATGACGGGATAGCCAGGCGAAGCGGTAAACATCTCGCTGCCGATACCCGCCGAGGCGAACATTTCGTTCAGGTTGTAGTACTGATCGAAAAAGCCGTGAAAGCCGTGCTCCACCGGAAACCGCTCGCCGAGCGCCTCAATGGGCCAGCCGGTCAGCTTGCCGCCGAGCAACGGTGAGGCTTCAACGAGAGTTACCTCGAAATTCCGCCGCGCCAGTTCCAGCGCCGAGCTGATGCCCGCCAGCCCGCCACCGATCACCACTGCCTTTTTCGGCGTCGTCAGCTTTTCGGGAAGCTCATCGTTGTTCTTGCCAGAGGTCTCAAACACCTCCTTGCGCGGTTGATAATAGCCTACAAAACCGGCAGTTGCGGCGGTCAATGCGCCCGCCGCAATACCAGCGCGTTTAAGGAAATGCTGAAAAAAATCGCGTCGCTGCATGAGGAAAAAGATAGTGGTTCGAGATGGTGCGGAACAACTACGTGAAGTTGACTTGTATATTTAAGAAGAAATGCGGGTTATCGCAACCAGTGATGATTTGATATGTCTGAAAAGCGGCTGACCATGAAAGAAACGATCCGGCAAAAAGCTCTTGATCTCGGCTTTTGCGCTGCCGGATTCGCCACCGTCGAGCCGCTGTCCGGGGCGCTGGCAGTGTATCGAGCGATGATCGAAGAGAGGCGACACGGCGAAATGAGCTACCTCGAAACCGGCCTCGAAGCGCGTGCCAATCCCGAACTGCTCTTGTCGGGCCTCAAAACCGTCCTCTCCGTCGCTTTGCCGTGGCCCGCGCCCCCAACGCCCAGCGCGATATCCGGCTACGCCGTCATTGCGGATTACCACCGGGTGGTCGGCAAGTTACTGAATGACTTGTTTGACTTCATCCGCTTGATCTGCGAGCAACCGGTCAACGGCAAGGTCTGCGTAGATAGCTCGCCCGTGCTCGAAAAAGGGTGGGCCGAAGCCGCCGGAATCGGGCGCACCGGCAAGAATTCGCTGCTCATAGTGCCCGGTTACGGCTCACGGGTCTTCCTCGGCGAGCTGCTGCTCGAGCTCGAACTCGAACCCGATACGCCACTCGACTGGAACCCCTGCGAAGGCTGCTCAATCTGCTGCGAGGCCTGCCCCACCGGAGCACTCATCGCCCCCAACAAGCTCGACGCCCGACGCTGCATCTCATATTTGACGATCGAGCTGAAACGCGACTTCACGAAAGAAGAGGCAGCGATGACCGGCGGCTGGCTCTACGGCTGCGACCACTGCCTCAACGCCTGCCCGCACAACGCTACCGAAGCTGATAAAGCATTCCCCAGCTTCATACCAAAAGAAGAGTTGGTACACCTGACCCCCGCCAAAGCGCTCGAACTCACCAACTCGCAATTCCGGAAACTCTTCGCCGGAACCCCAGCAATGCGCCTCGGCCTGAAGCGGCTGAAGCGAAATGCGAGAGCAGCGCTTGCAACAACGAACAAGCCATAAATCCCGTTTCTATCCCTGAACCCCTTGATTACAAATAACCGCTGAACATGGAAACCACCACCATCCTCTGGATAGCTTCCGCCCTCCTGCTCATCGCCGGATTCGCAGGCCTGCTCTTGCCCGCGCTGCCCGGTATCCTGCTTATCTTCGCGGGACTCGTGTTCGCCGCCTGGGCGGAACACTTCGCCTACATCGGCTGGGGCACACTCACCGTTCTCGGCGTGCTCACCGCGGCGGCTTATCTCATCGACTTCCTCGCCGGACTGCTCGGAGCAAAACGCTTCGGCGCAGGAAAACACGGCATCATCGGTGCGGCCATCGGAACGATGATTGGCCTTATCTTCGGCCTGCCGGGCATCATCATCGGCCCCTTCATCGGAGCCGTCCTCGGCGAACTCTACGCCAACAAAGACCTTCGCACCGCCGGCACTGCCGGACTCGGCACCTGGCTTGGCATGGCCATCGGCATCGCCGTCCGCATCGCCGTCGCGTTCGTTATGGTCGGGGTGTTTTTGGTGGTGAGATTTTTGTAGAAGGCGCGACCTAACAAGCATCCTGCAGGAAGTAAAAAAGCAGCATGGACAACATTCATCTCTTTGTCCATGCTGCTGTTGCGTTCTATATCCAGACGATTTACCTCAGTGCTTGAAGTGACGCATTCCGGTGAACACCATCGCCAGGTTGTTGGCGTCAGCGGCTTCGATGACTTCGTTATCGCGAATGGAGCCTCCGGGCTGGATGACGGCGGTCACTCCGGCTTCGGCGGCGGCGAGAAGGCCGTCAGCGAAGGGGAAGAAGGCGTCCGATGCGACGACCGAACCCTTGAGGTCGAGACCCACTTCCGAGGCTTTCCAGCGGGCGATTTTGGAGGAATCAACGCGCGACATCTGACCTGCGCCGACGCCGAAGGTCTGGCGGTTCTTGACGTAGAGAATCGTGTTGGACTTGATGTGTCGGCAAATCTTCCAAGCGAACATCAGATCGGCCAGCTCCTCGTCGGTCGGCTGGCGTTTGGTAACCACCTGCAGCTCTTCGGGGGCGACCATCTTGCTGTCGCGCTCCTGCACGAGCATTCCGAACGGCGTGGATTTGAACTCCCAACCCGCTTTCGGCAGCGGCTGCTTCTGGAGCACAAGGCGACGATCCTTCTTCTTCATGAGCAGGTCAAGCACGCCCTCCTCGAAAGCCGGAGCGATGAGGATTTCGGTAAATATCTCGTTGACTGCCTTGGCTGTCTCCATGTCGAGCGGGCGGTTGAACGCGATGATGCCGCCGAACGGAGCTTGCGTGTCGGTCGAAAAGGCTTTGCGGTAGGCCTCGCAAAGCGTCGGGGCTTGGGCGACGCCGCACGGGTTGGTGTGCTTGACAATCACCACCGACGGCTCTTCGCCGCGGAACTCTTCGATGATGCCGGTCGCGGCGGCAATATCAAGCATATTGTTGTAGGACAACTCTTTACCGTGCAGCTTCTCGAACATCGAGCCAAACGAGCGCGCACCGTTGCCATCGTCCATCTTGTAGAGTGCGGCACTCTGGTGCGGGTTCTCGCCGTAGCGCATCCCCAGCTCTTTTTCGAGCCGGACGGTCATCGTGTCGGCGGCGGACTCGATTCCGGCAGCTTTGGCCATGTAGGCCGCGATAGCCGTGTCGTAACGCGAGGTCAGCGCATAGACTTTAGCGGCGAGCGTCAGGCGGGTCGCCCTCTTGGTTGCGCCGCCATTGGACTTCATTTCATCAAGCACAGTGGCGTAATCGGCAGCGTCGGTGATGACCGTGACTGACTCGTTGTTCTTGGCCGCGCTACGCAGCATCGACGGGCCACCGATGTCGATATTCTCGATCGCCTCCTCGAAGCTCACATCCGCCTTGGCGATGGTCGCCTCGAAGGGGTAGAGGTTCACTGCCACGAGGTCAATGAATTCGATGCCGTTCTCGCGCGCCGCCTGCTGGTGCTCAGCGTTATCGCGAACGGCGAGCAGACCGCCGTGAATTTTTGGATGGAGCGTCTTGACCCTGCCGTCCATGATCTCCGGAAAACCGGTGATGTTCGAGATGGATGCAGCTGCAACACCGGCATCCTGAAGTGTTTTTAGGGTACCGCCGGTAGAGAAAATTTCGACACCCATCGAGGCCAGTTCACGACAGAAATCGACGATGCCGGTTTTGTCGGAAACGGATACGAGCGCCCGTTTGATGACAGGATCAAGCATGAGCAGAACATTATTTTCGTTTGAATCGTAAAGTGAAACGGGGAATTTACAAAAATCCGAGATTTTACCGACCGGAGAACCAACCTTAGTTTCCTCCTGATCCAGGCACAGGAAACCTTTCGGCTTGAAAAAAGCAACGTTAGGGTGCATATTAGAAGAACTTCACAACATCCTTTGCTCTTGATCTGAATGAGTGACAACAAAACACGGCTGGCGGTCTTCTGCTCGGGAACGGGCTCCAATTTCAAGGCGCTTTTCCATGCAATCATCGAGCGAGAGCTGCCCGCTGAAATTGTGCTCTGCCTCTCAAACCGCTCGCAATGCGGCGCTATGGATTTTGCGAAAGAGTATGGCATCGAGGCAATGCACCTGTCGGAATCGCAGTTCGGTTCATATGACGATTTTGCCCACGCGATGCTGGAAGCGCTCCGTGAAAGGCAGATCGACATGATCCTGCTTGCCGGCTACTTGCGCAAGGTTCCGGACGCGGTGCTTGCTGCCTGGCCCGAAAAGATCGTGAACATCCACCCGGCCCTGCTGCCGCAGTTCGGCGGGCCCGGTATGTACGGCATCAACGTCCACAAGGCGGTGATTGCGTCAGGCGAAACCCGGAGCGGCGCGACGGTTCACTTCGTCAACGAGGAGTACGACAAGGGGCGCATCATCAAGCAAAATCATGTACCGGTGCTGCCGGACGACACGCCCGAATCGCTCGCCAAACGGGTGCTCCGTTGCGAGCACCGCCTCTACCCCGACACGCTCGAACAACTGCTTGACAAGCAGAAGCCATGACGACGGCGACCATCCGCATCAGCGAAATCTTCCACTCCATTCAGGGCGAATCATCATTCGCCGGATGGCCGTGCGCCTTCGTACGCCTGGCAGGATGCGGTCACGGTTGCACCTACTGCGATACAACGTACGCCGAGGAAATGGGCACGACAATGACGATTGATGAAATCGTCCGTCGCACGCTTGCCTTTGATGCGCCAATCGTCGAAGTCACCGGCGGCGAGCCGCTGCTTCAGCCGGAGGTCTATCCGCTACTCTCTGCACTCTGCGACAAGGGCGCGAAGGTTCTGATTGAAACCGGCGGTTTTCTGCCGGTCGATCGCGTCGATCCGCGCGTGCACACCATCATCGACATCAAGACTCCGTCGTCTGGCGTGTCCGACAACAATTGCCTTGACAACATTCTGCTGGCAATCACCTCGCCCGACTGCTTCGAGTTCAAGATCGTCGTGGCATCGGAGGAGGACTACCTGTGGGCGCGTGAGTTCATCACGAAGCAAGGCCTGCTTGGCAAGTGCGCGCTCATCTTCGGCACCGTGTTCAGCCAGCTCGAACCGCGCCTGCTGGCGGAGTGGATTCTGCGCGACCGGCTCCCGGTGCGAATGCAGCTCCAGTTGCACAAGTACATCTGGGAGCCCGAAACGCGCGGGGTGTAGATGACGAGTCTGTCGGTCATCGTGCCACTCTACAACGAGCGGGAATCACTGCCGGAGCTGTGCCGTCAACTCTTTGCCGCGCTCGAAAGCGACGAGCTTGCACGCTGCTTCGAGCCGCCGTTCAGCTACGAAGTGATTATGGTTGACGACGGCTCCACGGACGGCTCCGACCAAGTGATTGGCGAGTTGATGGCAGGCAGGCCGGAGCTGCGGATGATTTCGTTCCGACGCAATTACGGCAAAACCGAAGCGCTCTCGGCGGGCTTGCGCGCGGCATCAGGCGAGGTGGTGGTAACGATGGACGCCGATTTGCAGGACGACCCTCGGGAGATTGCCTCGCTGGTGACGAAGATGCGCGAAGGGTTCGACCTGGTGAGCGGCTGGAAGCGCGAGCGCAACGACCCGCTAAGCAAAACCGCGCCATCGAAGCTCTTCAATTTAACGACGCGCCTCTTCACCGGCATTCCGCTGCACGACTTCAACTGCGGCCTAAAAGCGTTCAGCCGTGAGCTGGCCGACTCGCTCAACCTGCACGGCCAGATGCACCGCTATATTCCGGTACTGGCGCAGTGGAAGGGGTTCCGCGTCTCGGAAATTCCGGTTCGCCACCACGCACGCAAATTCGGCGAAAGCAAGTTCGGCACCTCACGCTTCCTGCCCGGCCTGTTTGATTTTCTCTCGGTGCTCTTCATCACGCGCTACCTCAAGCGCCCGATGCACTTTTTCGGTATGATGGGCCTCGGCAGCTTCGTGATTGGATCGAGCATCAGCCTGTACGTCACCATCGAAAAGTATCTCTTCGACAAACCAGCAGGCAACCGCCCGATCCTCTTCCTCGGCATCCTGCTCATCATCCTCGGCGTGCAGCTCTTTTCGACCGGCCTGCTCGGCGAGCTGCTCTCGATGCGTCCGTCGCACAACGACAGCTGGTCGATCCGCCGCACGGAAAACATTCCGGATGAAATCGCAGAAACACTGAGCGAATGAACCTTCAGTGGCAATTCGCCGTTACCCTCTCAATTCACGAAAACATCCAAAACAGACGGTCTATGAAACGGGTCGGAGCCCATGTCAGTATCGCCGGAGGCGTCGAGAACGCCCCGCTCAATGCACAAAAAATCGGAGCAAAAGCATTCGCCATGTTCACCCGAAACCAGCGCCAATGGCACTCCGCACCGCTTTCGCCAGAATCGATCGAGGCGTTCAAGGCCAACTGCAAACAAGTGGGCATCCGTCCGGAGCACATTCTGCCGCACGACAGCTACCTCATCAACCTCGGCGCTCCCGAGCCAGGAAAGCTGGAAAAGTCGCGCAAGGCTTTTGTGACAGAGATGCAGCGCACCGAAGTGCTCGGCCTGGCGATGCTGAATTTCCATCCCGGCAGCCATTTGAATCTCGTCAGTGAAAATGAGTGCCTCGCCACCATCGCCGAGTCGGTGAATCTGTCGCTCGACGCAACGGTGGGCGTAACGGCAGTGATCGAAAATACGGCGGGACAAGGCAGTAATCTCGGCTGGCGCTTCGAGCATCTGGCGCGGATCATCGAGCTGGTCGAAGACAAATCGCGCGTCGGCGTCTGCCTCGATACCTGCCACCTGTTCGCCAGCGGCTACGATTTGCGCACGCCGGAGGCGTTCGACACGACGCTTGAGGAGTTTGACCGTGTGGTGGGATTACGTTATCTGCGGGGGATGCATCTGAACGACGCCAAGCAGAAGCTCGGCAGCCGGGTTGACCGGCACGCCTGCATCGGCGAGGGAATGATCGGGCGCGAAGCGTTCGAATACCTTATGCGCCACCCGGCGATGGAGGAGATTCCGCTGATCCTCGAAACCCCGAATGCCGAAGGCTGGGCCGAAGAGATCGCCATGCTTTACAGCTTCATAGAAGCATAAAATCCGCCCCCAACGCTTTCACCCTGCTATCCTTGAAATCCCCCGGCCGTCCTTTTCGTTCAAGCCTTCCTGAGAAAGCGCGCCACCGAGAACACGCTGCCGAACACCCCGAGCGCGAGGCCGAGAACGGCAAGTGCAGGATAGATATAGAGCGTCGAGGGGTGCAGAATCTGATAGATAGCGGGCTCATAGCGCAGCAAGGCCTGCTCGAAGGCAAGCCAGAGACCAAGCGCGGCCAAGCCGCCCGATACCAGCCCAAGCACCGCACCTTCAATCAAAAACGGCGCACTGATAAAGCGGCGGGTGGCGCCGACCAGCCTCATGGTCTTGATCCGATCACGCCGAGCGTACATGGCAAGACGCACCGTAAAGGCGTTCATGACAATGGTTGCCAGCGCAATCACGCCACCGGCCACAGCTGTAATTAGCGTAAAAAGATGCGCATTTTTCTCAATGCTGGTCAGGTACTCCTGATTGTAGCGAATGTCAAGCCCCGGATGAAGAGCGTTGATTTTCTTTCTGATAACGGCGATACTGTCCGGAATGGCGTAGCGTTGATCGATGTTGAGAGTCATCGAACGCGGCAGAGGATTCATACCAAGAATGGTCACCACATCCTCGCCAAAATCGCGCTGGAACCTCGACGCAGCCTCGTCGCGCGAGATGTAGTGCGCCTCGGCGACCCCCGGAATCACCTGCATCTTTTCGCCGAGCGAGTGGGCCTCCGAGTTGCTGAGAGCCTCATCGAAAAATACTTCCAGCTCCACGCGCGAACGCACCTCTTGAATCACCTGGTAAAAACTGAGCGACACCGTGCCGAACAAGCCCAGCAACAGCAGCGAAAAAAATCCGACGGCTATGGTTACAAAGGCAGGGAGCTTGGCCCGTCCAATCCCTGCAAATCCCTCTTTGATACTGTATAACAGCCCCATAGTGTCATTTTTTTTCGGCTTTGGAAATTTTTATACCCAAGATTCAAAAAAAGCGGTTGGAAATCCAACTTTTTTTTCAGATAATTAAGCCTTCCTGATGGGGCTATAGCTCAGTTGGTAGAGCATTTGCATGGCATGCAAAGGGTCAGGAGTTCGAGTCTCCTTAGCTCCACAGAAAATAACAGAAAAAGCGCAGCTCCAACTGCGCTTTTTTCGTCTCTTGCCGCTGGATGCCTCAGGCTTTCCGGGAACCCTTCGCGACTCCCAACACAAGAAAAATCACCCCGACAAACAGCGACGCAGCAAGTCCTGCCGCGATGTTCAGCCCCGCCGCAACAACAACGCTTTTGACGCTGAAGCCCACCGCCGTCCCGACAAGAGGCGAGCTCAGAGCATAAGCAAACGCTGTCAAGACTGTGAACAGAGAGCTGGTAGCGATGCTGGCCGCGAATGAAACAAAACGCTGTTCACGCTGTCCTGCCCGAACCGCTTTTTCGCGCGCCCTCTGCTTTTGCCAGTCTGGATCGAGTCGGCTTTGTATCGCCATGGCCGAAAGCGCAACAACCAACAGCGCAGGCACATACATTGCATAGACTCTCAACGTCTGAGCAATATCCGGACTGAAGACACCTCCATCGTACCAGATCGACGTTTTGGTGAGTATCCAGCTTGAGGTAGCGAAAAAGACGCTTCCCCACAGTAAGGTGATCAGAATCCAGGTCCAGATCGATTGCGGAGGGGATTTTTTCGTTGATGAGCTCATTGGGGAGATGCGTTACGTTGTATGATTGTTCGTGTTCGTCTGCTTACAACGGCGGAGAGGCTTATTCCATTCCGGGCGACGCGCTTCAGCCAGCTCGTTCTCTGCCCTGCCATCCAGTGCGAGCGTTAGCGCAACCTAAGGAGACCAGCCTGAACAAATGATAAAATGGCAACTCGAAAATCCGGAAAACGCAAGTCATCGAAACAGGATAGCGCTCATGAGCAGCATGGTTGTGAGCATCCCCTTGTTCTCTTTCATGGTTTTTATGTTTCCCCTTGATATATTAGCCTCACTTGCCGCTGGACGGCAAAGATTTTACACAATCTCAAGATTCGATCGATATGTGCGGAGTTTTCGGCATTTTCAACTCAAAAACTCCCGCTGAAGATACCTTTTACGGTCTCTACTCGCTGCAACACCGAGGACAGGAGGCGGCAGGTATTGTGGTTGCCGATTACAACAAGGCAAAAAAAAAGACTCTGTTCAAGCAGCATAAAGGGCCTGGCCTGGTGTCCGAGGTGTTCAGGGACGAGCAGATTTTCGAGAACCTCAGCGGATACGCGGCCATCGGCCACAACCGCTACTCGACGACTGGCGCTTCCAAATCGAACAACAACATCCAGCCCTTCTCCCTCACCTACCGCTCCGGCAACCTCGCCATCGGCCACAACGGAAACCTCACCAATGCACGATCGCTTCGCAAGGAGCTGACCGAACAGGGCGTCATTTTCCAGGCTTCGTCCGATACCGAAATCATTCCACATTTGGCGGCAAGGAGCAAGGAAAAAGAGCCGCTCCACCAGATTTATGACGCCTTGCAGCAGGTCGAAGGCGCTTTTTCGATTGTCATTCTGGCCAACAACCAGCTCATCGCCGCGCGAGATCCGTACGGAGTGCGCCCCCTGGCGCTTGGCAAGAAAATCGATCCCGCCACCGGCGAACTGGCCTACGTGGTAGCCAGCGAAACCTGCGCATTCGACATCATCAAAGCGGAATATATCCGCGACATCGCGCCGGGCGAGATTCTGTTGATCGACCACTTGGCAGTGGAGAACGAAAAGCCAATTTCGCTCTACCTTCCGCCGGTCGAGCGCAAGGCTCGCTGCATCTTCGAGTATGTCTATTTCGCCCGCCCGGACAGCTTCATTTTCCAGAACTCAGTGGACAAGGTACGCCGCAATCTCGGCAAGAATCTGGCCCGCGAATCGACCATCGAACGGCATCAGAAAGACAAGGAGCTGGCTGTAGTCAGCGTGCCGGACTCTTCGAACACCGCAGCGCTCGGCTTCGTACGCGAAAGCAACAGAATCGGCAAGCCTGCGCGCTTCGAGCACGGGCTGATCCGCAACCACTACGTTGGCCGCACCTTTATCCAGCCTGGCATCCAGAGCCGAGAAATCAAGGTGCGCTCCAAATACAACATTGTGCGCGGCGTCATACAGGGCCGCCCGATCATTCTCGTCGATGACTCGATCGTGCGCGGCACAACGGCCAAGATGCTCATCAAGCTGGTGCGTGAGGCCAATCCGAAGGAGATTCACCTGCATATCAGCTCGCCACCAATCACCAATCCCTGCTTTTACGGCATGGACTTCCCTTCCAAGCGTCAACTGCTGACGCACATGTTCGGCGATACGGAGGACGAGCTTGGAAACATCGAAAAAATCAGGGACTACATCGGCGTTGATTCACTCCGCTACCTGACAATGGAAGGTCTGATGAACAGCGTTCCCGATTTCGATGACGAAGAGTGCAGCTACTGCACCGCTTGCTTCAGCGGGAATTATCCGATTCCGATCACCGACGCCACGACCGACAAGGAGGAGAACGACTAAGCATCACCGTCCTGCCGCGAAAACAACGGCGTTACGAGCACAAAAAAAAGCCGCCCGGTCAATCCGGAGCGGCTTTTTTCGCTTATCTAACAAGGTGCTCAAGCAAGCATCCATCAAGCCATGAAGAGGCGCTAACGAGACACTGATCGATCAGGCATCGTGGCCAAACAGGTCGCGGGTATAGACTTTATCGGCAACGTCTTCAAGTTCAGCGGTCTTGCGGTTGGCGATAATCACGTCCGACTGCTGCTTGAACGCCTCCAGATCGTTAAGCACACGCGAGTGGTAGAACTCCTGTTCGGTCATCACCGGTTCGTAGATGATCACCTCGATGCCCTTGGCCTTGATACGCTTCATGATGCCCTGAATGCTCGATGCGCGGAAGTTGTCCGACCCCGCCTTCATGATCAGACGATAGACACCAACCACCTTCGGGCTGCGCTGGATGATGCTGTCGGCGATGAAATCCTTGCGCGTCGCGTTGGACTCGACGATGGCGTTGATGAGGTTCTGCGGTACGTCCCGATAGTTTGCCAAGAGCTGCTTGGTGTCTTTCGGCAAGCAGTAGCCACCGTAGCCGAACGAGGGGTTGTTGTAATGAGAGCCGATGCGCGGATCGAGCCCGACCCCTTCGATGATGTGGCGGGTATCGAGCCCATGCTTGGCGGCGTAAGTGTCGAGCTCGTTGAAGTAGGCTACGCGCATGGCGAGGTAAGTATTCGAGAAGAGCTTGACCGCCTCGGCCTCCGTGCTGTCGGTGAAAAGCACCGGAATATCCTCCTTGATTGCCCCTTCGCGCAGAAGGTTGGCGAAGGTCTCCGCCCGCTCCGAACGCTCGCCGACGATGATGCGCGAAGGGTAGAGGTTATCGTGCAGCGCCTTGCCCTCGCGCAGGAACTCGGGCGAAAAGAGCAGGTTATTGCACCCCATCTCCTCGCGGGTTTGGGCTGTGTAGCCGACGGGAATGGTGGACTTGATGACCATCACCGCTTCCGGATTGATCGCCATGACATCGCGGATGACCGACTCGACCGAGCGGGTGTTGAAATAGTTGGTTTCGACGTCGTAGTCGGTCGGCGTGGCGATCACCACGAAATCCGCACCGACATAGGCATCCTCCTTGTCGAGCGTGGCGCGGAGATTCAGCACTTTGTTGGCCAGAAAATCCTCAATCTCGGTATCGACAATCGGCGACTTGCGATTGTTGATCATTTCAACCTTTTCAGCAACGATGTCCAGAGCCACAACTTCATGATGCTGAGCCAAAAGGCAGGCGATGGACAAACCGACGTAACCGGTTCCGGCAATGGCAATCTTCATAAATCAAGCGGATAAATATTGTACTCTCCAAAAAATTCCGGGCTTGGCGCCCCTGACTCAACGAGTTCGAAACAACAGTAACCGTCAACAAGAGAAAAAAACGGAAGCAAACCAAGCTCGTTAACACGTTCCTGAAAAAGCGCGGAAAGCCTCTTTTTTCACCGTTGCCACAACGCGAAAAAGCCGCCTTTTATGGCAGCCCTTCAACACGTGTCGATGCTCCGGAACGTCCACCTTCCCCGTTATTTCTTGGCCTGCTTGAACTCGATCCTGACCGAGGTGTGCGGCACGGCTTCAAGGCGCTTCTTGGGAATCGGCTTGCCCGATTTGGTGCAGATGCCGTAGGTTTTGTTGCGGATGCGATCGAGCGCCTGGTCGATGTAGTGCAGATATTTTTCGTCACGGGCGATGAACATGAAGCGCTGCTCACGATCCATCGTTTCGGTACCGTGATCGGCCATGTGCATCGAATAGTTCGAGTTGATCGAGTCCTCGACACTCTCTTCTGACAAAGAGGAACGAAGAATATCGAGGTCGCGCAGAACCTCTTGACGACGTTTCAGCAGAATCTGCCTGAAGTGTTCGAGTTCCTCATCACTCAGGTAGGTTCTGATCACTCTCGTCGGCTCCGAAGGCTCGGCGACGCCTGCCTTGGCGGTGCTGGTTTTCTTCGACATGCTGCTCATAGGTTAGAGGTTCCAACGGTAAACCGTAAAAAAACTGAGATATGAATTATAACATCATAATCCGGATTTTTCAAGTGCCAGCTCACACTCAAGCTCGTTGATCGCGTAGGAGACACCGGGCTTCGATGACGGACAGTTCAGCTCAACAGCCAGCGTCTCCTCCATGATATAGGCTTCGTATTGACGGATAGTGGCAGCAAGCTTGCCGGAAGCGTTGACATGCAGCACGATCCGATCTGTGATTTCGAGCCCACTCTCCTTGCGGATGGTCTGGATTTTGCTCACCAGCTCGCGCGCCAGCCCCATCAGCTCCAGCTCTTCGGTGATCTCCGTGTCGAGCGCCACCATGATGCGGTGCGCCTCGTCGGCCGCCACGAGCCAACCCTCGATATCCTCGTGTACGATATCCACATCGTCCCGTTCGATCTTAACCATGCGTCCGTCGAGGTCGATCTCGATCTGGCCAGCCTCTTCGAGCCGAGCGATCTGCTTGTGGCTCATGAGCCTGATACGCTCGGCCAGCGCCTTCATATCCTTGCCAAAGCGTGGGCCGAGGGTCTTGAAGTTGGGCTTGGCCTTTTTGCTGATGACCGATCCCTCTTCATCCTCGACGTACTCGATCTTCTGGACGTTGACCTCCTCGCGAATAATGTCCGCAACCAGCTCGTAGGCGGCGCGCGAACCGGGTTCGGCGGCGGCGAGCAGGATGCGCTTGAGCGGCTGGCGCACCTTGATGGTCGCCTTCTCGCGCATGGTGCGCACCAGTGACGTAATGATCTGCGCCTTCTTCATCCGCTCTTCGAGCGCGGCATCGATGCAGGCGTCGTCGGCAACTGGCCAGTCGACCAAGTGCACCGATTCAGCTTTCGAAGTCCCGCCGACGCTCTTGAGGTCGAGCCAGATTTTTTCAGCGATGAAGGGCGCGAACGGAGCCATCAGCTTCGAGAGTGTTTCAAGCACCGTAGCGAGCGTCTGATAAGCCGAGAGCTTGTCCGGCCCCATCTCCCCTTTCCAGAAGCGCTTGCGCGAGCGGCGAATATACCAGTTCGAGAGGTCATTAACGGTGAAGTCGCCGATGAGTCGGCTCGCGCCGGTCAGGTCGTAGTTCTCCATGCGGCGCGTCACTTCTGAGACCAGCGTGTTCAGGCTGGAGAGCACCCAGCGGTCGAGCTCCGAGCGCTGCGCAAACGGAATGGCGGCCTCTTCGTTCCGGAAGCCATCGACGTTGGCGTAGAGCACGAAGAAGTTGTAGCTGTTGATGAAGGCGCGGAAGAACTTGCGCTGCTCCTCTTCGATTTCAGCAGCGTTGAAGAGCTTCGGGCGCCACGGCGGGCTGGTAATCATCAGGTACCAGCGGATGGCGTCCGCGCCGTACTGCTCCATCGACTCGAACGGATCGACCACGTTGCCCTTCGATTTGGACATCTTCTGCCCCTTTTTGTCGAGGATGTGGCCGTTGACGATCAGGTTCCGGTAAGCCGGACGGTCAAAGATGAGCGTGGCGATGGCGTGGAGCGTGTAGAACCAACCGCGTGTCTGATCGACCCCTTCGGCGATGAAGTCCGCCGGGAAGGTTTTATCAAACAGCTCCTTGTTCTCGAAGGGATAGTGGAGCTGGGCAAAGGGCATCGAGCCGCTATCGAACCAGACGTCGATCAGCTCCGGCGTGCGGTTGAAGCGCTTGCCGTCACGGATGAAGTAGATGCGATCAACGAACGGCTTGTGCAAATCGAGTTCGACGAGTCCCTTGTCGAGCGCATCGCCGAGGTTCATCTCTTCGCCGTCGATTTCGATGAAGCCGTCGCGGAGTTCAGCGACCGAACCGACCGCGAAGAGCTTGCCGGAGTCGGAGCCGTCGCCGATCTTGAAATCTGCGGCAACCCACACCGGCAGCGGCGTGCCCCAGAAGCGCTCGCGGGAGAGCGCCCAGTCCTTGTTCTCTTCGAGCCAGTTGCCAAAGCGCCCCGCTCCGATTTCAGAAGGATTCCAGTTAATCGTCTTGTTGAGTTCGACCATGCGCGGCGCGATGTCGGTGGTGCGGATGTACCACGACTCGCGGGCGTAGTAGATCACCGGCACGTCGTAGCGCCATGAGAATGGGTAGGTGTGCTGGATTGTCTCGCGGCGATAGAGCTTGCCCTCCTCCTTGAGCCGCTGCATGATCGGCTTGTCGGCCTCCTTGAAAAACATCCCCTCGTAGTCAGGAACTTCGGCGGTGAAGCAACCGTTACGCGCCACCGGCTGAAGCATCGGAAGCTGGTACTGCTTCGACAGCTCGTAGTCATCCGCGCCGAACGCCGGAGCGATATGCACGATGCCGGTACCGTCGCCAGTCGAAACGAAGTCGCCGCACGCCACGTACCAGCCACGGCGATCCGGCGAGAAGTAGTTGAAGAGCGGCTCGTAGTCGCGCCCTTCGAGGTCGCTACCTTTGCAGCAGTCGATGACTTCCCACGCCGATTCGTCACCGATCTTATCGGTCAGCACCGACAGGCGCAATTTGGCAAGAATCAGCACTTCGCCGGTTTCGCGATGCTTGACGCGCACGTACTCGATGTCGCGACCAACGGCAAGCGCTACGTTGGAAATGAGTGTCCACGGTGTGGTCGTCCAGACGAGCATGCTCTCGTCGGAATCCTTCAGGCGGAATTTGATGTAAACACTCGGATCCTGCACCTCCTTGTAGCCAAGCGCCAGCTCGTGCGAGCTGAGCACCGTCTCGGACTTCGGATCCTGCGGCACGATCTTGTAATCTTTGTAGATCAGCCCCTTGTCGAAAATGGTCTTGAGCGCCCACCAGACCGACTCGATATAATTATTATCGCAGGTGATGTACGGGCTGTCCATATCGACCCAGTAGCCCATGCGCTCGGTGAGCTTTCCCCACCCCTCGCGATTGTCGTCAATGTGGTGATAGACCAGCGAGCGCGCCTCGCGGTTGAACTCGCCAACGCCGTACTCCTCGACATGCGACTTGTTCTTCAGGCCGAGCTTCTTCTCGACCGAGATTTCGACCGGCAGACCATGCGTGTCCCAACCAGCCTTGCGCGGCACCTGGTAGCCCTGCATGGCGTGGTAGCGACAGACCACATCCTTGATGGTGCGGCTGAACAGGTGGTGCACGCCGGGCTTGCCATTCACCGTCGGCGGGCCTTCGTAGAAGGAGTAGATGCCCTTGGGCGCATCCTTTTCAAGGCTCTTCCTGAAGATGTTCCGTTCGATCCAGAACTCGCGGATATGGCTCTCCATGGCGCTGTACGAAAGACTGGACGGGTACTCGGGATAGGTGTCGGGCATGGTCGCTGGGAATGTCAAGCTGGAAATATCAAAAGCGGGAAACGGGCCGATCAGCCCTCTCCGCATAAAAGCCTGAATATACGAGAAACGGCTGGAAAAGAGAAAGGCAGGCCATTTCCACTGAAAAAAGACCTGCCTTCTGAAACCGGATGTTGAGTATGGATCAACAGCTATGGATTCAACAGCGCGAGAACGCTGCGGAAATTTACTGCTGCTTGTTGTTGTCGCCGAGCGTCGTACTGATGCCGTCGAGAATCTGGTGCGCCACGACCGTCATCGAATCAAGCGCGGTGGCGACGACCTTGCTCAAGGGCGTTATCGCTCCGTCGAGCATCGTGCCGAGACCGACAAGCATGGTTGCGAAATCACCTTTGACCACATCGCTAACCGGCTGTCCCTGGTTGGAAGATTTCATTTCTTCAGACATATGCTACCGGAATTTTAATTGAAACGTAACTGCTTTTCCCGCAATCTCTCAAAACTTAAACTTATCACAATAATCTATGCGATACAAGGTGGCCGCTGTTTTATGAAACTACACAACTACGCATCACCTGCCGACTGCCGCTCAAAACCGTCCGTAATGATCGTCGAAGCGCACAATATCATCCTCGCCGAGATAGCTGCCCGATTGCACCTCGATCAGTTCAAGCGGCTCCTCGCCACGATTTTCGAGGCGGTGACGCGCTTCAACCGGGATGTAGATCGACTGGTTCTCGACAAGCTCCACCTGCCGCGCCTCGACCGTAATCACCGCGCTGCCCTTGACGACAATCCAATGCTCTGCGCGCTTGTAATGCAGTTGCAGCGAAAGCGCCGCACCCGGCTTGACCGTGATGCGCTTGACCTTGAAACGATCGCCCTCATCGACGGTTTCATAAGAACCCCAGGGGCGATAGACCCGCCGGTGAATCAGTGGCTCCTCGCGAGATTCCGAGCGGAGCTGCTCGACGATAGCCTTGACATCCTGCACCCGATCTTTGGAAGCCACCAGCACCGCATCGCAGGTTTCAACAACGATATGGTTGTCGAGACCGACCGCCGCAACGAGGCGGCTGGTGGAGTGCAGGTAGCTGTTCTGGACATCGTGCGCCAGCACATCGCCGCGCATGACATTGCCTTGCGGGTCATGCTCCTGCACCTCCCAAAGCGACGACCACGCGCCGACGTCGTTCCATCCGGCATCCATCGGCACTAACATGGCTTTCGAGGTCTTTTCCATGACCGCGTAGTCGATCGAATCGGAAGGCGAAGCCTTGAACGCATCAGCATCGAGGCGCAGAAAATCGAGATCGCACCGCGACTTTTCGAACGCCGTGCGGCACGCGGCAAGCATCGCCGGAGCGTTGGCTTCAAGCTCGGCCAGATAGACGTCAGGCCGGAACAGGAACATGCCACTGTTCCAGAAATAGCCGCCCGAAACGAGGTAGCTCTCCGCCCGTTCGCGGGAGGGCTTTTCCACGAATTCGGCCACCGGAAGTGCCGGACCGCGCGAACCGGAGGTCACCCGAATGTAGCCATACCCCGTCTCCGGCGCGTTCGGCACAATGCCGAAGGTCACCAGATTGCCCTTTTCGGCAGCCTCACGCCCCGACTCGATCGCATCGGCAAAGGCCTGCCTGTCGCGGATGACATGGTCGGCGGGCATAATGAGCATCAGCGAATCCGGATGTTGTTCGGCCAGCATCAACGCCGCTACCGCAGCGGCCGGCGCCGTGTTGCGGCCAACCGGCTCAAGAATGATTGCCTCCTCATCCGCGCCAATCTGCCGAAGCTGCTCGGCCACAAGAAAGCGGTGCTCGTCGTTGCAAACGCAGCTTACCGGTCCGACGCCCTCGATTGACTGAACCCGGAGCACGGTATCCTGAAGCATGGAGTTATCACCCAGCAGCGGCAGAAGCTGTTTCGGATACATCGCTCTCGAAAGCGGCCAGAGCCTCGTTCCGGAACCGCCGGAGAGGATGACAGGAAAAATCATTGTGAAAAAATTTGTAACTGCTTCAATAAAAAACCGTTACCAGACGTTACCGGCCCGAATACATCTTTTCGTAATAGTGCTGGTACGCGCCCGAGGTAACCTCGTCGAGCCACACCTGATTGTCGAGATACCAGTCCACCGTCTTTTCGAGCCCCTCTTCGAAGGTGACGGACGGCACCCAGCCAAGCTCGCGCTTCAGCTTCGAGGCGTCAATGGCGTAACGCAAATCGTGGCCCGCGCGGTCGGTGACGTAGGTGATGAGCTTTTCAGATGCACCCGCCTCGCGGCCAAGCTTGCGATCCATGATGCGGCAGAGCAGGCGGATCAGATCGATGTTCGTCCACTCGTTGTGCCCGCCGATATTATAGGTTTCGCCCACCGTTCCGCGATGGAAAATCTCGTCGATGGCCCGCGCGTGGTCAACCACCCAGAGCCAGTCGCGAACGTTCAACCCCGCGCCATAGACCGGCAGGGGCTTTTCGAGACGAATGTTGTTAATGAACAGCGGAATCAGCTTTTCGGGAAACTGGTGCGAGCCGTAGTTGTTCGAGCAGTTACTGATCACCACCGGAAGGCCGTAGGTGTCGTGGAAGGCGCGGACAAAGTGGTCGGACGACGCTTTCGAGGCCGAGTACGGACTGTGCGGATCGTACGGCGTCGTCTCCGAAAACATCCCCTCGCTGCCGAGCGTACCGTACACCTCGTCGGTCGAGACGTGGTAGAAACGCTTGCCCTCAAACTTGCCATTCCACGTGGCGCGAGCGGCGTTGAGCAGGTTGACCGTACCGAGAACGTTCGAAATCACGAACTCGACCGGGCTTTCGATGGAGCGATCCACGTGCGACTCGGCGGCCAGATGAATGAGCGCATCGAACTGCTGCTCTTTGAAAAGACCGAGCAGAAACGGAGCATCGGCAATGTCGCCCTTCACGAACCGGTAGTTCGGATTCGATTCGACATCGCGCAGATTGGCCAGATTTCCGGCATAGGTAAGCTTGTCGAGATTGGTGATCGTGTAGTCCGGATAGCGATTCAGCAAATGCCTGACGACATGCGAACCAATAAAGCCCGCGCCGCCGGTAATGAGTATGTGCATAATTTTTAGTGAGTTGTAGGGGCAATCCCTTGCGGTTGCCCTGTTTGGTCATAGTGCGCAATGCCTTTTAATTCTATAGGTCGGCCCGATCTAACCGCCCCCCTGCCGCAGCTCTTCGAGCATCGCCAGCAAGCTGTCGCGCCAGTGCGGAATGGCGAGGCCGAACTGTTCGCGGATTTTCCGCTTGTTCAGCACACTGAAGTGCGGACGTGCAGCGGGCGTCGGGAACTCCCGGCTCTCGATGGGCGACACCGCGCACCGGAGCCCCTCGGCGTCCATGATCGCCTTGGCGAAGTCGTACCAGGAGCAAACCCCCTCGTTCGAATAGTGAAAGGTTTCGGCGTACTGCTGCGCCGGATCGCTCTGACCGAGCATTGAGACAATCGCGCCCGCAAGATCCGCAGCCCAGGTTGGCGTACCGACCTGATCGAACACCACACCGAGTTGCTCGCGCTCGTTTCCGAGCCGGCGCATCGTTTTCACGAAGTTCTGCCCGTGAGCCGAGTAGAGCCACGAGGTACGGATAATCAGATGAGAGCAACCGCTGTCACGAATCGCCTCCTCCCCCTCCAGTTTGGAACGCCCGTAAACGCCGCACGGCGCAACCGGATCATCCTCGCGATAGGGGCGGCAGTTCGTCCCATCAAAAACGTAGTCGGTCGAAACATGCACCAGTAGCGCATCGACCGCTTTTGCCGCCGCCGCAAGTGAAGCCGCGCCGTCGCGGTTGACCCGGAAGGCCAGCTCCGACTCGCTCTCGGCTTTATCCACCGCCGTGTAGGCCGCGCAGTTGACAATCGCGCCAATCTGGTGCTCGCGGCAAAAAACCTCGACCGTTTTAAAATCGGTGATATCCAGTTCAGGCAGGTCGCAAAAATGCCAAGTGTCATCGCTCGCGGCTCCCTGCAATGTTTGCAGTTCCGAACCAAGCTGGCCGCGGCTTCCAGTGACGAGAAGATTCATTGATGTTGGGCAACAGGTTGACAAAACAGCGCAACAAGTTATGAGCTTAAGTCCACAGGCTCGATATCGTGCAGCATCGGCTGGCGCTGATCCTTTTCCGAAAGGTTGATGTCGCTCTCTGGCAAGCGCCAGTCGATGCCAATCGACGAATCGTTCCAGCGCACACCGGCGTCATGCGACGGAGTGTAATAGTCTGTGCATTTGTAGCTAAACACCGCCGTTTCGCTCAGCACGGCGAATCCGTGCGCAAAGCCGGGCGGAATCCACATCATGCGGCGATTGCTTTCGCTGAGCCGTTGAGCGGTGTGGCGGCCAAAGTTCGGCGAACCTTTGCGGATATCGACAGCCACATCAAGCACCTCGCCCTGAATGACGCGCACCAGCTTGCCCTGCATGTGCGGCGGCTTCTGGTAGTGCAAGCCGCGAAGAACGCCGTGGCGAGAAAAGGACTCGTTGTCCTGCACGAACCGGTGCGAGCCCGCATGTTGCTCAAAAATATCCTGCCGGAACGATTCAAAAAACCAGCCGCGCTCGTCACCGAACACTTTCGGCTCGAACAGCAGGACTTCAGGAAGTGAAGTTTCAATGATTTGCATACAATCGGATACAAAGAAACAGTGGGCTGATCAATGAGATAAAAAGCACAAGCGGCGAACAACACAAGCGCTCAACCCTTCCGTTCCAGAAGTTTTAAAAGATACTGGCCATACTGGTTTTTGAGCAGCGGACGCGCCAACGCTTCAAGTCCGGCATCGGTGATCCACTGGTTACGCCAGGCAATCTCTTCGAGGCAGGCAACCTTGAGCCCCTGCCGCTTTTCGATGGTTTCGATGAAGCTTCCCGCCTCCTGAAAAGAGTCGTGCGTACCGGTATCAAGCCAGGCGAAGCCGCGCCCCATGACAGAACAGAACAGGTCGCCACGGTCGAGATAGGCCTGATTGACTGAGGTGATCTCCAGCTCACCGCGATCCGACGGCTTGATGCCGGCGGCAATATCAACCACGTCGTTCGGATAGAAGTAGAGGCCGACCACCGCGTAATTGGATTTGGGCTGCTCCGGTTTTTCGACGATGGAGAGCGCCTGGCCGCTGGCGTCAAGTTCCACGACGCCGTATCGCTCCGGATCGCCCACATAGTAGCCGAACACCACAGCCTTGCGCCGCTGCTCGACGTGACGAACCGCCTCTTCGAGCATACCGCTGAAGCCATAACCAAAAAAGATATTGTCACCGAGCACGAGACACACATCGTCGTCGCCGATAAAATCGCGGCCAAGAATGAAGGCCTGCGCCAAGCCGTCGGGTGAAGGCTGAACCGTGTAGGAGAGTTCGATACCCCAGTCGCTGCCGTCGCCGAGAAGCTTCATGAACGCCGGTTGATCTTCAGGTGTGGTGATGATCAGTATCTCCCGGATACCGGCCAGCATCAACGTAGAAAGCGGGTAGTAAATCATCGGCTTGTCGTAGATCGGCAGAAGCTGTTTGGACACGCCTCTGGTCACGGGATAAAGGCGGGTTCCGGAGCCGCCCGCAAGAATAATGCCTTTCATAGTGCCTGATACGTTTTACACCCAGACGCGGTCGCAGCCAAAACGCCAGAGTCAATCCTGAAGCCTTGCAAAAGCATTAATATATAAAAAAGATCAGCTTTGATTACGTCATCCTGCTCTGCCAGCAATTCGTAACAAATACACGGAAGCGCCCTATTTTATTGAGCAATTGCGTACCTTAAGCAATACCTTCGAAACATCCCGAGCTTGACAGAAACGCCATATGAGCACTGAAATCCGCACGTCCATAAAAGAGCACTTTTATATCAGTAAAGCGGCGCGCAACCGCTACCGTCTCGACGATCCCGCGCTGCTGCGATTGCCGCACGACCGGCATGAGGCGATGAAACAATCCGAGCGGCAGACCGAACAAATCAACCACCAGTTGAGCCTGCTCGAAGGTAAGCAAACTAAAAAGCTACTGCCCGCCCAGTTTCACGGCATGAAGCTGCTGCACGAGCTGCAACACCATGTAATCGACCAGGTGTCGGGCCTGCACGGAAAAGCGCTGGACGTGCTGGACAGCGAGGCTTCGAACTGGAATGCCACCGAATATCTCGGCAGGTTCCTCGACCACTTCCCAACCGGAGAGCTCTACCACTCGAAAGCCGCTCCTGAAAGCTGGCTGAAAAATCCTGAGAACCGCTCCAACGCAATCGAAGAGGCCTACCTTGTCTGGCTGAACAACCGGAATCCGGCGCTGAAACAGTTTGAGGGACTGATTTCCGACAAGGGGTTGCAGGGCGACCGCGCCTACCCGCAGCTCGTCAGGGCGATGCAGCACGCCGTGCAGAGTGCCGGTCCAATCGGCAGCCATGAGGATGATCTGGAGGAGCTGCTCACGCGCCCGTTCCGGCACTCGCCCGACTCACTGCTCGATCAGCTCCGCTTCATCAAGCTGCACTGGAGTGATCTGCTGGCCGGTTCGCCGTGGCTGGAGCTGCTCGACGACACAATCGTACTGATCGAGGATGAAGACCGCTACCTCTTTTTCGAGAACCTCTCGCACGAAAACGCCGTGCATGGCGGCATGTTCGGCGAACAGGAGGTACACGCGCCCTCCTACGACGACCTCGGCGACGCGCCGGCCCGCTACTCGCACGACTCGTCGTGGATGCCCGAGGTGGTGATGATTGCCAAGAGCACCTACGTTTGGCTCGACCAGCTCTCGCGCCAATACGGACGTCACATCGCGCGGCTTCAGGATATTCCGGATGAAGAGCTGGACATGCTCGCCGAACGCGGCTTTACCGCTCTGTGGCTGATCGGCCTCTGGGAGCGAAGCCACGCATCGCGCAAGATCAAACAGCTTCAGGGAAACCCGGAAGCCAAGGCATCCGCTTACGCGCTTGAAAGTTATGACATCGCCCACGAGCTTGGCGGCTACGACGGCTACGTCAATCTGCGCAACCGCGCCATGCAGCGCGGCATTCGCCTTGCCAGCGACATGGTGCCGAACCACACCGGCATCGACTCAGAGCTGGTACGCAACCGCCCCGAGTGGTTTCTCTCGTCCAGCCAGCCGCCCTATCCCAACTATACCTACAACGGCCCGAACCTGAGCGAAGACAGCCGCTACGGCATCCACATCGAGGATGGCTACTGGAACCGCTCCGACGCTGCAGTCACCTTCAAGCGGGTCGATCACCTGACCGGTGACACGCGCTACATCTACCACGGCAACGACGGCACCACCATGCCGTGGAACGACACAGCGCAGCTCAATTTCCTCGATCCAGAAGTGCGTGAAGGAGTCATTCAACAGATTCTGCACGTAGCACGCATGTTCCCGGTGATCCGCTTCGACGCGGCGATGGTACTGGCCAAGAGGCACATCCAGCGCTTGTGGTTCCCGCTGCATGGCCACGCACCAGGCATTCCGTCGCGCGGCGCATGGTCGATGAGCATGGCCGAGTTCGAGGCCGCCATGCCCCAGGAGTTCTGGCGCGAGGTGGTTGACCGCGTCGCCCAGGAGGTGCCCGACACACTGCTGCTGGCCGAAGCATTCTGGATGCTCGAAGGTTACTTCGTCCGCACGCTCGGCATGCACCGCGTGTACAACAGCGCCTTCATGCACATGCTCAAAAAGGAGGACAACGCTGGCTACCGCGGCCTCATCAAAAAGACGCTGGAGTTCGACGCGGAGATTCTGAAACGCTATGTCAACTTTATGAACAATCCGGACGAGGACACGGCCATCGCGCAGTTCGGCAGAGGCGACAAGTACTTCGGCGTCTGCATGATGATGCTCACCATGCCGGGCCTGCCGATGATCGGTCACGGCCAGGTCGAGGGCCTCACCGAAAAGTACGGTATGGAGTACGCCAAAGCCTACTACGACGAGCAGCCCGACCACGAGCTGGTCGAACGCCACTACCGCGAAATCTTCCCTGTGATGAGCCAGCGCTCGCTCTTCGCCGAGGTCGCGCACTTCCAGCTCTTCGACCTCTACGCACCAGATGGACAGGTGAACGAAAACGTCTTCGCCTACACCAACCGACAGCACGAGAAGCAAAGCCTCTTCATCTACAACAACCGCTACGAAGCCTCCGAAGGGTGGATACGAATTTCCGCCGGGCGGCTGGAGAACGGCTCGATGAAGCAAACGCTGCTCGGCGACGCGCTCTCGCTGCCCGATGAGCACGGCAGCTACGTCATCTTCCGCGACCAGCGAAGCGGATTGGAGTTTATCCGCTCCACTGCGCTGATGCGTGAACAGGGATTGTACGTCGCGCTTGGCGGCTACCAGTACAATCTGTTCATGGAGTTCCGCATCGTCCGGCCATCCAAGCTGAAACCCTACGACCAGGTCTGCGAGGAGCTGAACGGACGAGGCGTTGCTTCGATCGATATCGAAGCGCTCTCGATGAGCCTGCGACCAATCCACCAGATTGTGGCAAAAAGCGTCGGCGATTTCATCGACAGTACGGAAGCGAAGTCCGCCAAACCAGCGCAGCTCGCCGAAGTATTCGGAAAGCAGTGCGAGACGCTGCTCGAAGCGGTCACGGAGCAATACGCGGAGATCATGGAGCGATCGTTGACGCCGCCCGACGGTATTGCCGAACGAGCAGCCGCAAGCTGCCTCAATGCCCTGAACTGCCGCGCACAGCTCAAAAAGACGGAGAACATCAAACGCGTTCACGCCTCGCTCGGCATCGGTGAAAAGAACGCGGACGGATTCCTCCCCCTCGTCAAAACCCTGATCGCCCTTGAATCCATGCAGGAGATGCTCCGCGCGAATGAACTGTTGCAACAACAGCTCATCGACCAGTGGATGCTTGGCGGAACTCTGGAAAAGGTCATGGCTGACAAAGCAGCGACCTGGCCGGTCAACAGCGCCGAAGCGGTCGATCTGTTCTCAACCCTGCTTGCCTTGCCATCCGAGCCGGAAAAGGTACGGAAACCGGCAGATAACCTGATGGAATCGATCAGAAGCCTTTACGAATCGGGCAACCGCCACCTCAGAGCCTTCATGCAGATACAGCACCTGCACGGCAAGGAGTGGTTCCGTGAACGCCAACTGATGCTGCTCGCCTCATGGATCATGCTGCACGAACGAATTCAGGACGACCAACAGCATGAGAAGAACGCAAACACGGCGGCAAAACAAGCCGTGCTGCAACCCTGGCTCGAAGCTATCGAGACGCTCGACATGGCCGCTTTCGTCAGCGGTTACGAAATGGGCGCATTGCTGAAGCCGTCAACGCACAATCAGTAAATCGGCCTGCAACCGCGTTCAATTCCCAGAAAAGATCCAAACGAAAAAACCCGGCGCAATGACCGGGTTTTTTCGTCGATAAATCAAGAGGTTATTTACCAGCCGTACTGGAGATAAACCCTGTAGGTGTTGACCAGCAGGAAAGCAAGCACCAGAAGACCAAAGATGGTAAACATCGGACTTTTCTTCTCCTGCGAAGCCTTGCGATCGAGGAACGGCACGAGCAGCCATGCAACGCCACCGATGGTGAAGAGCACGATAGCCAGCAGTTCACCACCCTCGAACTTGAAGTCCTTGAGAAGCTGGAACTGAGCCCAGAAGTACCATTCCGGCTTGATGCCGATCGGAGCCGGAGCCAGCGGATCGGCCTTGACGCCAAGATGCCACGGGAACATAACCGACAGATAGATCAGCAGGGCAAAACCGATGAGCCAGCCAATGCTGTCCTTGGCCAGAAAAGTCGGAAAGAACTTTTCGTAGCCCTTGATGAGACCAGCCTCTTTGTAGCCGATCGGAGCCGAAGTGCCAAGAACCTGCACAAGGAGGAGGTGAGCAGCAAGGAACAGCATGACCAGACCAGGCAGCAGCACGACGTGCAGCGAGAACATGCGGGTCAGCGTTGCAGGGCTAACATCAGGGCCACCGCGCAGAATGTCAACGAGAAACGCGCCACCGGGAGCAACCTTGGGAACTTCAGTACCAACCTGGGTAGCGAAGAAGGCCAGTTTGTTCCAGGGCAGCAGATAACCGGTAAAACCGAAGCCAAGGCTCAACACGAGAAGGATGAAACCGCTGACCCACATCAGCTCACGAGGTTTGCGGTACGACTTCATAAAGAAAGTGCTGAACATGTGGATGAACAGCATGAGGATCATCAGGTTGGCGCTCCATGCGTGGATCTGACGGATGAGCCAGCCGTAAGGGACCACTTTCTGAATAAACACAAACGACGAAAACGCTTCAGCTCCGGTCGGCTTGTAGTACTGAAGCAGCAACAGGCCGGTGATAATCTGGATGATGAAGAAGAACAGGCCGAGACCGCCGAAATAGTACCAGAAGGAGAGGCGATGCTTCGGCACCTCTTTTTTCTTCATGTAATCGATGATCGGCATGACGTTGTAGAAACGCTCTTGGAACCAGTTACCAACAGCGCTCACCTTTGCATCCTTGTAGGGATTCGGATCGGGACGATCTACCGGTGGTTTATACACGCCGGAAGACGCCGGGGCGGCGGCAGTTTTTGGTTTGGCGGCGCCCGGCGCAGCACCTTTGGCGGCAGGCTTTGCCGCTCCGGAGGCTACCGGTTTCGGCTTGGCTGCGCCCGGCGCAGCACCTTTGGCGGCGGGCTTTGCCGCTCCGGGGGCTGCCGGTTTCGGCTTGGCAGGAGCTTTGCCTGCAGCCGGCTTTGGAGTATTTTCAGCCATATGTGTTGACTCCCTTGATTTTCAGATATTGATGATTACGCTATCGAAACGACGATCTTGCCGCCCTCAATCTTTGCATTGTACTGCTTCAGCGGCAGAGGCTGCGGCCCCGAAATAATCTGACCGGTCTGTTGGTACTTTGCACCGTGACAGGGGCAAGCCAGCTGGTCGGCGGCCTCATCCCAGTGCACCAGGCAGCCGAGGTGCGTGCAGATTGCACTCACGGCAGTGAGATTGCCGCCATGATTGACCACAATCACCTTATCCTCGTTAAACTGGTAAATCTTGCCGGTTCCGTCAGGGACATCCGATGCCGGACCGACGGCCAGAGAGTTCACGATTTTGATCTTTTTGACGGGCGGAATGATATACTTTACCACCGGGTAGAGGGAACTCACCGCCACGATAGCGCCGACACCTCCAACAATCTTGTGCAGAAATCCCCTGCGCTCGAAATCGACTCCCTTGAGTCCTTCGTCACGGGGCTTACCGCCGGGAACCGCACCACATGCAGGAAGCTCCGCTCCCTGACCCAGCGAACTCATCCTTGCCGGGCTTTTGAAATTACCAGTTTGTGCCATTACGATCTATCTCCTTTTAATGACTTTAGTTGTATGAGTCCAGAAGGCCTCCGTACCTGACGGAAACTCGTGCATGATTCTCTGGCACCACGTTTTATGCTAAAAATGCGGCGCCGAGAAACAATAAAAGTACGTACAGACTGATTTTAAATTTAAAATTTTTTCTTGGTAAACCAATCGATTTGGTGTTTGAAAAAATTATACAGAGCATACATGACCGAATTCTCGCCGTCTCTCAAGACACGGCTTGCCGTAAAAAACCGCATCACGCCGGACTTCAGCGGTTCTGGATTCAGGAACTCAGAAATGCCTCTGACCTCATCCAGCTGTTCATCTCCAATCGTCATGGAGAAACGGGAACCATACCGGAGATAGAACGGGCCGGTATCGAGCACCTCGCGATGCTGAATATCCACGCTGACACTTCCGCCCTCAAGCCGCAGACCCCTGCCATGAACCGGCGTGAAAAGCCCTCTCCTAAAACTGTTTTCACTGACACGCACCTCATCGAGTACCGACTGCTCGCCGCTTTCGTGATCGCGCAGCATCATGACCGCCTGCGGAGCCGAAGCGCAGCCACGCAGAAAAACGACGTAATAGATCAAATCGTAACGCTCCGAAAAGACCCGCCCCCAGTACCACCTGTCGATTGATTCGTACATCGGCACCATGCCGAGGTTGTGATCGTGATACCCCCGCCCCCGGAAGTGCAGCACCTGCCGCTCATCCGATGAAAGCGCCCTGGTATCGAGCACACCGAGCACCTCGGCTTTCGGCACGCTCAGAACCCAATGGTGGTTGAAATCGACACCGTCATGCAGCGAGGTATCGAGGCGATAGTCGAAGCGGTGCAGCGGGCGGAAGGAAAATGACGCCTGAACCGAACGGTCGCGCGCCGGAAACTGAAAGTCAATGCTGAGGCGGTATTCGTCACGGAGAGGATCATAGACAAAACGGCTCTGTTCGAACCGCACGCCAATCCCGCCATCTTCGGAAGCAAAAAGCTCGCGTGCGCCCTCCTTGATGAAATTGATGGTCTCCTTTCCGTGTTCGTAAAGCTGGAAACTGAACCCGGCGTAATCGACAGGATGCGGCTGATCGCTCCGGCGCCCGGCTTTCCAGTCTTCGTAATGGCCAAGATAGTAGGGGGAGAAGGCAAATCCGGCGAACCAGATAAAAACCACGGAGATGCCCTGCGCTTCATCTTCGGCATCGAAATACCACCATTCGTAGGATCCTGGCGCATCGAGCCGGTGCCATGCTTCTTGAAGGGAATCAGTCGTGATGTTCATGCCGAAAAGTCGAGCGGTCTGAAAGGAGCGCAAAAACAGACCGGAACAACTTGCCGGATGACTGGCTTGCGTTGCGGCTTGATACTCTCAAATGATAAAAACCGAGAAAAAGGAAGAGGTTATCGTTCCGGGGAGGCTTCGCGGAAGGAAGCCGGGAAACTGGTGGACAGAGAGGGAATCGAACCCCCGACACAAGGATTTTCAGTCCTTTGCTCTACCAACTGAGCTATCTGTCCATTTGAGGTGAGAGGAATATAGCGATTCCCTCCGTAAAGCCAAATAAAAAATTCAATTATTTAATGTAAAGTTGCCTGAGGCCTCCGAGTCGCCCTCGAAACCGTCACCGGACGCCAGTGCGTCACAATCAATCGATTTCGAGAGAAAACCCGCCAAGGCGTTGCTGCCATTGCGGGCCGCTTCGCTTGGCGGCCCGTGAACGTGACGCTTACGCCTCCGGCATGTGGATGCGCTCGATGCCACGCGCGATCCTGCGCAGCACGGTCTCCTTGCCCAACACTTCGAGCATGTGGTACAGGCTCGGGCCAAAACTGACGCCGGAAGCGACCAGCCGGAGCGGATGGATCAGCACGGCAGGCTTCAGCCCCTTCGGCGCAACAAAGGCCTTGAGCTGCGCTTCGATATGTTCGGCGGTGAACTCATCGCTCGCTTCGAGCACCTTGCTGAACTCGCCGAGCAGCTCACCCATGTCGGGACGCCAGCGCTTGGCGATGCCCTTCTCTTCATAGGTTTCCGGCTCGAAAAAGAAGTAGCTGCTGAACGTCACGAACTCGTGCTCGAAGCTCACGCGCTCGCGCATCAGTTCAACCACTTTCGACAGGTAGTCGTCGGAGCTGATACGCTCGACCGGCATCTCCGGCGAACGCTGCGCGAGTGCTTCGTTCAGCACCGGCTTGATGCCCTCAACAATCACCTCGACTGGACGGCGCTTGATATACTGCTTTTCGAGCCACGACAGCTTGTCAACGTTGAAGACCGCGCCGGCCTTGCCAACCCGTTCCAGCGAAAACTTCTCGATCAGCTCGTCCATGCTGAACACCTCCTGCTCGCTACCTTCACCCTCGTTCCAGCCGAGCAGCGCCACGAAGTTGACAATCGCCTCACTGCTATAGCCCTTGCGGATGTAGTCCTCGACGGCCACGTCGCCCTGGCGCTTGCTGAGCTTGGAGCGGTCGGGGTTAAGCAAAAGTGGCAGATGCGCAAACTTCGGTGGCTCCCAGCCAAAGAATTCGTAAAGCAAGAGATGCTTCGGCATCGACGGCAGCCACTCCTCGCCGCGAATGATGTGGGTAAACTCCATCAGGTGGTCGTCGATCACGCTGGCAAAGTGGTAGGTCGGAAAGCCGTCGGACTTCATCAGCACCTGGTCGTCAATGGTGGCCGAGTCGAACTCGATTGGCCCGCGAATCACATCCTCGAACCAGACCGAAACATAATCGGGCACCTTCATCCTGATAACGTAGGGGACGCCCTCCTTGAGCTTTTTCTTGATTTCAGACTTCGGCATGTCACCTCCCATGTCCTCGGGTAACCACTTGCGGTTGTATTTCGGCTGAAGCCCCTGCTTAAGCTGGAGCTGACGATTCTCCTCAAGCTCTTCCGGTGTTGAAAAACAGTAGTAGGCGTTGTTGTCGTCAAGCAGTTGCTGGCAATACTTCTTGTAGATATCAAGACGCTGCGACTGCACATACGGGCCGTAATTGCCACCGTGCATCGGGCTTTCGTCGGCGATGATACCCGCCCACTCAAGCGTGCTGATGAGATTTTTTTCCGCATCCTCAACCTTGCGACTCTGGTCGGTATCCTCGATCCGGATGACAAATTCACCATTCATCCGCTTGGCGAACAGATAGTTGTACAATGCGGTGCGAAGACCGCCGACATGAAGATAACCCGTGGGAGATGGAGCGAATCGTGTTCTAACCCTTTGACCGGCCATAGTTACAAAAGATGAGTTTTGATGGTTGCGGCAGACAATTGCATGAGGCGCGCCTTGCAGAAAAGACGGGACAAAAAAAGCCCTGGCGCTCTCTTGAAAAGCAATGAATTTAACAAAAACTCGCCGCATTTGGTAACGGCAAGCCGAAAAGATAGCGCGTACACACCCGTCTACCCTTATCTCCGGATGCAAAAAGAAATAACAGCAGAAAAGACGTTCTGGGAGACAATCATAATAAACTTTTTGGTTTCCCCTGTGGTTTTAGTTTTAATTACTTATAATGCCGTAAGTTATCTTGCATCACCCGAACAACCTGCCGATGCGGCCAAACAAAAGAAACGATAAGGCTTCAAAAGAACGGTCCAACAACCGTTTTATGCCGCCAGACAAGAACCAGGAGCCCAGCGACCGCTTTCAGGGAAAAGAGGGCGGTGAAGGTGGATTTCAGAAATTCATACTTTTTCTGATGCTGGCGCTAATTGGCCTGTTTCTCTTCCAGCGCTTTTTCGCGCAGGACGTCGCCCCGGAGATTACCTACAACGAGTACCGCGCGCTCGTGCAGGAAAAATCGCTTGCCGAAGCAACCGTCAAGACCGGCGCGGATCGTTCAGCCCTGTTGAACGGCAAGCTCAAGACGAAGCGGACGCTGCATCTGATCAACGGCACCACACTGAGCGCCGAGCGGTTCATGGTGCGCATTCCCGAGTTCGACCGCTCGCAGGCCGACAGCCTCAGCGACAGTGGCGTGCAGCTCAAAATCGTCCAAAGCAGTGACGATGTTTCCAATCTGCTGCTGCTCTTCCTGCCTTGGGTGCTGTTCGGCGTCATCTATTTCGTCATTTTCAGGCGCATGTCAGCGCAGAATGGCGCGTCGAAAAACATCTTCAGCTTCGGCAAGAGCCGCGCCAAGCTTATCAGCGAGTTTGATGTCAAAACCACCTTCAAGGATGTGGCTGGCGTGAACGAAGCGGTCGAAGAGCTTGAGGAGACCGTAGAATTCTTGATGAACCCGGAAAAGTTCGAGAAGATCGGCGCCAAGATCCCGAAAGGCGTGCTGCTTCTCGGTCCTCCCGGAACCGGCAAAACGTTGCTCGCCAAGGCGATTGCCGGAGAGGCCAAGGTTCCGTTCTTCTCGATCTCAGGCGCGGACTTCGTCGAGATGTTCGTCGGCGTCGGCGCAGCCCGAGTGCGCGACCTGTTCGAAACCGCCAAGAAAAATTCACCCTGCATCATCTTTATCGACGAAATCGATGCGGTCGGGCGCAGTCGCGGCGCAGGCCTCGGCGGCGGCCACGACGAACGCGAGCAAACACTCAACCAGTTGCTGGTCGAAATGGATGGCCTCACCACCAATGACAACGTGATCCTGATCGCGGCAACAAACCGACCCGACGTGCTCGACACGGCGCTGTTGCGACCCGGCAGGTTCGACCGGCAGATCACCGTCGACAAGCCAGACATCCGTGGCCGCAAGGCAATTCTGGAGATTCATACCCGGAAAACGCCGCTCGACAGCTCGGTCGATCTGGAGACGATCGCCAAGAGCACACCCGGCTTCTCGGGAGCCGACCTGGCCAATCTGGTCAACGAAGCCGCCCTGCTCGCCTCGCGGAACAACCAGACCGAAATTACCGCCGACAACTTTGAAGAGGCGCGCGACAAGGTGCTGATGGGGCCGGAGCGCCGGAGCATGTACATCTCCGAGGAGCAGAAAAAGCTGACCGCCTACCACGAAGCGGGCCATGTGATCGTCTCGAAATTCACCAGCGGATCGGATCCGATCCACAAGGTGACGATCATTCCGCGCGGCAGAAGCCTCGGCCAGACCGCCTATCTGCCGCTCGAAGATCGCTTCACGCAGAACAAGGAGTACCTGATAGCCATGATCACCTACGCCCTCGGCGGACGAGCGGCTGAAGAGCTGGTGTTCGACGAGGTGAGCAACGGCGCGGCCAACGATATTGAAAAAGCGACCGAAATCGCCAGAAAAATGGTGCGCAACTGGGGCATGAGCGAAAAGCTCGGGCCGATCAATTACGGCGACGGCCACAAGGAGGTCTTTCTCGGTAAGGACTACTCCCACGTCCGGGAGTACAGTGAGCAAACCGCGCTTCAAATCGACGAGGAGGTTCGCCAGATCATCATCGGCTGCATGGACAATGCCCGTGATATTCTGACCCGACACCGTTCGATTCTCAACAACATGGCGGCCTTGCTGATTGAAAAGGAGTCGCTCGACGCATCGGAAATCGATGCCATCATCAAGGCCGGAAATCCGGCATGAAGCCAAATCAACGGCAACGTTTAACACGAGATCAACCATGCAACTGATCATGCTGTTCATCATAGGACTCGCCGCCGGGCTGCTTTCGGGCATGTTCGGCGTTGGGGGCGGCGTGATCATCGTGCCAGCGCTGATCTTTTTTTTCGGCATGAACCAACAGACGGCCAACGGCACCTCGCTCATTGCGCTGCTCTTACCAGTCGGACTGCTCGGCGTTCTGGAATATTACCGTACCGGCAACATCGCAATGCAGAACATCTGGTTCGGGCTGACCGTCGCGCTCGGCCTGTTTGTCGGTGCCTTTTTCGGCGCAACGCTGGCCATCGAGGTGTCCAGCGAGCTACTCAGACGCCTGTTTGCCTTGTTTCTGGTCTTCGTGGCCATTCGTCTTTGGCTTTAACTGTACAGCACCAGTAATCTATAAACTCAAGCACACACCATCATGGGACAGACAACCACCAAAGCCGACCTGGTGAACGTGATCGCCCAGCGAACAGGCCTGACAAAGCATGAAACGGAATCGGTCGTCGATTGCCTGTTCGAAAGCATTATCGACTCGCTCAAGACTGGCAGGAGAATCGAAATCCGCGGGTTCGGATCCTTCAACATCCGCCACAAAAATCTGCGGCAGGCCAGGAACCCCAGAACCGGTGAAAAAGTCACCGTAGGTCCGAAAAACGTGCCGACCTTCAAAATCTCCAAGGAGTTCAAACACGCCGTTAGCGAAAGTCTGAAAGCCGAGTAAAATGCGGTAATGCAGCGTTCGGAAAAGGAGGGAAAACCCGGTCATTCTGCGGAACACAACGGAATGACCGGCCAATCGAACAAAAGCCACTACCGGTTGAACAGCAGAAACCAGATGCAGGCAAACACCGGCAGAAGCACAGGAACCGAGTACCGGTAAATATATTCCACGAAAGAAGGCACTTCGGCTTCAGCCTGTTCGGCAATGTTTTTCACCATGAAGTTGGGGGCATTACCGATATAGGTCAGCGCCCCGAAGAAGACCGACGCCATTGAAATGGCCATCAGATAGACGATCGAGGAGACGTCACCCGGCACCGTCGAGTTCATGCCATGCGCGAATCGCACGACATCGGCCGTGACGCTGGCGTCGAGTCCGAACTTGCCAAGTGATCCGGCCAGGAAATTGAGGTAAGTTGGCGCGTTGTCGAGCACACCGGAAAGAAAACCGGTTGACCAGTAAAAACGCGTCACGCTGAACCCGGCGGCATGTTCGCTGGCATACGCGCCGATAAGCTGAAGCGCCGGAATCATGGTAGCGAAAATGCCGATGAAAAGAAACCCGACCTCCTTGATCGGCTCAAAGTTGAACTCATTGCCCTTGAGCGCCTCGGTATCGGAGGTCTTGTACGCCGCGATGGTGATACCAGCCATGATCAGCTCCCGGATGCCGAACGGCACGCCAAACAGCTCCTGAAGGCTCGGGAAACCGTGGATAACGGCGGGATCAAGAAACACCGAGAGAATCAGCAGCGCCAGATAGATAAAGTTCCTCGAACCGCGCAACTCGATCAGCTTCCCCTCCAGCAATGGTTCACCGGCTGATGCTTCATCCTTTTTGCTGGACACGAAATCAAGCCCCATCAGAATCACGCAAAGTGCGAGCACGGTCAGCAGCCAGGGCAGCCAGAGATGGCCAAGCACCCAGAAAAACGGCACGCCTCTCAGAAAGCCGAGAAAGAGTGGAGGATCACCGATAGGAGTCAGCCCGCCACCGATATTGCTGACGATAAAAATGAAAAAGACGATATGAAACGCCTTGAGCCGCCCCTCGTTGATGCGCAGGTAAGGCCGGATCAGCAGCATTGACGCGCCAGTCGTGCCAACCACATTGGCCAGAATTGCGCCAATAAGAAGCAACGCTCCGTTGATCAGGGGCGAGCCCCGGCGTCCGATCTTGATGAGGATGCCGCCCGCCACCACAAACAGGGCTGAAATCAATGAAATAAAGGAGATATACTCTTCGAGGGTGTGAACAAGCAGGTGCGTTCCGTGCGCCATTCGAAACCTGTACCAGAGCGCCACGGCAGTGCCCAGGACGATGGAAATCAGTTTGTAGTTATTCTCCCAGAATCTGGGATAGAAAAGCGGACCGGTAGCAATCATCACGAGAAGCAGCACAAACGGGGCCGCAGCCCAAACCGGCGGCAGTAAAGCGTGCCCGCCTCCACCTGCCACCGCCGTCGAGCAAAACGCTGCAACTGGATCGATTGTCATGAAACTCACAAGCAGTGCGGCAAACGCCGCGCCGCGCCCGGAAAGGCAAAAACGATCCTTCATGGCTGCGTCTGGATAGAGAGTGTTATCAATCCCCTTCGAAGTCGGTCAGAGAGAACATATCGTACCCCTTTTCGCGGATTTTCTTTTCACCGCCAACATCGGGTAGATTGACGATGAAGGCCATGCTGGCCACCACGCCACCGAGCTTCTCGACCAGCGCCGCCGCGGCAAGTGCCGTGCCGCCCGTGGCCAAAAGATCATCGACCAGCAGCACTCGCTGGCCTTTCACCAGAGAGTCGGTATGCATTTCGATCTTGTCGCTGCCGTATTCGAGATCATATTCGAGCTGCACCACGTCCGCCGGAAGCTTGCCAGGCTTGCGGACCGGAACGAACCCTTTGCCCAGCGTGTAGGAGAGCGCGCCGCCGAGAATGAACCCCCTGGCCTCGATACCCACAATCACATCGAACGCAACCCCGTTAGACAGATAGTGCTGGGTCATGTTGTCGATGACCAAGCGAAAACCGACCGGATCCTTGATCAGGGTGGTGATGTCGCGGAACATGATCCCTTTCTTCGGATAATCGGGAACGGTACGAATCCTTGATTTGATAGGCATAGCGATGGAGGTTTGTCGGAATTGTTGAATACTGCCAAACGAGGACGTTTCATCATGCGGCAGCCCTGAAACAAAGAGCCTTATGATGATAAACCGTCAAGATACGAGTCTGCCCTGTAATTGCAAACCATCACCAACCCCTTCGATGAGCACCTCGCGCTCGACACCCCTCATCGATTCGCTGCTCGATGAAGCATCGAGGCAAACCTGAACCCTGAGATAGTTGGTGCTGTAACCGCGCCAGAGCATCGATCCATCCTCACCGGCGCTCCCCTCCTCGAACAACACCTTGAGGCGCTGGCCGATAAACGAAGCAGCAAATCGCCGTTCGAGCTGCTGGCCGAGAAGCCCCAGGCGGCTTGCCCGGTCAGCGATGACATCACCGGCGAGACGATGCGTGCGCTTCTCCGACATCTCCCGGAACAGCCGGGTACCTGGCCGCACCGAACAACTGAAAACGTGCAAATAAGCCACCGGCAACTCCCCAATGAAGCGTTGCATCGCCGCAAACTCGTCGTGGCTCTCGCCGGGATAGCCGACCATTACATCCGCGCCCACAGCACAGGACCGGATTGCTGAGACCGCGCGCAGCAGCCGCTCGCGATAGAACGCCGTATCGTACTGACGCCCCATCGCCCGGAGCACCGCGTCCGAACCACTCTGCAACGGCAGATGAAAATGGGGCATGATCTTCTTCGAGGCCGCGACCAGTTCAATCAGCTCGTCAGTGAGGAATTGCGGCTCGATGGAGCTGATGCGTATCCGGCTCACGTCGAGCGATTCCAGATGCCGAAGCAGCTCCACAAACCCGTTATCGCCATCACGGTAATCGGCTATATTGATGCCCGTCAGCACGATTTCCCGATACCCCGCCTCGACGATGGCCGCTGCCCGCTTGATGACGATGGCAAACGGCACGGAACGCGACCGCCCACGGGCCAGGGGAATCGCGCAATAGGCGCACCCGGAACTGCACCCGTCCTGTATCTTCAGAAAAGCCCTGGTTCGCCCCCTATCCGGCTGGCTGAGCAGCGAACTGGCTACATGAGCCGTGGATGACGATTCGACGGGAGAAACCCTGACCTGAACCATGCGCTCTTTTCGACCAGCCTCGTCAAGATATAGCGAACGCTCAAACTTCTCAGCCATCCCCAAAACAAGCGAAACTCCCTCAATTTGCGCAATTCGTTCAGAAGCAAGTTGCGCATAGCATCCCGCCACCACGACTCTGGCGCGAGGATGTTTTTTGATCGCTTTCCGAATTTGCTGCCTTGATTTCCGCTCCGCCTCACCGGTAACAGCGCAGGTATGAATAATAATAAGGTCAGCCCCCTGGTCGATTTCATGCAATCGCCAACCCTCGGCAACCAGCATATCAACAATCGATGAAGTTTCAGCATAATTAACCTTGCAGCCAAGAGTTACGGCAGCAACGCTTTTCTGTCTCATATGTTCGAGCTTATTCATCAATGGCAATCGTATGTTTCAAGAATAAAAAAATGAAAAGAAAATCGATGACACGCGCCTCAATGCATCGTGCCCAACGCATGAGTTCCGTCAAAAAAAAAGAACCAAAAAAAGGCAAAACAAAACAACTCATCATACAGTCAGATTACACCAAAAATAGAACAACAATAACATGTGATAATTATTTCTTTTTTCTATTGCAGAATTAAACTCAATCACACTATATTTCACTCGTATTCAGATAAAATACAAAAAGAACAATGAGCTGAAGGAAAATAACAAACAGCAAACAGTTAGTACCATGAAAACAGAATCACCTGACAAGTTTGACCTTTACATTGCGAATATCGATGAATTCAAGGCCCTGAACAGGGAAAAAAACGAGCTCAAGGAAAAAATCGCCGAGATGAGGCGTCAGTTCGAAGAAACAGTTCAACCTTTCGAAGCTGAACTGAACACCGTCATCAAAAAGCTCGAAAACAATCTATCAAAAATAGAAGGCACCGCTGCTCCAAAAGCAACCGGAGGAACGACCAAGTTCGGGCGTGGAAAACTCGGCATTGCAATCAAAAGCCTGCTTCAGAGCAACCCGGACAAGGCATTCAGGCCTCGTGAAATCGCCGCCGCATTACAGACCAAAAGCACCGCAGTAAGCCTCTGGTTCAACAAATATGGCAGTCGGGATCCTGAAATCGAGCGTATTCCCGTCGGCGAAGGCGGCAAACGCTTCCTGTATCAGATCAAACGCTAAGTCCTTCCGGAATGCGGAGCCAACACTCCTCCCAAGAAAAAAGGCTGTCATTGAAAAGACGGCCTTTTTTCGTTATTCAACCCCCTGCAGAACACTCAATAACCGATATTCCGCCGGTTTTTCGCAAAATTCATAGCAATACCAACCATCATCATATTGGCAACAAGAGACGAGCCGCCATAGGAAATAAACGGTAAGGGTACGCCAATAACCGGCATGACTCCAATAGTCATGCCGATATTAATCACCACATGGGTCATCAACAATGAAGCATAGCCAACCAGCAGCAGTTCAACAAACCTGTTTTTGATTGCGTTCACCATCCAGACCAGGCGCAGGACAAGAGCTAGAAAAAACATCAGCAGCAACGTTGAACCCACAAGACCCAACTCTTCAGCAATCACGCAAAAAATAAAATCCGTCCACTGGGCCGGTATGTACCGAAGCTGGGTCTGGGTGCCATGAAGGAACCCTTTACCGAACAATCCACCCGAAGCAATCGCTATCTTCGCCTGAAGCGCATTATAGCCCGCGCCTTGTGGATCAGCCGATGGATCGAGAAAAATCTGTATTCGCTTAATCTGATGAGGCTTCAGAATCAGGGCTGTGAACTTCCAGGTCAGCAACCCGCTCAACATACCCAGGCCGGTAACGATCAATTGATGAAAAGAAAAACGCTTTCCGACCACGATCAGCATCACCAGGGAAATGGCGGCAATGATAAAAAGAATGGTCAGATTGAAAAATCCGGATAGCATCAGCGCCACCGGCACGACGGCCACGACGATATAATAGAGGTTAAACCCAGCAAGCACGATCATCGGAATAATAAACGAAAGACAGGTCAAGGCCGTGCCGGTGTCGGGCTGAAGCATCACCAGACCAGCGGGCATCATCGCAATGGCAAGCGCTTTAAACAGATCAAGCCCATTGCTGATGTCGGTCTGATCGTCGGAAAGAAACCGCGCCATCGCGATGATAGTGATCATCTTGGTCAGCTCGGAAGGCTGGAAACTGAACATACCAAACCGCACCCAACTGGTCGCCCCGGCTACCTTGCGCCCGAACACCAACACCGCGAGCAGCAGCACAATACCAAGGGCGTAAATAAGGTAAGCGTTATCCTTGATGATACGGTAATCGATAGACGAAAAGACCGCAACGACGGAGTAACCGGCGACGGCCCACGTCAACTGCCGGTAAAACAGCGTAACCGATTCAGGCGATCCGTTCGTGGCGCTGAACACAGCCATCAATCCCATGACGACCAGACCGGTCATGGGCAACAACAGCCATAATTGATCGAGATTATTATTCTTTTCCGTCATGTGTCGATGAAGAGGGGGTAAATCATGGTTATCTTAGGAATATAAATTCTTACCTGCCGGAACAACCATCAGGACAGTTTCGGCAACATAACTATCACAGAACGGGAGCTATCTTACGTGCAGCTATCACCATTCTCTTGCGGTCATGTCACCTTCGTCGGCGCGCCAAATGCCGGCAAATCAACGTTACTGAACCGACTGCTAGATCACAAGCTATCGATTGTCACCCCAAAACCGCAAACGACAAGAAAAAAAATTACCGGCATCTATCACGACGACCGGAGCCAGATCATCATTCTCGACACGCCCGGCATCATGGATCCGAAGCAATCCCTGCACGAGTCGATGCTGGACATCACCCGGCAGTCATTGCGTGAATCGGATGCCATCGTCGCCCTTATCCCGTTCCAGAAAGGAGATGAACCGTTTGACCGCACCTTCACCGACGAGCTGATCGACAAGTGGGTGCGCCCGGCGTCGAAGCCCTTCGTGATTGCGATGAACAAAGCCGACCTCGTTTCGGAGCAGACGCTCAAGGCGGTGCAAGCCGAACTCACTGAGCGCTACCACCCCAGAGCGGCGCCCGCGCTTTCAGCCCTCAACGGCAGCAACATTGCGGAGCTGATCGATCTGCTCAGGCCGATGCTCCCGCTCGACGAACCAATCTGGCCAGACGACATTCTCAGCACCGAGCCGGAACGCTTTTTCGCAGGCGAAATCATCCGCGAAAAAATCTTTCTGCAATACGGCCGTGAAATCCCCTACTCGACCGAGGTACTCATCGACGAATTCAAGGAGCAGCACGAAAACGACCCGACCCGCAAAGATGTGATCCGCTGCTCGGTCATCGTCGAGCGCAACAGCCAGAAGCAAATTATCATTGGCCACAAAGGCTCAGCCATCAAAAAACTCGGCCAGGCCGCCCGCAAAGAGATAGAGGAACTGCTCGGCCGCCCCGTCTTTCTTGAGATTTTTGTCAAAATTCGCCCCGACTGGCGCAAGAAAAAGAACCTCCTCAAAAGCTACGGGTATTGAGCAACGGTGGACTAAGTGGACAAAGCCCCGAAAAAAAGTCTTCTGCACCTGTCCACCAAGCCCATGCTCCTCTCTTCCCATAACGAAAAAAACCCTTCGCAACTGGAAGGGTTTTTTTCGGCTGTGGCAGTAACAAAAGGGGAAAAATCAGCGACCTTTGGATTTCGGCTCCAACTCAGCGGTCGCTGCGTCGATCTCTTTTTTCTCGTTCGGGTGCGCTTGGAGGTAGGCCTCAATCTCCTCTTTGCTCTTGTCCTTAAAGTACTCGAGCGCAGAAAGAATGATGCGCTTGTTCTCCTTGTCGAACTCGATGACGCGGAGCGGCAACTCATCGTCAACCTTGAAGGATGAGTGAATATCCTTCACGCCGCCCTGCAACAGGTGTGAGACCGGCACGAAGCCATCGACATCACCGGCAAGCAGCACAATGACGCCCTTCTCGATAATCTGAGAAATCGTGCCGGTGCACTCGGCGCCGACAGCGTACTTCTGCTCGAACTCACCCCACGGATCGTTGTTGATCTGCTTGTGGCCGAGGGCGATCCGGCGTGCGTTGACGTCGAACTTAAGCACCTTGACCTCCAGCTCCTGGCCCTTCTTGACCAGCTCGCTGGGATGGCGAATCTTCTTGGTCCACGACAGATCGGAGATGTGCACCAGACCGTCAACACCAGGCTCCAGCTCAACGAACACACCGAAATCGGTGATGTTGCTAACCGTACCCTTGTGCAGCGAACCCTCGATATATTTTTCAGACAGAGCGATCCACGGATCGTCCATAACACGCTTCATCGAAAGCGACAGCTTGGTATGCTCCTTGTCAACGTTGAGGATCACGACCTCGACATCCTGGTTGAGCGACACGAACTGGCTCGGATGCTTGATATGCTGCGTCCAGCTCATCTCGGAGATGTGAACCAGACCCTCGATGCCCTTCTCGATCTCGACGAATGCGCCGTAATCGGTGATAGAGACAACACGGCCCATGGCCTTGATGCCCACCGGATATTTGATCTCGATATTTTCCCACGGATGGGGTTCGAGCTGCTTCATGCCGAGAGAGACACGCTTGGTGTTCTCGTCGAAACCGACGACCACAACCTTGATCGGCTGGTCGAGCTCGACCACCTCGGAAGGATGGTTGATCCTGCCCCAAGTGATGTCGGTGATGTGAACCAGACCGTCCAGACCGCCGAGATCGACAAAGATACCGAAGTCGGTGATGTTCTTGACGGTGCCTTCGAGAACCATGCCAACCTTGATGCTGGCGAGCATCTCCTCGCGCTTGGCCGCATACTCCTCTTCGAGGATGACCTTGTGGCTGACAACGATGTTCTGGGTAACCGGGTTGATCTTGACGACTCTGAAGTCCATGGTCTTGCCCACCAGTGCATCGAAGTCACGAACCGGCTTGACGTCGATCTGCGAACCGGGAAGGAACGCCTCGACACCCGACAGCGAAACCGTCATGCCGCCCTTGACGCGGTTGATGATCTTGCCATTGATAATGGTATCGTTCTCGATTGAATCGTAAATCTTGTCCCAGATGCGGAGCACGTCGGCTTTCCTTTTGGAAAGGATAAGCTGACCCATCTTGTCTTCGAGGTTTTCGAGATAGACTTCGACCTCGTCACCTGCCTTGATTTCATCCTCGTCACGGAACTCAAGAAGCGACACAATACCTTCCGACTTGAAGCCAACATCGATGGTGACATCTTTGTTGGAAATCGAAACGATCTTTCCTTTGACGATTTCCTCTTCACTGATCTCTGAAAGAGTGCTCGTGTAGAGCGACTCCATCTGCTGCAGCTCTGCTGGGTCGTAGTGAGCAAAGATCTTGACTTTTTTTCTGCCCGGCACTTTCGGCTTCGGCGTTTCCAGCGTTGTTGTTTCTGACATTAATGTTTTCCTTCCTCTCTGATAGATTTGCCGTCAGCCGCGAGAGATTTCGGCTGCCGGTTTTTATGGTTATGAATGATGACACGAAAGAACACTGTTCACATTCAGGAGCAACGCGCCGCCTCACCGGCTCTGTTGCGATACAACGTTATTGACCAGATCGTACACGACGTTGACCTGCTCTTCGATGGTCATGTTCGAGGTATCGAGCAAGACCGCGTCGGGATGGCGCTTGAGCGGCGCGTGCGTGCGCTGTTCGTCGTCGCGATCCCGCTGTTTGATCTCTTCTTCAAGCTCTTCGACCGACGGTACAGCCGCGCCGCTGTTGTTGAGAAGCAGCTCGGCGTGACGCCGTTTGGCGCGTTCAGCCGGATCGGCGACAAGAAAAATCTTCAATTCGGCGTCAGGGAAAATAACGGTGCCGATGTCGCGACCGTCCATGACGATGCCACGCTCACGGCCCATCTGTTGCTGAAGCTCGCGGAGTTTGTCGCGAACAGCCTTGAGGGAGCTGATAAAACTGACCTGGCGGCTGACCCGATTTTCCCTGATCGCTTCGGACACATCCTCGCCATCAAGCAAAACCCGCTCACCCTGAAAGCCGATCGTGATCGTCCGCAACAGTTCGCCAATGGAAGATTCGTCCTTGCGAATCTCGTCGAGCAGCCCCTCGCGGAGCACCTTGAGCGTGACCGAGCGGTACATGGCTCCGGTATCGATATAGGTGTATCCGAGCCTTCCCGCGAGAATTTTGGCGGTCGTGCTTTTACCGGATGCTGCCGGGCCATCTATGGCGACGATGATCGGTTTCTGTTCGATAGAGCTTCTCCTCGTTCAACACATTTTGACTTAGCTTGTTATTGTAGAAAATCTATTTGGTTTTTCCAAGCATTTTGATTAAATGTTAAAACCGTTCCTCATACGGTTCCTTTCGTTTTTCCGTTTTTCCATCAATAATCAACCCGCTCCACCTATGTCACTTCGCTGCGGCATTGTCGGTCTGCCAAATGTCGGCAAATCGACGCTGTTCAATGCCATCACGGCCAAACAGGCCGAAGCCGCCAACTACCCATTCTGCACCATCGAACCCAACGTCGGCACCGTGCTGGTACCCGACAAGCGCCTCGGTGAACTGGCCAGCGTTGTCAAGACGCCGGTAATCGTTCCGGCGGTGCTCGAAATCGTCGATATTGCCGGTCTGGTCAAGGGGGCCAGCAAGGGCGAAGGACTAGGCAACCAGTTCCTGTCGCACATTCGCGAAGTCGATGCGATCATCCACGTGGTGCGCTGTTTCGAGGATTCGGACATTGTGCACGTCGAGGGCAAAATTGATCCGGCGGACGATATCGCCACCATCGAAACCGAGCTGATGCTGGCCGATCTGGACAGCATGGAAAAGCGCATGGACAAGCTGCGCAAGAACGCCCGCAAGGAGAAGGAACTGCTGCCGCTGGTCGATCTGGCCGAAAAAATCATCTCGGGACTTGGCGATGGCGTACCGGTGCGCCGCATCACGGAGACAGACCAGGAGCGCGAGCTGGCCCGCCAGTTCTTCCTTTTGACCTCCAAGCCCATTCTCTACGCGGCCAACGTCGCCGAAAGCGATCTGCCTGACGGCAACGAATACAGCGCGAAAGTGGCTGAAATCGCAGCGACCAATGGCGCAAACATGCTGGTCATCAGCGCCAAGGCGGAAGCGGACATCGCCGAGCTACCCGAAGAGGAGCGCCCGGAGTTCCTCGAAAGCCTCGGGCTCGAAATGTCGGGCCTCGACCGCCTCATCCGCGAGGCCTACGACCTGCTCGGCCTGCACAACTACTTCACGGCAGGCGTCAAGGAGGTTCATGCCTGGACGATCCGTAAGGGCGCAGCCGCCCCGGAAGCCGCCGCCGCCATTCACACCGATTTCGAGAAAGGCTTCATCCGCGCCGAGGTGATCGCCTACGAAGACCTGATCTCCCTCGGCTCGGAGCAAAAGGCAAAAGAGGCCGGCAAGATGCGCTCCGAAGGCAAGGAGTACATCGTGAAAGACGGCGACGTCATCGTCTTCAGGTTCAACGTGTAAGCAACCATGCCGCAGCACAAGACTTCAAGCGACAGCCCGATCGGCATTTTCGACTCGGGCATCGGCGGGCTGACCGTCGTCAAGGCCGTGCAGGCCGCGCTGCCTTCGGAGCGGCTGATCTACTTCGGCGACACCGCTCGCGTACCGTATGGCACGAAGTCACAGGTGACGATCCGCAAATACGCCCGCGAAGATACCGAGCTATTGATGAAGCACCAGCCGAAGCTCATCATCGTGGCCTGCAACACTGTATCGGCGCTGGCGCTTGACGTGGTCGAACAGACCGCGGGCGACATGCCGGTCATCGGCGTGCTGAAAGCGGGCGCTGAACTTGCCGCGCAACGGACCAAATCAGGCCGGATCGGCGTCATCGGCACCCAGGCCACCATCGGCTCGAACGCCTACACCTGCGCCATCCGTGAAGAAAACGATACGCTTGAAGTGTTCCCGAAAGCCTGTCCGCTCTTTGTCCCTCTCGCCGAAGAGGGATTCATCAACCACCCCGCCACCCGCCTCGTCGCCAAAGAGTACCTTTCAGCCTTCACCGGACGAGAGATCGACACCCTCGTGCTCGGCTGCACCCACTACCCGATTTTGCGACAAGTCATCGAAAGCATCGCTGGGCCGGAAATCGCCATCATCGACTCCGCTGACGCAGTCGCCAGCAAAGCTGAAGCACTCCTCTCGAAACGCGATCTCCTGAATCAAAGCACCGAGAAAGCGCTACCGCACCTCATAGTCAGCGACCTCCCCCAGAAATTCCGCAAACTCTACCGCCTCTTCATGGGCACCGAACTCCCCGACGTGGAGCTGGCAGAAGTGTAGGAGCAATCCGGTAGGTATTCTATTCTTCTGATCTGACTGATCTTTCCCATTCTCCCCCACCTCATTGTCTTTCCCATTTTAATTGTATCTTTTCCGGCAAAATCTGAACCTTGAAAGGCGCTGGCCTTACCATTCCGGAGAGACGATCGTGAAAATCAATCTTGACAGAACATCATCCGGCTTCTGCATCGGCGTGCAGGGCACGATTCATGTTGCCGAAGAGAAACTCGCACAGTCCGGTGAGCTCTACTGCCTTGGCGACGTGGTGCACAACGAGGTGGAGGTCAAGCGGCTCGAAGCGCTCGGCATGGAGACCATCGACATTCCGGCGTTCGAAGAGCTGCGCGATGCCGAGGTGCTGATCCGCGCTCACGGTGAACCGCCATCGACCTACCAAACCGCTCGCCGCAACAATCTCGCAATCACCGACACCACCTGCCCGGTGGTGGCGAAGTTACAGAAGACCGCCAAAATGCTGCACCAGCTCGGCTACCAGGTGGTGATCTACGGCAAGAAAGTTCACCCGGAGGTGATCGGCATCAACGGCCAGTGCAACGACGAAGGCGTCGTCATCAAGCATCCCGACCTGTCCGATAAGGCAGAAACCGCGCCGCTCGAGCTGGGCCGCAAGACCGCCCTGATCTCCCAGACCACGATGGATGTTCCCGGCTTTTACGAGCTGAAGAAGAACCTTGAAACGCTCTTTGCCACGCACGGCCACCGCAACCCCGGCACAGCATCCGGTGCATGGATGGCCGTGCGCGACATCGACATCACCGCCGAAAAAACCGGTGCTCGCGCGATGCCGGAGCTTGTTTACAAGGACACCATCTGCCGACAGGTTTCGAGCCGCAACGGCAAACTGCGCGACTTCGCGCTGGCCAACGACCGCATCATCTTCGCGGCTGGCCGCAAAAGCTCGAACGGCCAGGTACTCTATTCGATCTGCAAAGACGCCAATCCGCACAGCTACTTCATCGAGGATGTGAACGAAATCCAGCCGGAGTGGTTCGTCGGCGAACATGGCAACCCGGTCGAAAGCGTGGGCATCTGCGGCGCAACCTCAACCCCCATGTGGCTACTCGAAAAGGTGGCGCACTCTATCGACAAAACCTTCGGCGATGGCTCCGGCAACCCGGGCGCATGAACGCAACCATGAAATGATACCGACTATGAAATCCGTCAACCTCATTATCGATGGCCGCAACGTGCAGGCGGCTCCGGGACAAACCATCCTCGAAGCGGCTCGCAGCAACGGCATTCGCATCCCCACCCTCTGCTTCCACAAAGAGATCGAAGCAACCGGCTCGTGCTGGATATGCATCGTAGAACTCAAGGGCAAGAACCGCTTTATCCCCTCGTGTAGCACAAAGGTGAGCGAAGGAATGGTGGTCGAGACGCGCAACGCCGAGCTGGACTCGATGCGCCGCCAGAGCCTCGAACGGCTCCTCGCCCAGCACTGCGGCGACTGCCTCGCGCCGTGCGAGCTGGCCTGCCCGGCAGGTTGCGACATTCCCGAATTCGTCTCGGCCATCGCCAAAGGCAACAACCGCGAGGCGCTGGAAATCATCCGCCGCACCATTCCGCTGCCGGGCATCCTCGGGCGCGTCTGCCCCGCCCCGTGCGAGGAGGCGTGCCGCCGCCACGGCGTTGACGAACCGGTCTCGATCTGCGCCCTCAAGCGCTTCGCCGCCGACCAGGAGATCGTTGAAAAATCGGAACTGCCGGAGCGCAACCCAGCCTCCGGCAAGCGCGTAGCCATCGTCGGCGCGGGACCTGCTGGCCTGACTGCCGCGTGGTTCTTGCTGCTTGGCGGCCACGAGGTGACGATCATCGACGCGAACGAAAAAGCGGGCGGCATGATGCGCTACGGCATCCCGAAATTCCGCCTGCCCGAAGCGGTGATCGACGCCGATGTCGAGCCGCTCGTGAAGATGGGCGCGACCTTCCGCTTCTCGACTCTGTTCGGAAAAGATACCGGACTGGAGGAGTTGCAGAAAGAGCATGACGCCATACTGCTCACCATCGGCGCGAGCCGGGCTGCGAAGCTCGGCATTCCGGGCGAAGAGCTGGACGGCGTGCAGAGCGGCATCGGTTTCCTTGCCAACGTTGCGGACGGAAAGGCTGCCGCGCCCGGCAAGTCGGTCATCGTCATCGGTGGCGGCAACACGGCCATCGACGCAGCGCGAACCGCCCTGCGACTCGGCGCGGAATCGGTGACGATTCTCTACCGCCGAGGCCGCGAAGAGATGCCCGCCAACCGGCTTGAAATCGAGGAAGCGGTCGCCGAGGGGGTCGAGCTTCGTTTGCTCGCCGCGCCGGTTTCGATTGAGAATGGAGCGGACGGACTCGTCGTCACGGCGGTCGAAATGCAGCTCGGCGAGCCCGACGCAAGTGGACGCCGCCGCCCGGTTCCCGTTGCGGGATCGGAGTTCACGCTGCAAGCCGACACGGTCATCTCAGCCACCGGCCAGCAGGTTGACCTTCCGGCAGAAGCCGCATCGGGCATCGGCACCGAGCGCAACGGCACGGTCACCGTGCAGCGCGGCTCGATGCTTACCAGCGCTTCTGGCGTCTTCGCAGCAGGCGACTGCGTCAGCGGCCCCGATCTGGCCATCGAGGCTATCCGGCAGGGCCGTGTGGCCGCCGAAGCCATCGACCGCTTCCTCTGCGGTGGCGATCCGACTGCAACGAACAAAAAGCGCTTCAACTCATCCTACGGAGCACGCGACACGGCCCCGCACCAATTCTACGACCGGGCAAGGCCAGCGGCACGGGTTGCCATGCCGGAGCTTGAGGCCGAAGCGAGACGCCGAAGTTTCGATGAGGCGGTGACGGGCTACAATCCGGAACAGGCACGCGAGGAGGCCAAGCGCTGCCTGCGCTGCCGCTGCCAAGCGGTGGACAACTGCCGCCTGCGCAATCTCGCCACGGCGTTCGGCGTAGCCACTCCGATCACCGAAGAAACCCATGAATACTTCAGCATTAACAGAGCAGGCAACATACGTTTCGAGCGGGAAAAGTGCGTCGATTGCGGCGTCTGCATCCGCACGCTGGAATCGGTCAGCGGAGATGAACTCACAATCCAGCAGGAACTGGCCGACCACTGCCCGACCGGAGCCATCAGCGGGCGATGAGGATATTGAGCGTCAATTGGAGACCGTCCTGCGTTCCATGTCATTGCGAGGAACGAAGCGACGTGGCGACCCATTCGCACATTCAGCAAGATGGATTGCCACGTCCCGACAAGTCGGGCCTCGCGATAACGACTCCTGTTACAGCAGTCTCATTATGTTTCTGACGGTTGTCGGAAACACAATGAGACAACAACCTCGCTCACTTGTTCACCTCTTTCTGAGACTGTTCTTCGTCGCTTTTGAACAGCCAATCGAACGCCTTCATTGCATTTCCCCCTTTGTGCACCGCCTCCTTGACCGACTTGCTGGCTTTCTCCGCCTTTTCGGCGGGGTTGCCGCCATGCCAGCTCACCCAAGCGATGTAGAGGATGCCGAACGCGACGAGAACGACGAGAAAGCGCAGAATCCGCCGGGCGAATGAGAGCACGATCAGCAGCGAAAAAATCACAGCAACGCCGAGCGCGAGCGGATGGGTTGTCAGGTAGTTGATAACATCACTCATAGCTTCACCTCATTCAAAGATATTCAAGCAGCACGGCGGCCACGTGGCGTGACGGCGAATCCGATGAGAGCCGCGCCCGCGCATCCTGAAGCTCGCACCGCATCGCCGAGGAGAGGGCATCGTCACAAAGAATTTGCAGCGCCTGACGGCTGATGTTTTCGGCGTTAGCCTCGTGCTGGATCAGCTCCGGCACGGCCTGCTTTTCCGACAGCAATCCGCAGGCGACAATGTTGGCCAGCGCAATGTTGTTGAGCTTCACCAGCCGCTTACCGATGAAGTAGTTCAGCGGCGAGGTCTTGTAGAGCACCACCATCGGCGTGGCGAAGCAGAGCGATTCAAGCGTTGCCGTACCGGAGGTCACCAGCTCCAGATCGCTGTACTGCATCACCTCGTACGATGAGCAGACGAACGTTTCGACGCCCACTTGGCGGATGTAGCGCTCGTACAGCGCCAGGTCGATATGCGGCGACTTGGCGAGCAGGAATACCGTTTTCGTCTGCTCCCGGATACGCTTTGCCGCACCGAGCATTTCGGGGAAAATCTTCTCGATCTCCTGCTTGCGGCTGCCCGGTAACAGGCCGATGATACGGGCGTCGGGAGCAATGCCCATCCGCGCGAGGAACTCCGGCTTCGGCGCGAATTTCAGCTCCGCCAGCTCTTCGACCACCGGATTGCCTACGAACTCGGCCTCGATGCCGTGGCGTCGGTAAAAATCAACCTCGAAATCAAAAATGACCAGCAAGCGATCAACGCAGGCGCGAATCTTCTCGACCCGCCGCTCCTTCCACGCCCACACCTGCGGCGAAATGTAGTAGATCACCGGAACTCCCTGCTTTTTCAGAAACGCCGCTATGTGCAGGTTCATGCCGGGATAGTCGACAAGCAGCGCGGCGTCGGGCTTTTCGCGCACAATGGCCGCCTTGAGTTCGCGAATCACCTTGCGCAGGAACACCGCCTGCTTGAGCACCTCGACGAAGCCCATGATGCTCATCTCGTCGGTGGTGTAGAGCAGCTCCGCGCCAAGTTCGGCGAGCTTGCGCCCGCCTACGCCGAACACCTTCGTACCGGGAGCCTTTTCAAGCAGCGTTGACACAGGGCCGGAGGCGTGCAGATCGCCGGAAACCTCACCGGCAAGAACGAACAGGGTCTTGCCGCGCATCGGCTGCTGAAATTGCATCATCGAACAGGAAAGCGTATATTTAAAAACAAGTTACCTCACCGGCTGAGGAGCGGTAAATTCAGGATACCTCTGAAAGCTATCGCACATCCCGATTGCTGCGTATATTGCCGACAGCAACCGTGCTTGCGTCCACATCGTTCAAAACGCTTTGCAGAGATGCCCTTCATGAAATGAAACGCCAGCCAGTCCAACAATTATATTAAATTAAATTCACAACAGAATGCAAGTCAAGTTCGGAACCGATGGTTGGCGAGCAATTATCGCCAAAGAATACACTTACGACAATCTCAAACTGGCAGCTCTCGCATCGGGAGCTTACTTCCTCTCGCATCCCGACAAAGCCAACGGCGTCTGCGTTGGTTACGACACCCGGTTCATGTCGAAGGAGTTCGCCCGCTACACGGCGGAGGTGCTCTCGTCGATGGGCCTGAAGGTCTATCTCGCCGACAGCTTCGCCTCCACGCCCGCCGTCTCGCTCTACACCCGCGATCACAAACTCGCCGGCGGCGTGATGATCACCGCATCGCACAACCCACCGCAGTACAACGGCTTCAAGATCAAGGCGTCGTTCGGCGGCCCAGCCAATCCGGAGGTGATCGACGAAATTGAAAAGAATCTGCTCACGGTGGACGCCGCGACGCCGGTCACTCCTGCGGAGAACCTGATTACGATGACCGACATCAAATCGTACTACGCGAGCTATCTCGAAGCGAAACTCGACTTGAAACTGATCCGCGAATCGGGCATCAAAATTGCCCACAACGCCATGTATGGCGCGGGTCAAGACATGATTACCCGCCTGTTCGACGAGTCGATGGTCAACTGCTATCACTGCTCGCAGAACCCCGGCTTCAACGGCATCAACCCCGAACCGATTCCGCAATACATCGGCGACTTCGTGGAGTTCTTCAAGGAGGTCGAAACCGACGTGGCGATCATCAACGACGGCGACGCCGACCGCATAGGAATGCTCGACGAAGAGGGCAAGTTCGTTGATTCGCACAAGCTGTTCGCCATCATTCTGAAATATCTGGTCGAACAGAAGGGCCAGCGCGGCGAGGTAGCCAAGACCTTTGCATTGACCGACATCATCGACAAACTTTGCAAAAAGCACGATCTGAAGATGCATCTCCTGCCGGTCGGCTTCAAGCATGTCAGCAAGCTGATGGCCACCAACGACATTCTCATCGGCGGCGAAGAGTCCGGCGGCATCGGCATTACCTCATTCCTGCCCGAGCGCGACGGCGTCTATATCGGCCTGCTGATTCTTGAAATCATGGCGCTCCGCCAGAAAACGCTCACCGGCTTGGTCGAAGAGCTGTACGAGGAGTTCGGATTTTTCAGCTACAACCGCAACGACCTGCGCGTTGCCGAAGAGAAAAAAAACGCCATCATCGCAGCGGCGGCTGGCGGTAAGCTGAAAAGCATCGCGGGCTATGCGGTCACGGGATTCAACGACCTTGACGGCTACAAATACCATTTCGAAGGCGGCTGGCTGCTCATCAGGCCGTCGGGTACCGAGCCAATACTGCGAATCTACTGCGAGGCCGATTCGACAGACAAGGTGGAAAAAGTGCTCGCATTCGCCTCGAAACTGGCATAAAGAGCGCAAGAACGGCAGCAAATGACCGTCACATAAAAACGTCAAGCATGTTTTGTACACTTGAGGGCACCTCTAAAAAGTGTCATGAGCGACCTGAGTGCAAGGCGGATGGAGCGCAGAAACCGGAATGTACGCAGTGTACATGAGGATTTCGAGCACCACCCAACGCCGCAATCGGGCCGCGCAATAAGTTTTTAGAGGTGCCCTTGAGTACGCGCCGCGTCATTCGTTGATTGTTCCGAGTGACACGGCGCGAGGCTGATGGTGCTGCCACCGGCCAGAAAACATATGTTCTTAGCGCATTAACAGTTATCACTTGGAGCAGACGACTACTACATCCAGCGAACGCTTTTTCAGCGATCTTGTCGCAGAACATCAGGACATGGTCATCAATACCTGTTACCGGTTCGTTTTCAATCGGGAAGATGCCGAAGACCTGGCCCAAGAGGTGTTCATCGAAGTCAACCGGTCGCTTGACAAGTTCCGGCAGGAATCGAAACTCTCTACCTGGATTTACCGGATTGCTGTCACCAAATCGCTTGACCACCTGCGTCGCCAGAAACGCAAAAAACGTTTCAGCTCGCTGAAACGGATCATCGGCATCGACGATCCGGCAGAATCGCTTCCGGCCCCCAACCATAACAATCCCGCCGATGTGCTCGTCGGCAATGAGCGGGCCGACAAGCTCCGCAATGCGCTCGATTCGCTGCCGGACAACCAGAAAACAGCGTTTCTGTTAAGCAAATACGACGGCTATGGCAACCAGGAGATCGCCGACATTCTCGAGACCACCGTTCCGGCAGTGGAATCGCTCATTCACCGGGCGAAGAAAAATCTTCAGTCACGCCTGGAGCGAGAATTCCGGTCAGAATCATAACGAACGCGACCCGAGACAACGGAAGCAAGAGGTACCATACAAGATTTTGCAAGCGTTGACGTCAAATAGCAGAAAATGAAACGGAGCAGAACCATGAACAGGAATTTTGAACAATGCGAAGCGGAAGTCTCGAAGACGCTGGAACTCCTTGACCGGATGCCGCAGGTGGAGCCAAGCCCCCGTTTCAGGGCACAATTGATGCAGCGAATCAACGCAATGGAGCCGATCAATAATGGCGACAAGCCCATCGTCAGCATGGCGCTCAGCCCGAAAGTGGTATTTCTTGCCCTGCTGCTCATGCTGAATATCGCCTCGGCCATGCTGTTATTCACGAGCCAGACGCCCCAGTCGACCACCAGTGCGTCGGGTACGCTAGCCGACAGCTTCAGCGAGGACTATGGCGGACCGGCGCTCTCCTATTACGACGATCAATCGGCTCTTGGCCGCTGAATAAACAGGGAGAGGCAACCGGAGCAACAGCGAAATCTGGTCCGAGCGTTACCTGAGCGCCTCTCCTGACACGATGTTTTCTAATTTTTTTCTGGATACCGATGGATTTTCTCTCTTCAAAGCGCTTCATCACCACGACGCTGGTTATCCTTGTCCTCCTGAATATTGCCTTGATGGGGGTAATCTGGTGGCAGAATTTCGTTTCAAGCAGTGGCCAAACCGTTGAAGTAACCCGCTATTACAGAAGCGAACGTCCAGGTCACGTTGAACTGGAGCTGACCGAGCAGCAGAAAACCGCGTTCATGAAGCTCCGGCAGGAGCATTTCCGCAAGACCATGCCGGCTGTACGCAACATTGTGGAGCTGAAAAAGGCACTCATTTCCGAATCGATCAAGGCCTCGCCCGACAAACAGAAAATTGCGGCCATCGCCGACAGCATCGGTCAGCGTCAGGCCTGGCTTGAAAACAATCTGGCCAACCACTTCCACGAGCTGGCCACCCTCTGCACCCCATCTCAGCGCGACTCGCTTGAAAAAATGCTCAGCCATATCTACTATGTCCGGTACCAGAAACTGTCTTCGTGGCAGCACGGAACACCTGGCGGCCACCGGAAAATGAAGCCATTCGGCCCTCCTCCGCCACCTCCAAATCATCCATAAGAAGCTGAACGCTGTACTGCCATGGCCACCAAATCCTCCTTCAAATGGAGACCATTCGTCAGCGTGAGCCTCACGCTCGCATTTCTTGCCATGACCATCTCCGGCGTTGTCCTCTATCTTTCGCCACCCGGCCGAGTGGCGAACTGGACTGACTGGAACATTCTCGGCCTGACCAAAAAAGGGTGGGAAAATCAGCACGTAGTCTTCGCAGCAGCCTTCATCATCCTGTCGATTTTTCACCTGTTCGTGCTCAACTGGAAGGCCTTCTTTACCTACCTGAAACGTAAGGCAAACAAGGGATTGAGCCACCCGGCGGAGCTTGCAGCCTCGCTGATGCTCTTCCTGCTGTTCGGCGTCGGAACTCTCTGGCATTGGCCACCATTCGAGCAGCTCATCGCGTTTGGCGACAAGCTTTCAGCTTCCTGGGAATACAAATCCGGAGGCCCGCCGGTGCCTCACGCTGAAGCGATGCCGCTTGATGAACTTGCCGCCCTGCCGCAGGTCGGCACACCGGCGGAGCAGATGGTCGAAAAGCTTCGCGCAGCAGGCGTGAAGGTGCAAAGCACCAGCCAGACGCTGCAAGAGATTGCTGAGAACAACGGCATGGGGGTGCAGAAACTGTACGCAATCATCATGGAAGGCAAGCCGTCAGGAGGACTCCCCGGAAGCGGATGGGGCCGAAAAACCCTCAGCGAAGCAGCCAAAACCATCGGCCTCACACCGCTGGCGCTGCAACAGGCGCTGAAGCAACAGGGCATCGAAACCTCGCCGGAGGAAACCATTCGTGAAATCGCTACCAGCAATGGTATCGAACCCTCCGAACTGGTCGACAACATTGGCCGTATGGCTGAAAAACGGTAAACGAACGGACGTGCGCGCTCAACGCCGGTGGCGGCAGAGCGCGCCGTACAGCTCGGGCCGCCGATCAGCGAAAATGTCGTTGAACTCATTGAAGCTCTTGTCGCGGCACGGACGGGGATCAATCTCCGAAACCATCACCCGATCGCCCTCGGCATCGGCAAGCGCAACCGCTTCCCCCCACGGATCGTACACCGCCGAACACCCCTTGAACAGCAACGTCTCCTCACCTCGCGTTTCGGTGCCACACCGGTTGGCCACCGCGACGTAGAGCTTGTTTTCGATAGCGCGGGCAGGCATGACCTTGCGCCACGCATCGGTCACGAGGTTGGACGGGCAGGCAATCAGCTCCGCCCCATCGAGCGCCAGCGAGCGGCCCACCTCGGGAAAGCGCCAGTCGTAGCAGAGCATGATGCCGATGGAGAGATCCAGCCGCTCGTCGCGAACGACAGGAAAGCCGGTATCGCCGGGCTCGAAGACAAAGCGCTCTTTGTAAAAGAGATGGGACTTGCGATAGATGAGCGGTTCCGGGACGTCAGGCCGAAAGACAAACACCGAATTATAGAAGAGCCCGCCTGCGGCTTCCGGCACTCCCGCGACGATGATCGCCCGCTTTTTGTCGGCCAAGCGATGGAAAAAGCCGCACGCCCTGCCACCCAGCACTTCAGCGAACGGTTCGAGCTCTTCGCGCGAGACGAAAAAATAGCCGCTCGTGCACAGCTCGGGCAACACGATGACATCCGCTTCGACCGATGCAAGCAGCTTGCCAATCGCCTCAAGATTTGCATCGGGCTCGCCGAGACAGGGCGTGAACTGAACGGTTGCGAGTCGAATCATGAGCGGCCACCTCCCGAAGCCCGAATTTTCTGTTTCACCATCCGCACCACCGCCAGTGCCTCGTTACGGAAAATGAGCACACCCAGCGCCAGATAGAGCAGCACAATCAACAGCTTCACCCACATGGTTGCCCCACCCTCAATCCCGAAGCGAGCAAGCTGGGCAAGCAGATCGCCGTGCCACGCCGCGAACGCCAGACCTGCGCCGAGCAAAATCGCCAGCCGCCCCCAGTCGTAGCTGATCGGGTAGAACCGGACAGAGAAGAAGCCCATGCAGAGACTCATGACCGACGTGCCAAGCAGAATCGCCACCGCCGCGCCATCCATACCGGCAAGCGGAATAAGAAACCAGCAGCCAAGCGTCGTCACGGCGGCTCCAGCGAAGGTCACAACCGGCAGATATTTGGTCTTTCCGGTAATCAAAAGACCGGCGGAGAGGTTGGTGGAAATCATGTCGAACACGTAGCTGAAAAAAATCCACGGCAGAATCGACATGCCCATCCAGTATTTCGGCGGCAACAGATAGAGCGTGCCGCCCCAGTGGTAACGCACCAGATCGGGCACGAAAAAGGTGCAAGCCACGGCGAGCACAATCACTGCGATACCCGACAGATTCATCACCTGACGAAAGAGCGGCTTGGCCTCCGGGTCATCGGCGTGTTGTAGAAAAAAGGGCTGCCAGGCGAAACGAAACACCTGGATGAACATCTGGAGCGCCACGCCAAACGCCGCCACCCGGCCGTAAATACCGGTAATATCCGACGCCTGGAACCCCGCGCCGTACAGTCGCTCGATGTCATGCTGCGGAATGCGGATCAACAGGTTCCGGTCGATCAGGTGAATCAGAAGCCCCGCGATACCGGTCGGCACGTACGGCAGACCGATGCGCAACAACTCCCGGTGGAGGCTGGGCGAAAACACAGGCCGGAGATTCTTTAGCACCGGCAGGATAAACAGCAAGCTCACCGCCGAACCAAGCGCCTCGCCGATGAACACGCCCGACAGCCCCGCGTGGAATCCAAGGATCAGCACGAAGGTGCTCACCACCCCGCCGACAACCCCCATCACCTTGGCCAGCGCGAACGGAATCGCCTTGCGCTTCAGCCGCAACTCCGCGAACGGCACAACCAGCAGCGTATCGATAAACAGGATCGCTGCGGCGTACTGGATGTAGATGCCCGATTCGGGAGCCAGACCGATAGCGGTCGCAATCGAAGGGGCGAACAGCAGCAAGAGGCCGGAAAAAAGCAGCGAGGTCACGAACAGGCTGATGAAGGCCGTCGAAAAATAGGGGCGCTCATCCTCGTTGCGTTTGATGGCGTCCGAGGCGACCTTCAGATAGGAGGTTTCAAGACCGTAAGCGAACATAACGTTCGCCAAGGCGATATTGGCATAGACAACCGCCTGGATGCCGTTGTCAAAGGTGGAGAGCTTGTTGGCGTAGAGCGGAACGAGAATGTAGTTCAGACTGCGGGCCAGAATGGTGCTCGCACCGTAAATGACCGTATCCTTGGCAAGAAGCTTGAGTTTGGAGAACATCCGAAGAGCGTTCCGAACAGTGGATCAGGCGTTCTTGTTGTTTTGCGGCCCGGCAGAACCGTCGGTCGCGGAGGCCTGCTCTTTGTGCTTCCTGACCGCGTCCATATCAACCTGGAACTTGCCCTCTTTCTGGACAACCGGAATCTTGGAGATGACCTCGCGCAGGTGCTTCTGCGCCTCGGCCTGCTGCTGCTTGAGGTCTTCGAGCTCCTTGCCGGTCAGCCCGACCGGATTATCCTTGTCGATAAGCCCCTGCTTGAACGTTTCGATCTCCATATTCTGCTCCTCCTTCATGTGCTGGACAAAGCGGGAAAGGAAAAAAACGAGCATGAAAAATACCGACAATGCAAAACCGAGAATGATGATCCAGCTCATAATGAACAGCTTGTAAAATTAGCGACGGGTTATGGTTGGCGTGAACACCGCAAAAAGCGCCGAAGCGTCAATCGGGTGAGCGATTCGTTCAGCAACGCCCCGGAGTGTTCAGCCGGTGCTTGAAAATAACATGAATTTTCCTGATAATGAATCTTTCAATTTTAGGCGGCTCAAAAAGATTTTGAATCCGGCAACCGCTGAAACGCGAGCGTTGGCAGCAATGCCCTGTTTTTTCCGGCGACCAGCCCGCCGCGCCACCGAACCCAACACGAGCATCATGAACAGATCAATGGCCACGGTACAGGAAGGAAAAACGATCCTGCTGCAAGAGGCGGACGCCCTTCGCGCGATGAGCGAACGGCTTGACGAAAGCTTCGCAAAAGCGGTCGATCTGATGCTTGAGAGCAAGGGCAAAATCATCATTTCAGGCATGGGCAAATCGGGCATCATCGGCCAGAAAATCGCCGCCACGCTCTCTTCGACCGGCACCACAGCGGTGTTCATGCACCCGGCTGAAGCGGCCCACGGCGACCTCGGCGTAGTTTCGGAAGGCGACACGGTCATCTGCCTCTCCAAAAGTGGCATGACCGAAGAACTGAACTTCATCATTCCAGCGCTACGGGAACGCAAAGCCACCATCATCGCCTTCACCGGGAACACGCGTTCCTACCTGGCCATGAACGCCCACATCGTGCTCGACACCAGCGTCGAACAGGAGGCCTGTCCGTACGATCTGGCTCCGACCACCTCGACAACCTCCATGCTCGCGATGGGCGACGCCTTGGCAATCTGTCTGATGAAAAAGAAGAACTTCACCGACCTCGAATTCGCCCTCACCCACCCAAAAGGCTCGCTCGGCAAGCAGTTGACGATGCGGGTCGGCGACGTCATGGCGAGCGGCGATGCGCTCCCATTAGTCCCGGAAAATGCAACCGTCGCCGACCTCATCCTCGAAATCAGCTCAAAACGCTACGGCGTCAGCGGCGTTGTCGATAGCAAGGGCCGCCTCATCGGAATCTTCACCGACGGCGACCTGCGGCGGCTGGTGCAAACCGGCGAAGGGTTCCTCGACAAAAAAGCGGCGGAAGTGATGACAGGAAATCCGAAAACCGTCTCAGCCGACATGATGGCCAAAGAGTGCCTTGAACTCCTCGAAACCTGGCGCATCACCCAGCTCATGGTCTGCGACGAAGAGCAGAAGCCCGTTGGCCTCGTACACATCCACGATCTGGTGAGTCTGGGATTGTAGTTTTTTTTGACGATAAGTCTGCGATCAGACTGATCAGTCCGATCAGCCTGAACACAAAAAGCGCCAGATGGCGCTTTTTGTGTATGCAAGAACATGCGAGCAATACTCAGGCTTTGCCGAGGGCTTTGAGCATTGCTTGGCCGATGTCGGCAGGGTTTTCGACCACGTTGATACCTGCGGCTTCCATTGCCTTGATCTTCTCTTCGGCGGTTCCTTTGCCGCCCGAGACGATGGCACCTGCATGACCCATACGGCGTCCGGGAGGCGCGGTGCGACCTGCGATAAAGCCGACGACTGGCTTCTTGAAGTGCCTTTTGATGTACTCGGCGGCCTCTTCTTCAGCGCTGCCGCCGATTTCACCGATCATGACAAGCCCTTCGGTTTCATCATCCTTGGCGAACATTTTGATAGCGTCGAGGAAGCGAGTGCCGATGATCGGGTCGCCGCCGATACCGATGCAGGTGGACTGGCCAAGACCGACCTCGGTGAGCTGGTGCACCGCCTCGTAGGTCAGGGTTCCGCTGCGCGAGACGACACCGATGGAGCCTTTTTTGTGGATAAAGCCGGGCATGATGCCAACTTTGGCTTCGCCGGGGGTGATGACGCCAGGGCAGTTCGGGCCGACCAGCACTGCGCCTTTCTCCTGCACGAAGCTGTAGGCCTTCATCATATCGTTGACCGGAATGCCTTCGGTGATGCAGATGATCACGTTCAGTCCGGCATCGGCGGCCTCCATGATGGCGTCAGCGGCAAACGGCGCGGGCACGAAAATGACCGTGGCGTTGGCTTCGGCCTTCTCCACTGCGTCGCGGACGGTATCGAACACCGGAACCGGACGGCAGAATTGGTCTTTTTCATTGCCGTTATAGAGCATTCCGCCCTTGCCGGGCGTGACACCAGCGACGACATTGGTGCCATATTCGAGAATCTGCGAGGTGTGAAACGTGCCTTCGCTACCGGTGATTCCCTGCACAACCAGACGGGTATCTTTATTGACCAGTACGCTCATAAATTGATAATCGTTTGTGGTGTTATAAAATAGCCGTCAGTTCGACGGAGCTGTCTGGCAAAATGACTGGAGATTGCGTGCAATCCCGAGCATCTTGCCCTCTTCGAAAAAGTTGCAGATCAGATGGACGCCCACCGGCAGACCAAGGCTGTCAAAGCCGACCGGCACGCTGACCGCCGGCATACCAACGATGCTGGCCGGAACGGTAAAGACATCGGCCAGATACATGTCCAGCGGGTTGTCCATCTTGTCACCGATGCCGAACGGCGGAAAGGGCGAGGTCGGTCCGGCGATCACATCAACCTTCTCGAACGCCTCGCGATACTTGTTCTGGAAGACCCGGCGCACCTGCTGCGCTTTTTTGTAATAGGTGTCGTAGTAGCCCGCCGACAGCACATAGGTGCCAAGCATGATGCGGCGCTTGACCTCGGCGCCAAACCCCTCGGTGCGCGAGTTGACGTACATGCTCGTCAGGTCGGACGAGTCGGGCGAACGATAGCCATAACGCACGCCGTCGAACCGGGCGAGATTCGAAGAGGCTTCGGCGGTGACGAGAATGTAGTAGGCCGCGATAGCGTAATCGCTGTCGGGAAGGTCAATGTCAACCAGCTCCGCGCCCGCATCTTCAAGTTTTTTGAGCCCCGCCTTGACCACGCCGGCCACATCGGCGTTCAGGCTCTCCGGGAAAAAGGCGGAGGGCACGCCGACACGCAGTCCTTCGAGCGAGACGCGATCCATCGTGGCTTCGTAGTCGGGCACTTCGTGGTGCGACGAAGTTGCGTCGCGCTCGTCCTGTCCGGCAATGACGCCAAGCACGAGCGCCGCATCGTCGCAGTTGGCGGCAAGCACGCCGATTTGGTCGAACGACGAAGCGAAGGCCACCAGTCCGTAGCGCGAAATGCGCCCGTAGGTCGGCTTAAGGCCGACAACGTTGCAGAAGCCTCCGGGTTGGCGAACCGAGCCGCCGGTATCGGAACCGAGCGCCACCATGCAGAGATCGTTGGCCACCGCCGCCGCCGAGCCGCCAGAGCTACCGCCGGGCACGCGGGTCTTGTCGTACGGATTGGGCACCGGCCCAATGGCAGAGTTCTCGTTGGAGCTGCCCATCGCGAACTCGTCCATGTTGGTGCGGCCAACGAACATGGCGTCCTCAGCAACCATCCGCTCGATGGCGGTGGCGTCATAGACGCTCTCGTAGCCTGCGAGAATCTTCGAGGCGCAGCTCAAAGGCGCGCCCTTTATGGCGATGTTGTCCTTGATGGCAATCGGCATACCGAATAGCACGCCGGGCTCCTCGCCCCGCTCAAGCTTGGCATCAAGTTCGCGAGCGCGTTCGAGCGCCGCTTCATGAAAAACAGCGGTGAAAATATTCTCATCCTTGTGAGCATCGATACGCTGTAAATAATCGGTAATAACCTGCTCGCAGGTCAGCTCACGGGAGAGCAGTCTGGACCTGAGGTCCTCATATCGCGAAAACTGCACGTCTGTTCTGGCTGGATTAGTTGAAGGGCTTTTTGAAAAACTCCACAAGACGATGACCGCACCAGGCGGTGTTCGGCTCGCTCATGACACGCTGTTCATGTCGCCCTGAAGATCGTATTCATCTGCATGATGCGGCGGGAAGAGAACAACCTCTGCGTAAACCGAAGGTGCTGCCGGCCGGAAGAGTACGGAACTCTGTCGTCATGACAGTTTGTATAATAATAAATTACTGTCTATAATTCAATTTCGTGGACATCGCTAGCAACCTTACCAGATAAACGCTCGACCTGCAGAGTCAAAACTTCGGATAATCAGCACTAACCTTAGGAATAATATAACGTTACATGCTTCATTGGTTCAAATCGAACATTGATCCCGAAGACGCTCTGACCCAGGAACAGTTGAAAGCCTCCTGCGTGTTTCCCCGGCACATCGGGGTCATCATGGATGGAAACGGACGGTGGGCAAAACAGCAAGGCAAGTCACGGATCGAGGGTCACATCGCTGGCGTTGATTCTGTACGCGACATCGTCGAGGCGTGTTCCCAGCTCGGCATCGGAGCCCTGACGCTCTTCACCTTTTCGATTGAAAACTGGAGAAGACCGAAACACGAAATTTCAGCCCTGATGCGCCTGCTCATCAAGGTGCTCAAAAAAGAGACTCCGCAACTTCGCGCAAATAATATCAGGCTTGAGGTCATTGGCGACCTGAATCTGGTCAGCCGCGCCGTGCGCAAAACGCTCGAAGAGACCATGGGGCAGACCAGGAACAATGACGGGCTGACCCTGACCATCGCCCTGAGCTACAGCGGCAAATGGGACATCACCAACGCCTGTCGCACCATTGCCGAACAGGTAGCCGCCGGAACGCTCGATCCCGGACAGATCGACGAAAAATTGTTCGCCTCGCACCTTTCAGCCGCTTCGATTCCCGACCCTGAACTGCTGATCCGAACCAGCGGAGAGTTCCGCATCAGCAATTTCATGCTTTGGCAGATTGCCTATTCCGAAATTTTTTTCACCGACACGTACTGGCCCGATTTCCGCCGCGACAAGCTCTATGATGCTCTCCGGGAGTATCAGAGCAGGGAGCGGCGCTTTGGCCAGACCAGCGAGCAGCTCAAGGCCGAAACCTTGACAACAAAGACCTAACTCACCGCATCACCCAGTTTTTTTTCATGAACACTACACCTTTCGCGCCAGACAAGCTTTCAGCACTTCTGATCGGGCTGGCATTGCTGAACGGTCCGATATCGACCGCCTACGCAAAAACAGCGCCCGCTAACGCCGCTGTGCCCTCCGCAGCCACTGCTGGCGCGCCCGCTCCGGCGCAGTCCGCGCAGGTCCGAACAGTGACTGTACGCCAGATTTCATTCAGCGGACTGCAAACCATCAAGGAGGCGGAGCTGCTCACAAGCCTGCCACTGAAGGCTGGCGAACAGATCACCATCCCTGGCCAGCAGATTCCCGGCGTCTTGCAGTACCTCTGGAATCTTCAGTACTTCAGCAACATCGAGATCAGCCAGACCGAGCTTGGCGGGGACAACATCAAACTGAACTTCGCAGTTACCGAGTTGCCGATTCTGGAAAGCGTCGAGTTCAAGGGCAATGACAAGTACAAGGACAAGGAGCTGCTGAAAACCGCAGGCCTTGTGGCTGGCCGCAGGATAAGCCAGCAGGAGCTGCTGAATGCGTCCAACAAGATTGAAAAGCAGTATGCGGCCAAAGGCTATCTGAGCGCTGGCGTGGAGTACAAGCTCGAAAAAAGTGGGGACAACCGTGCCAAGGCGGTCTTTACCGTCCATGAAGGCTCGAAAGTGGTGATCGAAAAAATCCGGTTCCACGGCAACCACGCCTTCAAGGATAGCAAACTCCGGGGCGAGTTCAAGGAGACCTCACAGAACTCGTGGTGGCGAAAAATTTTCGGCCAGCCGAAGCTCGACAAGGACAAGTTCGACGAGGACAAAAACCTGCTCGTCGAGTTCTATCGTAACAACGGCTACCGCGATGCGCGCATCGTCAAGACCACCCTCTCCTACACCAAGGACAACAAAGGGGTCAACATCGATATTTACGTCGATGAAGGGCCGAAGTACCATATCGGCACCATCACCTGGATCGGCAACACCAAGGACTTCGCCACGGCCAGCATTCTGAACGAGACCTTCGGCATCAACACCGGCGATCTGTACAACGCCAAAAAGATCAACGAGCGCCTGAACTTCTCGCAGAACCATTCGGATGTCGCCTCGCTATACCTCGACCGGGGCTACCTGTCGTTCAGGGCGCGGCTTGAAGAGCAGGTCGTGCAGCCCGATACGGTCAACATGGTCATTACCCTGACCGAGGGCGAACCGTTCACCCTGAAGCTCATCGGTATCAAGGGCAACACCAAAACGAAGGATCATGTCATCCGCCGCGAGCTGTACACCGTGCCGGGCGATACCTTCAGCCGAAAGAAAGTAGTCAGAAGCATCAGGGAACTCTCGATGCTGAACTACTTCGACCCGGAAACCCTGACGCCTGACATTCAGCCCAATCAGCGCGACAACACAGTCGATCTGACCTACAACGTCACCGAGCGCCAGACCGATACCTTCAATGCGGCCATCGGCTACAGCGCATCGAGCGGCGGCACGGGCTCCCTCGGCCTGACGTTCAATAACTTCTCGCTTGGCGACCTGTTCAACCCCTCAGCCTACCATCCGCTGCCTCACGGCGATGGCCAGAAGCTTTCGATGCAATGGCAGTTCGGCACAAACGACTACCGAACTCTCTCCTTGTCGGTCAGCGATCCCTGGGCTTTCGGCACCCATACCACTGTAGGGCTCAGCGCATTCAAGACCAAACAAACCTATGACCTGGACGCCAGCAGCAACGGAACCGACAACAAAACCATCAAGCAGTATGGTGCGAACCTCACCATCGGGCGGCGTCTTACCTGGCCTGACGACTACTTCACCATTAGCTGGCGTATCGGCTATCTGCACACCGAAGGCGGCTTCGTGAGCTTCCTGAACGAAACCAACGCGCCGGAAACAGCCGAGGAGTACTCGATCACCCAGACGATCACCCGCAACAGCGTCGATAACCCTATCTATCCCAGGCACGGCAGCAAGAATACCTTCACTGCCCAGCTGGCCGGAGGATTCCTGCCCGGCACGATCGACTTCTACAAACTCATCGGAACAACAAGCTGGTACGTGCCGGTATCGCACGATGTGGTGCTGAATCTTTCGGCGCAGCAGGGCTACCTGGGCACCTTCAGCGACAAGGACTATATCCCTTATACCAGCTACTTCTACATGGGCGGCAGCGGTATGTCCTCGCTACCAACGGTACCTCTTCGGGGCTACCCCGACCAGTCTCTTGGCGGACTATTCTCGGGTGAAGACAACCTGTACGGCGGTAAAATCTATACCAAAATCACTACCGAGCTGCGCTATCCGCTCACCCTGAACCCGTCGGCAAGCATTTATGGCCTGGTCTTCTTTGAAGCTGGCAATCTTTGGGCCGACTCCGGCTCGGTGGATCTGACCGATCTGAAAAAATCAGCCGGTATCGGACTGCGGCTGTACCTGCCGATTATCGGCCAGGTCGGTATTGATTACGGCTATGGATTCGACTCCGCTCCTTCCGAGCCCAACAAAAATTCGCAGGGCTGGAACTTCACCTTCACCTTCGGACAGCCGAACAACTGAGCGTTCGAACAACCGAAAACAACAAAGGGTGACCTTCCCCGGTCACCCTTTTCATTTCCCCCCATTACAAGCGCGCTACTCCTCTTCATCACCCGGTTCTTTCAGGCGCGACAACTCGTCGCGAATACGAGCGGCCTCCTCATAATCTTCGCGATCGATAGCCTCTTCGAGCTTTTTCTGCAAATCAGCCTTGGGGGAAGCTGCAACCTGTAACTCCGCCTCCTCGGATTTTTCGGAACTCTCCGCCGAAACGGCAGCGGACTCATCCGTCTCCTTCTGCTGCTGCTCCTCGACAATCCCAGCCTCGTTCATAATCTCCTCGGAAACGAAAATCGGCGCATTGAAGCGTACGGCAATGGCGATGGCGTCACTCGGTCGAGCGTCGATTTCATGCACGACGCCAGCCTGCTCGCAGATGACCTTTGCGTAAAAGGTCTCGTTGTGCAGCTCATCGATGAACACTTCGTTGACATGAAGATCGAACGCATCGGCGACATGTTTGAAAAGGTCGTGCGTGAAGGGACGGGGCGGTTTGATATTCTCCAGCTTGAGCGCAATCGCCTGCGCCTCGAAACCACCAATGATGATCGGCAACTTGCGCTTGCCCTCCACTTCGTAGAGAATCAGGGCGTACGCTCCGTTGGTATGGGGACTGGTCGAAAGACCGAGAATATCAACCTGAAGTTTGTGCATGATTCGCAAACAGTTTTCATTTCTGGGGGAGGGAACAGATAATCACCCTGCCAGTACCTAACAGTAAAGTACCGTTAAACATTTCTTGTTCAAATGAGAGGAAAACAAACCTCAAGCCGACCTTGGGTATGGCGTGAGCGATTGTTTGCTGAGGGCAACAAAAAAGCCGCATCAAGCGGCTTTTTGTCTGCGTGAATGTGCCCGAGAGGAGATTCGAACTCCTACACCTAACGGCGCCACCCCCTCAAGATGGTGTGTCTACCAATTCCACCACTCGGGCATTCATTGCTATGTAAGGGAACAGGAACTGCTCCGAGTGAGAATAGAAGGACTCGAACCTTCGACCCACTGCTTAAAAGGCAGTTGCTCTACCAACTGAGCTATATTCTCAACCAAGACACAGCCTCAATACGGGCTTACTTGTTCTGGTACCTCAAACGCTTCTTGTGCCTGTTCTTACGGCGCAGCTTCTTGCGTTTGTGCACGGCCATTTTATGGCGTTTTCTTTTTTTTCCGCAGGGCATGAATATTTCTATCTACTCTCTGTTTTAGAAGGGAAGTAATATAGGGCTTTTCCTCCACTTCACCAAATAAAAAATGCTTCGGCGATCGTTATTTAGCAACGACCTGAAATTGATTTCATCGGACTAATCGGTCCGATCAGTCGCTTACGCATTCATGTACTTGAAGAACTCTTTGTTATCCTTGGTCTCGACGATCTTTTCGCGCATGAACTCCATGCACTCGATCGGGTTCTTGTCGGCCAGGTATTTGCGAAGCAGCCAGGTGCGCGAAAGCTCCATCTGGCTGAAAAGCAGTTCCTCTTTTCGTGTGCCCGAGCGGAGAATGTCGATGGCCGGAAAAACCCTGCGCTCCGAGAGACGGCGGTCGAGCAGAAGCTCCATATTGCCGGTGCCCTTGAACTCTTCAAAGATGACGTCGTCCATGCGCGAGCCGGTATCGACCAGCGCCGTAGCGATAATGGTGAGGCTGCCGCCCTCCTCGATGTTCCTTGCCGCACCGAAGAAACGCTTCGGCTTGGTGAGCGCATTGGCGTCAATACCGCCAGAGAGAATCTTGCCGGAGTGCGGAATGATGGTGTTGTGCGCGCGCGCCAAGCGGGTGATGGAGTCGAGCAAAATCACCACGTCACGACCCACCTCAACCATCCTCTTGGCCTTTGCAAGCACCATGTCGGCCACCTGCACGTGGCGCTCCGGATCCTCGTCGAAGGTGGAGCTGACCACCTCGGCAGGCACGCTGCGGGCCATATCGGTCACCTCTTCCGGACGTTCGTCGATCAGCAGCACAATCAGGAAGACCTCGGGATGATTCTTGATGATGGCGTTGGCCACCAGCTGCAACAGAATCGTCTTGCCGGTCTTCGGCTGTGCCACAATCAAACCGCGCTGACCCTTGCCGATCGGGGTGAAAATATCCATGATGCGCCCGCAATACTCGTTCTGGCGGGTTTCAAGCTTGAGTCGCTCGTTCGGGAACAGCGGCGTCAGGTTCTCGAAGTAAGGGCGCTCGCGGGTTACTTCCGGATCCTTGCCGTTGATGGTATTGATCTTGAGCAGGGCGAAAAAGCGCTCCCCCTCTTTCGGCGCCCGAACCTGACCCGACACCGTATCGCCGGTGCGCATGTTGAAGCGCTTGATCTGTGAAGGCGAAACGTAGATGTCGTCGGGAGAGGAGAGGTAGTTGTAGTTCGAGGAGCGGAGAAAACCGTAGCCTTCGGGAATGACCTGCAACACGCCGGTGTTGACCATTACCTGCCCGTTTTCCGAATCGGCGTTCCTCTGGGACTGCGCCTCAACAATCTTGTAAATCAGCTCCTCTTTGCGAAAACCCGCGGTGGTGACACCGAGTTCTTTGGCAATAGCATTCAGTTCGTAAACCTTTTTCTTCTGGAGTGCATTGATGTCCAGGCCTTTTGCTACCGAATTGTTCGACATTATAAATTGATCAACACTTAATGGTTAAGGATGCAGCAAGAACACCGCGTCATGCATATTCGCTGTGGAGAAGAAACAGGGGCGTTCTCGATAACGGCCTGCAGTGGCACGAAGCACCGTGGATTCTAAAGAGAGCGACATGGAAAACGGAAAAGCAGCCGTATGGGGAAGATGTCTGTGATGAAAAGGGTATTGCCCAAGCGAACCGCCAGCGGCAGATTGCGTCCTTGAACCACGTACTGGAGAGTTCCCACGTACTGGAGAGTTCTGAAAGCACTATCAATATACGATTTTTTAAAAAAAGTCACTATTTCATGCTGAACCGCTCTTGCCAGATCGCGAAATGAAACGCTCCATGCCAGCCACCTCACCGGCAAGGTAGAACGAGCCGGTCACAAGCAGCAGATCGTCTCGCTCCGCATGGTTCAGAAGAAAATCGAGTCCCTTGGCGACGCTCGCACGCGATTCGACCCGCGCGACGCCAGCACTGCGGCACAACTCTGCAAGCTCGTCCGCCGGAAAGCTCCGTGCGGAGGGCAGCGGCACGGCAACCACATCATCGGCGATGGCGGCAAGCTGCCGGGCGATTCCGGCGGCATCCTTGTCGGCGGCGACCCCGAAGAGCACCCGCAACGACCGGAACGAGCCGCGCACCTCACGCAACGCCTCGACGGTTCGCGCCATGCCGTCCGGGTTGTGCGACACGTCAAGCATCATCCGCGGCGAGCCCGGAAGCAATTCAAGCCGCGCCCGGTATCCGGTGCTGGCCAGATCGGCAAGCCCCACCTCAATCCCCCCCCATCCGATACCTTCGGAACGGGCGGCCATCACGGCGAGCGCCACGTTCGAGGCGTGGAAGGAGCCGGTGAGCTGCGCTGTCACGCGATGAGGCTCCACTCCGGCGAGCGTGATCTCCAGATCGAGCCTGCCGGGCTGCACCGCAACCGTTTCGCACCGCGCCTCCGAGGCTTGATGCAACTCAGCATTCTGCCGAGAGGCCGCCAGCCGGATCGGCGCGAGCGCCTCCTCGACGGCTACGGCAGTGAAAACTTGCGAGGCCGGCTTGATAATCGCAGCCTTCTCGGCGGCGATTGCAGCAAGGCTGTCGCCAAGCCACTCGGTGTGCTCAAGGCCGATGCTCGAAATGATGGCGATATCAGAGCTGACCACATTGGTTGCGTCGAGCCGCCCGCCCATGCCGGTCTCGATCACCGAAGCATCGACCCCCTCATCGGCGAAATAGGCGAACGCCATCGCCGCCGTCACTTCGAAAAAGGTCGCGCCCAGCTCGACGATAGCCGACTCAAGTTTCGTGCAGTATTCAGCCACACGCGCTTGCGAAATCGGCACGCCATCGATGCGAATGCGTTCGGTGAAATCGACGAGGTGCGGAGAGGTAAACAGGCCGGTCTTGCGTCCCGAAGCCTGGAAGATGGATGCCATGCATGCGGCAACGGTGCCCTTGCCGTTGGTTCCGGCCAGATGCACCACCGTGCCGAGCCGCCGTTCGGGATGGCCGAGAACGTCGAGTAGCGCTTCAATGCGTTCGAGACCAGGCTTGATGCCGAAACGATGAAGAGGAAAAAGAAAGTCGAGCGATTGCCGGTAGTCCACAATGACCTCAGAGATTGTTGTGCATGGCCGTAAGCGACAGGCGGACAAGCTCTTCGACCGAGAGTTCAGGGGTCGATTCTAGCACGTTGGAGACCGCTTTCTGTGCGGAGGCTTTCGGGAAGCCGAGAGTGGTAAGCGCCGCCACGGCATCCTCAACCAACTGCGTCGAACAGAGTGCAGCGCCCCCAGCCTTTGAAGCCGTAGAGGGCTGGATTTTGAGAATCTTGTCGCGAAGTTCGAGAATGATGCGCGCGGCGGTTTTGCGCCCGACGCCGGTGATGCCGAAAAGCGTCTCCGGACGGTTCGAAACGATGGCCTCCTGAATCTCCCCCACGCTCAAGCCAGACAGCACAGCAATCGCCAGCTTTGGCCCCACACCGCTGATGGAGAGCAACAAACGGAAAAGCTGAAGCTCCTCCTCGTCGAGAAAACCGAAAAGCTGCTGAAGATCCTCCCGGACATGGTAGTGCGTGTAGAGAAAAACCGGGCTGCCGGGAACCGGCAGGCGATTGCTTGTGCCCGAAGAGATATGCAGGCGATAGCCGATGCCAGACACCTCGACAACCGCCTCCTCGCGGGAGACCGTCACCAGCTCACCTCTTAAAAATGCAAACATGTCGGATGAAATGGACGATACCCGGCCTGCACTCCGCGAGCGTCTTCAGAGACGCCGCGAACACGCAAACCGGGCATACTGAAAAGAAGCGTTTCATGCGCCACCGGCTTCGGGGCCACATGCTTCAAGTGAATCAGGCCTGGGTGTAGCCGTTGAGCATTTTGGTCAACTGGGCCTTCTTGCGCGATGCCTTGTTGGCATGAATGTAACGCTTGACGCCAAGGCGATCCAGCTTCTGCACTGCCGCACGGTATGCCGTTTCGACCTCGTCTTTGGCTGCGTTGGCATCGATCAGCTTCTGCATGTTCTTCAAAAGGGTCTTAAGCTCTTTCTTACGGGCACGATTCCTTTCATTCCTGCGCGCTGTCTGTCTGAGTCGTTTTTCGGCTGATTTGTGTAAAGGCATAACCTTGTGCTGTTAATGTCTTGTAAGACTTGTA
>CBEUNJ010000002.1:0-54565 GCA_965544465.1 uncultured Chlorobaculum sp.
GGGAGGGATAGGCGCTTATAGCCATTCCGAAACGTCTGTTCAAGAAATGACATAGGCTTGCACCAATGCGTTACAATAACCCGTAACGCAATGCAGGAAAACGTTCTGTCATTCTGAATGGAACGAAGCGTCATGACGTATCCACCGTGTTACGAAACACAGCGCTCTGGATGCTTCATCACGCTCAAAATAATCGGCATCAGGGCGCTGGCACTCTTGATATTTGCCTGAAGCCGCAGGCTCGGCACCATACTGCGGCTTCAGAACAAAACAGTCAGGCGGCCTACTCCACCGTCACCGATTTGGCGAGGTTGCGGGGGCGGTCAACATTGCAGCCGCGCAAGGTGGCCACGTGGTAGGAGAGCAACTGCAACGGAATGACCGTCAGGAGCGGCAGAAGCGCAGCACAGGATTGGGGAATATAGATGACATCGGGCGTGAGTTCGGCAATCTCGCGGTCGCCCTCGCTGGCGATGGCGATCACGCGGCCTTTGCGGCTTCGCACCTCCTCGATGTTGCTCAGAATCTTGGCGTAGGTGTTGTCGCGAGTGGCGATAACGATGACCGGCATATCTTCGTCGATCAACGCAATCGGCCCGTGCTTCATCTCGGCAGCGGGATAGCCCTCGGCGTGGATGTAGGATATCTCCTTGAGCTTCAACGCGCCTTCGAGCGCGACCGGAAAGTTGCAACCCCGGCCAAGGTAAAGCGCGTTACGCGCATCCTTGAGCTTAACGGCAAGCTCCTTGATCAGCTCGTTCTGCTCCAGAATCTGCATCACCTTTGCCGGAACATCGGCCAGATCACGCAGATTAAGCCTGATCTCATCCTGCGAAATGGTGCGCCCCTTGCTGAGCGCCATGGCGAGCATGTAGAGCACGATCACCTGCGCCGTAAACGCCTTGGTCGAAGCCACGCCAACTTCCGGCCCCGCATGGGTGTACATGCCGCACAACGTCTCGCGGGCAATGGTCGAGCCAACCACGTTGCAGATGCCCATCACCATCGCGCCCTTCTCCTTTGCGAGGCGAAGCGCAGCCAGCGTATCAGCGGTTTCGCCGGACTGCGAGATGACAATCACCACATCGTCGGCGGTCACGACCGGATTGCGATACCGAAACTCGGAAGCGTAATCGACCTCCACCGGAATGCGAGCGTACTCCTCGATGAGGTACTCGCCGATCAGCCCCGCATGCCAGCTCGTGCCACAGGCGCAGATGACGATGCGCCTGGCCTGCTTCAACCGATCGAGATAGTCATCGATACCGCCAAGCTGCACGCGGCCTTCATCGATGCGGATGCGCCCGCGCATGACGTCGCGCATCACCTCGGGCTGCTCGAAAATCTCCTTGAGCATGAAGTGCTCATAGCCGCCCTTCTCGATCTTTTCAATGCTGAAATCAAGCTCGGTAACTCGCTTCTCTTGCTCGACGTTCTCAATGGTCTTGACCGTGTAGTTCTCGTGCGTCACCACAGCCATTTCGCCATCAAGCAGATAGACCACTTTGTTGGTGTGCTCCACGATGGGTGCGGCGTCGGAGGCAATAAAATATTCGCCATCGCCCAAGCCAAGCACCAGCGGGCTGCCCTTGCGGGCCACCACAATCTTGTCGGGCTCGCGCGACGACACCACGCAGATGCCGTACGCACCCTCGACATGCCGCAGCGCCTGGCGGACAGCGCCCTCCAGGCCGATTGACGGATCAGCATTCCAGACCCGGTCAACCAGATGCACCAGCACCTCGGAGTCTGTATCGCTCTGGAACTCGTAGCCCTGCGAGATCAGCTCCTTTTTGAGACTCGTATAGTTTTCGATGATGCCGTTGTGAATCAGGGCGATATCATCAGCAATATTCATATGCGGATGGGCGTTGCAGTCGCTTGGATCGCCATGCGTCGCCCAGCGCGTGTGCGCAATGCCGATGGTGGCTCCGAGCATGACCGAACCCGAAACGTTCAGCAGCTCTTCGAGATTGCCGACGCTGCCCTTCTGCTTGAGCACCTGCATCGAGCCATTCATGACCGCCATGCCGGCGGAGTCGTACCCCCGGTACTCCAGACGCTTCAAGCCGTTCAGAAGCAGCGGAGCCGCTTCACGCTTACCGATATATCCGATAATGCCACACATAGTTTCAAGTCTTGTACGTTATTCAGGCGTTATTCAGGCCGCCAAAATCCCGGCATCAGCCGAATTCTGTCAGCAATATACACATATTATGACACACAAAAATCACAGCATAGTTGCCATACTCTCATGCAGGCGGGCTGCTTCCCGGCCAACCGCCGCCTCGAACTGCTCGACGCTGCGGAACTCGCCTTCCGGAAAAATGAGGGCGCGGCTCACATTGACCACGGCGCTCCGGCCTTCCGGATCAGCCCCGTGCGAAACCGCCTCCTGCATCGAGCCGCCCTGCGCGCCAACCCCCGGAATGAGGAAAAACAGATCGGGCGCGTCCCGACGTAGATCCTGCAACAGGCCGGGCTTGGTGGCTCCAACCACGACGCCCGCGTTGCCATTGCGCTGCCAGGCGCTGACCCGCTCAAGCACGGAACGGTAGAGCGGGCGACCGTCGTCCTGGACCACCCGCTCCTCGAAATCGCGCGAACCGGGATTGGAGGTCAAGCAGAGCACAAACACCAGCTTGTCCTCGTACTCGAAAAACGGTTCGAGCGAATCGAAGCCCATGTACGGCGCCACCGTGATGGCGTCAAACGGCCAGGCCTCAAAAAAGGCCTTTGCGTACTGCCGGCTGGTGTTGCCGATGTCGGCGCGCTTGGCATCGGCAATGCTCAGGCACTCCGGCGGAAGCGCCTGCAAGGTCTCTTCGAGGTCACGCATCCCCGCAAGCCCTCGCGACTCGTAGAACGCCGTGTTGACCTTGTAGGCCGCCGCATGATCGCGCGTCGCCCGGATCACGGCGCGGTTGAACTCCAGCACCGGCTGCCGCATCGACTGAAAAAGAGCGGGAATTTTCGCCGGGTCGCTGTCAAGCCCGACGCAGAGCATCGAGCGCAGCGAAGCAATTCTTTCGTTTGCCTTGTTCCTTGATGAATTCATACCTGGAATAAAAACTCAAAAAAAATGGTTAACCCTGAGGCTGTTTTGTCGTCACAATATACATGATGAAACATGATGGAGGAAGCGCTAAAGCCGTTCCGTGCAAGCCAGCCCGCAGCTTTAGAGAAACTATTAGCTGAAGGACTACATTTATCCATCATAGTTATGTAACTTGCAGGTTTGAAGAATAGTTATATTGATTCACCTCAAATCCGGAACCTTCGCACAAACAAAACCGGACGGCGGCGAACGATGGCTATGAATTTTTTTAATCATGAGCGCTTTCGATGGCAAACAATCCTTTCAAGCTGAACAATCCATACGATAACGAGCAGGAGAACAGGCCGAAGAAGCCCCGTTTTTCAATATTTTACTACATAGCAGTGATTCTGCTGCTCATCGGCTTCCAGCTCGCCTTTTTCTGGTCAGGCTCAACCAAAGAGATTCCGTACAGTGAATTTCGTCAACTGGTCCTCGCAAACAAGGTTGAGTCGGTCAAGATCGCACCCGAAAAAATCTACGTCGAACTTAAAAAAGGAGCTGACGTACCAAAGCAGGATACCAACCAGAACAAGCCGACGCTTCAGTTTCCAGGCTCATCATCATCATCATCGACAGAGCTGACGGTCGTCCCTTTACGAGACGAAGGACTGGTGCCGCTGCTTGAATCGAGCGGTATCAAATACGAAGCAATTCCCGGAAACTCCTGGATCGGCGAGCTGCTCCAGTGGATTCTGCCGTTTGGCCTCTTGATCGGCATCTATTTCTTCATGTTCCGTCGCATGGGCGGAGCCGGCTCGCAGTTCATGAATATCAGCAAGAACAAGGCTGCGCTGTACGAAAACCTCGACGAGCACACCCGCATCAGCTTCAAGGATGTGGCTGGACTTGACGAGGCCAAGGGCGAGGTCATGGAGGTCGTGGGCTTCTTGAAGGATCCGAAAAAATATACCAAGCTCGGCGGCAAGCTGCCCAAGGGCGTGCTCCTGGTCGGCCCTCCCGGCACCGGCAAGACGCTGCTCGCCAAAGCCGTTGCTGGCGAAGCCGACGTGCCGTTTTTCAGCATTAGCGGCTCGGACTTCGTCGAAATGTTCGTCGGCGTCGGCGCAGCCCGCGTGCGCGACCTGTTCAAGCAGGCCAAGGAGAAAGCGCCCTGCATCATCTTCATCGACGAGATCGACGCCGTAGGCCGCAGCCGCGGCAAGGGCTTCATGATGGGCGCCAATGACGAGCGCGAAAACACCCTGAACCAGCTTCTGGTCGAGATGGACGGTTTCGCCACCGACAAGGGCGTCATCCTCATGGCGGCGACCAACCGCGCCGACGTGCTCGATACGGCACTGCTCCGCCCCGGCCGCTTCGACCGCCAGATCGTGGTGGACAAGCCCGACCTGAAGGGGCGCATCGACATCTTCAAGGTGCACACCAAAAACCTCTCGCTCTCCGGCGATGTGAACCTGAAAGCGCTGGCTTCGCAGACGCCGGGTTTCGCGGGCGCGGAGATCGCCAACGCGGCCAACGAAGCCGCTCTGCTCGCCTCGCGCCGTGGCAAGCAGAGCATTGAAATGAAGGATTTCGAGGACGCCATCGAGCGCGTGATCGCCGGTCTGGAAAAAAAGAACAAGGTCATCAACCCGAAGGAAAAGGAGATCGTCGCTTATCACGAAGCTGGCCACGCCATCGTAAGCTGGCTGATGCCGGAGAACGATCCCGTCCAGAAAATCTCGATCGTGCCGCGCGGTGTCAGCGCGCTTGGCTACACGCTGAACGTTCCGCTCGAAGACCGCTACCTGATGACCAAGGGTGAGCTGATCGCGCGAATTTGCGGCCTGCTCGGCGGACGAATCGCTGAGGAAGTGGTGTTTGGGGAGGTCTCGACCGGCGCACAGAACGACCTTGAGCGCGTCACCGAAATCGCCTACAATATGGTGATGGTCTACGGTATGAGCGACAAGATCGGCTACCTATCGTTTGTTGACAGCAACAATCCCTATACCGGAGGGCCTAGCCTCGACAAGAAATATGGTGATGAGACCGGCAGGATGATCGACCTTGAGGTCAAATCGATTGTTGAGGAGGCTCGGAACAAGGTCTTCAAGATGCTCAGCGACAACCGTGACCATCTTGAAACGCTGGCCCGCGAGCTGCTCGCCAAAGAGATCGTGCAGTACTGCCAGATCGAGGAGATTCTCGGCAAGCGCCCCGCAGGCAAGTTCAGCGAGCACCTGACCCACGAGTGCCAGAATGGCGTTGAAGTCAAACCGGCTGACAGCACGACGGAGCCGACAACCGCCGCGCCGCCCCAGGAGAACCCGGACGCCACCACGCTCTCCGACAAGGAACTGGAAGAGCTGGAAGCTGCCGTGCAGCGGCTCAGGCAATCGAGAAACCTTTCTTCGAATTGAGCGACGTGGTGGAAAAACGGGTGCATATCATCGTACGCGGGCTGGTGCAGGGCGTCGGGTTCCGCATGTTCGCCCATCGGGAAGCCTCGGCAAGAGGCCTATCCGGCTGGACGCGCAACCTGCCGGACGGCACGGTCGAAATCGAGGTGCAGGGTAGCGCCGGACTGGTCGATGAGCTGGTTCGGCAAACCCGCATCGGCCCTTCACGCTCGCAAGTCAACTCGATTGCCGTGCGCGAAATCGATACCGACAACGCCGAAAACGATTTTTCAATCCGCTACTGAGCAAACCGGCACACCGGCGCGTTGCAAGCGACACAAGAGAGCAGCAAGCGTGGTACGTGGATGAAACGGTGATAATTGGTACGAGAAAGGAAGCGAGAGAAGTGAGTGGGCCCCGAGGGATTCGAACCCCCGACCTACTGGGTGTAAACCAGTTGCTCTAACCAACTGAGCTAGAGGCCCGTCGAAAATGGGCTGACAGTATAACACATTTTCAACAGATCAACAAGCCGGATCGGCCAATTTCCTGGCCGCCGGGGAACGCCTTGTTTGTACGGCGCGCCGAAAAAGTATAAATTCAGGCCGTCTCAAATTCAGGGTACCGCCCCAACATGTGATAATCCCGACTTGTCAGGACCATCCGTTTTCAGCGGTGCATTTTGTCACTCTTCACGCCAATGTCATTGACCATGAAATCGTTATCCATTCTCGGCAGTACAGGTTCCATTGGGCTCAGCACGCTCGACGTCGTCAGGCGGCATCCCGACAGGTTCTCGGTGGCCGCGCTTGCCGAAGGCCACGATGTCGCATTGCTCAGTCAGCAGATAGAGGAGTTCCGGCCCTCCCTGGTTTCGGTGCGTGACGAGGCTTCGCGCGAGCGCCTGAAAGGCCTGCTCGGCGAGCACAAGCCGGAAATTCTCTGCGGCCTCGATGGCGCGGCTGACGTCGCCGCCGTCGATGGCGCAGACATGGTGGTTTCGGCCATTGTGGGCGCGGCTGGCTTGGTTCCAACCGTCAGAGCCATCGAAGCAGGAAAGGACATTGCGCTGGCCAACAAGGAGACGCTCGTGGTCGCCGGCCAGCTCGTCTCCGACCTCGTCAAAAAGCACGGCGTCAAGCTGCTTCCGGTTGACAGCGAGCACTCGGCGATCTTCCAGTCGCTGGTCGGCCACCGCAAGGAGGACGTCAACCGCATCATTCTGACCGCTTCCGGCGGCCCGTTCCGCAAGACCCCCGCCGAGGAGCTGAAGAACGTCGGCCCGGAGCAGGCGCTCAAACACCCGCAGTGGTCGATGGGCGCAAAGATCACCATCGACTCGGCCACGCTGATGAACAAGGGCCTCGAAGTGATCGAAGCGCACTGGCTGTTCGACATGCCCGCCGAAAAGATCGGCGTTGTCGTGCACCCGCAAAGCATCATCCACTCGATGGTGGAGTACCTCGACGGCTGCCTCATCGCCCAGCTTGGCGTGCCAGACATGCGTGCGCCGATCGCCTACGCGCTCTCGTACCCCGAACGCTGCGAAACCGGCATCGGCAAGCTCGACCTGGCCAAAGTCGCCACCCTCACCTTCGAGGAGCCCGACATGGAGCGATTCCCCGCCCTAAGCCTGGCCTTCAACGCCCTGAAGTCTGGCCAGACCTATCCAGCGGTGCTGAACGCGGCCAACGAAATTGCCGTCGCGGCCTTCCTCGACAAGAAGATCGGCTTCACCGCCATCGCCGATACGGTGGACAAAACCATGCAGGCGCACGAAGCGTACACGCCAGTCACGCTCGACGAGTACCTTAAAGCAGACAAATGGGCTCGCGAAACCGCAAAACAGCTTATCGGATAATTTCGAGCGCATCAGGGGCTCCCTGAAACACAACGTTTCAAAGAGCCCCGCCAAACAGAGGCAAGCCGCCGGCAGAACGCCCATCAGCAAGGTAACAGCACAGCCAGCGCGCCCACACCGGCCAACAACGACTCCGGGAAGCCGGGAACCAAAACCAATCAACCGATTGCACCGCATGCACGCACTATGGATATACTGAGCACGCTCTTCTATTTCATTATCGCCATCCTCATTCTCGTCACGGTGCACGAGTTCGGGCACTTTATCACGGCCCGGATGTTCGGCATGAGGGTTGACCGGTTTTTCATCGGCTTTGACTTTTTCGGCACGACACTCTGGAAGAAAAAGATCGGTGAAACCGAATACGGTATCGGCGCCTTTCCTCTTGGCGGCTACGTCAAGATCGCCGGCATGATCGACGAAAGCATGGATACCGATTACGTCCAGAATGAAGCCAAACCCTGGGAGTTCCGGGCCAAACCGGTCTGGCAGCGCCTGATTGTGCTGGCGGGTGGCGTCGCAATGAACATGGTGCTCGCTGCTGTCATTTTCATTAGCATCACGGCGATCTTCGGTGAATCGCAAACCTCGATCAAAACCCCGGCCTATGTCAAGCCCAACTCGGTGTTCGCCTCGATGGGATTCAGGAACGGTGATCATCTGATTTCGATCAACGGCACGAAGCTTCAGTACTGGGAGGAGGCGCTCGATCCGCAAAAGCTCAGCGCTTCATCTGTCCGCTTCACCGTGATGCGCGATGGCCAGGAACTGACTCTGACTGCTCCCAAAGACTTCATGAGCAAGCTCAATGATTCCCAGTCGCTCGGCCTGCGCCCCGCCATGCCGCCGGTCATCGACCAGGTACTCGCCAACGGACCTGCCTCAAAAGCCGGAATGCTGCCCAGCTCGCTCATTACCTCAATCAACGGCACGCCAGTCAGCGACTGGTCGCAAGTGGTTGACATCATCTCCAGCAACGCAGGAAAACCGCTCACCATCGGCTGGATGCATCGGGAAAAGGCTACTGACGAGCCGCTGACCGCCGAGCTCATCCGGAGCAAAGGCAAGAGCTTTACCACCGAGGTGACGCCGAACCAGTCGGGCAAGATCGGCATCTCGCTCAAGCAAACCATCGAGAGCGAGCGCATCAGCCTTTCATTTCCACAGGCAGTCGCGAGTGGCGTCAATCAGACCTGGAAAACCACCGTCATGACCGTTCAGGGCTTCGGCAAAATCTTTTCCGGGCAGGAGGATTTCCGTAAATCGGTCGGCGGCCCCATCAAAATTGCCCGCATCGCCAACCAGAGCGCCGAACAGGGCCCGCTCAGCTTCATGTACTTCGTGGCCATGCTCTCGATTTCGCTAGCCATCATCAACATCCTGCCGATTCCGGCGCTCGATGGTGGCCAGTTCGTGCTCAACGCCATCGAAGGCTTCATGGGCCGGGAAATTCCGTTCGAGCTCAAGATGCGCATCCAGCAAATCGGCATGACGCTGCTACTGACCCTGTTCGCCTACTTTATGATCAACGATCTTTTGAACCCCTGACTGACGGCAGCAACCAACCATGTTTGACAAGCTCCAGTCCATCAAGGACAAATACCTGACCATCGAGCAGCAGCTCTCCGATCCGGAGGTAGCTGCCGACCAGAGCCGGTTCCGGAAGCTGAACAAAGATTACAGCAGCCTGCGCGAGATCGTGCGAGCCTATGATGACTGGAGCCGAGCGAAACGGCAGCTCGACGAGACGCTCTCAATGCTGAAAAGCGAAGATGATCCGGAGATGCGCAAGCTTGCCGCCGCCGAAGCCGAACAGCTTCAGGAGCGTCTGCCGGAGCTTGAGCAACAGCTCAAAATCCTCTTGCTGCCAAAGGAGGAGGCTGACACGCGCAACGCCATCATCGAAATTCGCGCGGGAACGGGCGGCGACGAAGCCGGACTGTTCGCCGCCGACCTGATGCGCATGTACCAGCGCTACGCCGAGCGGCGGGGCTGGAGCTGCCAGACGCTCGAAGTGAGCGAAGGCTCGGTGCCCGGCAGCATCAGAGAGGTTTCACTCGAAGTGAGCGGTCACGATGTTTACGGCATTCTCAAGTTCGAGAGTGGCGTGCACCGCGTGCAGCGCGTGCCTGAAACGGAAACGCAGGGGCGCATCCACACCTCGGCGGCCAGCGTAGCCGTGCTGCCGGAGGCCGAAGAGGTGGATGTGGAGATTCGCAAGGATGACTTGCAGATGGACACCTTCCGCAGCGGCGGCAAGGGAGGTCAGAACGTCAACAAGGTGGAAACCGCCGTGCGCATCACCCATGTACCATCGGGCATCGTCGTGGCCTGCCAGGAGGAGCGCTCGCAGCTCCAGAACCGCGAGCGGGCCATGAAAATGCTGCGCTCGAAGCTCTACGACATCAAGATCACCGAGCAGCAGCAGAGCCGCGCCGACCTGCGCCGCTCGATGGTGGCCACCGGCGACCGCAGCGCCAAAATCAGAACCTACAACTTTCCGCAATCCAGAGTCACCGACCATCGCATCGGCTTCACCACCCACGCCCTGCCACAAGTCATGCAAGGCGAACTCGATCCCATCATCGAAGCCCTGCGGATGCACGACCAGGCGGAGCGCCTCAAGGCCGAAACCAACTGATCGCCACATCGGTGAGACGCGGCAAAAACGCGCAAATTTGACGAACAGTCGCTATATTTCGGGTTATCCGCATTCATAGCGGCGTAGCGGCCCAAGCCAGCCGCGCGGGCAACATGACAGTTTTATAAACCATACGATACGACAGAGCCCACGCGCCATTATCAAAGCCATGGGCCAGAGGACATGAAATCATGGAAATGGACGCCACAGGCAAAAGCAAAGGGCAATGGGTTTTTCACGGAACCTTCGACCGGACGTTTGACTATCTGTCTGACCATACGAGAATTCTCGAATTCAACCCTTTCTGCCACAAGGTCGAGCCGCTCGACCGCGACGAGGCGTACCGCTGGCACTTCAGGGTGACCGATCCGCAGAACAACCCGTTCGACGTGATCTTCAACATCCAGCAAGAGACCGAGCTGTTGCTCGAGCTGCCCGAAGAGCTCGGTGCAATGCATCCCGATGAGCTGACCGACGCAATGATCGAGCAATACACCATTGGTCGCAAAATCTCTTGGCGTCACCTTCCTGCCAGCGAAACCATCGCCATGCCCGAAAAGTACCTGTTCGAGGGAAAAGCCATGGCCGATCTGATTATTCTGCCGCTGCAAGGCGAACGCACCAAGGTCGATTTCAACCTGCGTGTTGACGTGCGGTTCATTCTTTATCCGGCCTTCCGCATCATTCCTGAGCAGATCATCCGCACCATGACCAATGCGGGCATGTCGCTGGTCATGCAGACCGCCACCAACAAGATGTTCCAGAGCATCTCTAAGGATTTCGGCACGATTCACCAGCTCTGAGAGAGGCCGCCATCAACCGCCATGACCATCGACGCTTGACCAAGGACACACAACAGCCCTACCCCTTCCGCCGGTTCTCGGCCTCGATCATCAGCGTGGTGCTCCTGATCGTTACGGGCACGGTCGGCTACATGTACCTCGAACACATGAACCCGCTCGACGCCCTCTACATGACGGTCATCACGGTGGCCACGGTCGGCTTCAGCGAAGTGCGCCCGCTGGACGATGTTGGCAAGATTTTCACGATGATCCTGATCGTCGGCGGCACGGGCATCTTTTTCTTCACTCTGACCAATGTGGCCATCTTTTTCGTTTCAGGCGAATGGATGAAGCATTGGGAACAACAACGCAACCAACGCATGCTTCGCAAGCTCAACAACCACTTTATCGTTTGCGGCTACGGACGGCTTGGCTCCCACGTAGCCGAGGAGTTCCGGCTCAAATCGATTCCGTTCGTAGTCATCGACAACACCATCGACCAGGTGCTTCGCGCCCGCGACGAAGACTTTCTGGCCATCAAGGGCAACGCAGCCGACGAGAGCGTGCTGATCGACGCCGGACTGCAACGCGCCAAGGGGCTGATTGCCGCAGCGGGCAATGACGCTGAAAACGTCTTTATCGTGCTGACCGCCCGCAACCTCAAGCCGAGTCTGCACATCGTGGCCAAGGCGGACTGCGAGGAGTCCGAAAACAAGCTGCTCCGCGCCGGGGCTCAGAAAGTGGTGATGCTCTACCGTTCGGCGGGCAAGCGCATGGCCAACATCCTGATCGAGCCGGAGCTTGAAGAGTACCTCGACGAGCTGAGCGACGCAGGCAACCCCAAGCTGCGAATCGTCCAGATCATCGTCAGTGAAAAGTCGTCGATTGTCGGTAAGTCGTTTCAGGAAGTCGATCTGTACAACAACCACCGCATCAACGTCGTCGGTTACAAGCTGCCCGGCGGAGAGCTGCACACCACACCGCGTCCGGCGGAGATCATCCAGAAAAACGGCACGATCATCGCCATTGGTCAGAGCAGCGACCTTGAAAGGCTCAACCATCTGGCACAGGGAGAAGAGAAGCAATAACACATCTGCACGACCTTGCCGAATCGCGAGCACCCGTACTATAAGCGCAACTGGCTCAAACAAGAGAAAACCCCCGATGTTGCAGGTGAGCTGATCAGGCAACTGCTAAAAAACGACGCAAAGAACACGCAATGGCCAAAAATTTAGCAATCGCCCCCCTCTACCCATCCATCTTCTCCGCCATCCCCAATCTCGTAGCGATTCAGACTACCCGCTCCGGCGGGGTGAGCGCACCACCACTGGATTCGTTGAATCTTGGGACGCATGTCGGCGATGATCCAGCGAATGTGCGGGAGAATGAGCGGCGGCTTTGTGCGTTTCTGGGAATCAGCCCCGAGTGCGTCGTGACGACCAGGCAGGTGCACGGCACGGAGATTGCCGTCGTGACCGGGCCAGGCAAGCTCGACGGCTACGATGCCCTCATCACAAACGTTCGCGGCCTTTTTGTCGGCATCCTGACCGCCGACTGCTACCCGATTCTGCTCTACGACCGCCGCACAGGCGCATCCGGCGCGGCTCATGCGGGGTGGCAGGGTACGGTGGGGCGGATCGCAGAAAAGACGGTCAACGCGATGCGCAACGAATTCGACACCCACCCCGAAGATTGCCTCTCTTGGGTCGGTACCGGTATTTCAAGCGAGCACTACGAAATCGGCGACGAGCTGGCAGCCCGCTTCGATAGCCGCTACCTCAAGCCATCGCCATCCGGCGAAGGGCGGCAACTGCTCGAGCTCTCGGCGGCCAACCGCGACCAGCTCATCGAAGCGGGCATTCCGCCGTCGCAGGTGCAGTACTCGGAGTTCTGCTCGTACCGCGACGCCGACCGCTTTTTCTCCTACCGCCGCGATAACGGGAAAACCGGGCGAATGCTCGCGCTGATCGGCCTCAAATCCTGATTATTTCAGGCGCAGCAGGGTTACAACCCTGTGGACATTCAAACATTTGATCGTTTACTGGCCCCGTCCCCGCTGGCTTGAAAGCCGGAGCAACAGAAGAGCATGGAAGGACCTGCTTTGTTAACCCTTTTTGCGATCAGCTCTTCTTCAATTCCCTGACGGCCACCAGCATCGTGCCGAGCTTTTCTTCGAGCGCTTTGAGCATAGCCAAATCGCTCTCGGACAGGTCGTCGGACACGACATCATACGTGGAGAACGAGAGCAGGGTTTTGCCGAGCTTCTGTTCAAGGGAGCGAATCTCTTCGAGCTGCTCCGAGGTGAGTTTGGACAGGCTGGATAGCATAGCAGACCTCCGTTTATGCGCTGGTAACGGCGCTGTTGAACGATTCAGACTAAATCCAGTGCGCCTCATAAATTAGCTGTGAACGGTCTGAAAAGCCATGAAGGCGCACTCCAGAGAACATCCCGCCCGGTGGCCGCCGGACGGTTACGGCGATACGACGATTTCTTTGCCTCGCTGTTGGTTGCCAGTGCTTTTTGGGATAAATTGACAAGCCAAAGCGAAGTGCGCTCGCACTCATCTTTTTTCTAATCGTCTCTTATATTTAATAAAGACAATTATCGACAATGAGCAACAATGACCTCCTGAACTACTACCACAGGGCTAACGAGCTGGTCTTCAAAGGCCTCATCGAGTTCAGCTGCGTGAAAGCCGCCATCGAACTTGATCTGTTCAGCCGCATGGCCGAAGGCCCCAAGGACCTCGCAACGCTGGCTGCCGAAACCTCTTCGGTGCCACCGCGTCTCGAAATGCTTCTTGAGACGCTCCGCCAGATGCGCGTTATCAGCCTTGAGGATGGAAAATGGTCATTGACTCCTTTTGCCGAGTACATGTTCTCCCCCAACCCGAAAGAGCCGAACCTGCACCAGTTACCGGTCGCCAAGGCGATGGCCTTCCTGGCCGACGACTTCTATATGGGCCTTGCCGATGCGGTCAGGGGACAGAAGGACTTCAAGGGCCAGGTACCGTATCCGCCGGTCACGCGAGAAGATAACCTCTACTTCGAGGAGATTCATCGCAGCAACGCCAAGTTCGCCATTCAGCTCCTGCTCGAAGAGGCCAAGCTCGACGGCGTCAAGAAGATGATCGACGTCGGCGGCGGTATCGGCGACATTTCGGCTGCCATGCTCAAGCACTTCCCGGAACTCGACTCGACGATTCTGAACCTGCCTGGCGCTATCGATCTGGTCAACGAAAACGCCGCCGAAAAAGGCGTAGCCGATCGTCTTCGCGGCGCTGCCGTCGATATTTACAAGGAGGACTATCCGGAATCCGACGCAGTCATGTTCTGCCGCATCCTCTACTCGGCAAACGAGCAGCTCACCGAAATCATGTGCAAAAAGGCGATGGACGCCCTCCCGTCCGGCGGTCGCCTGCTGATTCTGGACATGGTAATCGACGATCCGGAAAATCCGAACTTCGACTACCTGAGCCACTACATCCTCGGCGCGGGAATGCCGTTCTCGGTGCTCGGTTTCAAGGAGCAGGGCCGCTACCAGCAGATTCTCGAAAAGCTCGGCTTCAAGGATGTAACGATGGTGCGCAAGTACGACCACCTGCTTGTACAGGCCGTGAAGCCGTAAAGAGCACACCGGTATTACAGGACGAAAAGAAAACGGCTGCCCGACAAAGGCAGCCGTTTTGCGTTTTGTGCAATCCGACAGAGTCAGATCGGGCTAATCTGTCGGATCAGTTACCATTCACTCGACCGGACAGTTGCTTTTCCGCCCGTACAATTCGTGGGCCTGGCGAAGAATAGTTTCGCGGAAGTCGGGGTGGGCGATGGAGGCCATCGCTTCGGCTCGCTGGCGGAGGTTTTTGCCGTGCAGGTTGACAATGCCGTATTCAGTGACGACATACTGCACATGAGCCCTTGTGGTCACGACGCCCGCGCCGGGTTTGAGCTGCGTGACGATACGCGACTCGCCCTTGCGGGTCGTAGCGGGCAGGGCGATAATCGGCTTGCCGCCAGGCGAGAGCGCTGCGCCGCGGATGAAGTCCATCTGCCCGCCGACGCCGGAAAAGTGGCGCGTGCCGATGGAGTCGGCGCACACCTGGCCGGTCATGTCGATCTCGATGGCGCTGTTGATGGCTGTCACCTTCGGGTTCTTGCGAATCTCCTTGGTGTCGTTGACGTAGTCCGAACCAAACATCTCGACCAGGGGGTTGTCATCAACAAAATCGTACAGCTTGCGGCTGCCCATCAGAAAGCTCGCCACGATGATTTCATTGTGCGTCTGTTTGCAGCGTCCGTTCACCACCCCTTTTTCAACCAGATCGACCACCCCGTCCGAGAACATCTCCGAGTGGATGCCCAAATCCTTGTGGTTTGTCAAGGCGGTGAGCGTGGCGTCGGGAATCGCACCGATGCCCATCTGCAAGGTCGCACCATCATCGACAATCGAGGCGATGTGCTGGCCGATCTGGCGCTCGACGTCAGTCAGTACATGCGGTTGAATCTCCGGAAGCGGATCGTCAACCTCGACCAACGCATCGATTTTGCTGATGTGCAGCAGCCCCTCGCCGTGCGTGCGCGGCATGTGCGGATTGATCTGCGCAATGACGTGCCGCGCCGTGTGTACGGCGGCGCGGGCAGCATCGACCGAGACGCCGAGCGAGCAGTAACCGTGGCGGTCAGGCAGCGAGACGTGCACCAGCGCCACGTCAAGCGGCATAACGTTGTCGTAAAACAGGGCAGGCACGTCGCTCAGAAAAATGGGGATAGCATCAGCATAGCCACACTGCACAGCGGAACGGACATTCCGGCCCACGAAAAAGGCGTTGAGGCGAAAGCTTTGCTGGTATTCGGGCCTGACGTAAGGGGCATCGCCCTCAGTGTGCAGGCTAACAATCTCCACGTTGCGCAACTGTCCGGCTCGGCTGACCATTGCATCGACCAGCCGCTGCGGCGTGGCAGCCGCGGTATGAATGAACACCCTGTGGCCCGACTTGATCGCCATCACGGCATCTTCGGCCGATATTGTCCGGTAGGACATAAACGTACTCCTTGTTGAAGTGGTTGCGGGCATTCCAGCGCATCCGGAAACCTGAACGCATGGCCTCCCCGATGCGCGCAAAACCCGATAAATATATCGTTCCATGAACACTTGACTCCCGCACTTGACTCCCGAAACGAATCGGAATGGAAGACAACAGGCTGGAGCCGACAAAAGCGGCCTCACCCTTTTTCCCTGCATGCCTTACGGCAGGGGAGAATTGTTTTTTCTGCGCAGATAGGCCGGCGTGTCGGTCGAGCCTTTCTGAATCTGCTCATCATCGCCGGTTTCAGGCGTAAACGGCGTTGTTCTTTCTGCCTGCTCTCCGGTACGGCCAATGTCGAGCGGCTCCTGAATGGAGAGGCGCTTGCGGATATAGGCCGGAATCCTTCGATCCTCGGGCTGCTGCACGGGCGGCGTCCCGACGGGCGGATGCGATGGACGACCAAAACCCTGTGCGGGTGGCAATTTGGACGTCGAAGACTCTTTTCGGCCAAGCGCAGATGGCTTCTGCTCATGCGATGGCTCCACTCTTTTGAAACCGGTGACGATCACCGTCACGCGAATCTCACCGCTAACCTGCGGTTCATCGACGTAGCCGTTGATGATTTTTGCCTCGCTGCCGACCTGCTCCTCAATGAAGTTCATCGCATCGGCGATGTCGCGCATGGTCACGTCGCCGGTGATGTTCACCAGCACCCCCTTGGCGCCGCGCATCGTCACGCCCTCCATCAACGGGCTGGTGACGGCATCCGAAGCGGCCTTTAGCGCCCGTCGCTCCCCGGCGGCGGCAGCGGAACCCATGACCGCGTCACCCGCGCCCTGCATAATACTGCGCACGTCGGCGAAATCGACGTTGACGTGCCCGTGGTGGGTGATAATATCGGCAATGCCCTTGACCGCGCGGAACAGTACGTCGTTGGCCATGTTGTAGGCCTCGGTGGCGCTGACCCCTTCATCGGCGATGCTCAGGATTTTCTCGTTTTCGACGATGATGAGCGTATCGATATACTTGCGCAACTCGGTGATTCCTCCGTCAGCGATGCGTGCCTTGATCTGCCCCTCGAAGCTGAACGGGCGGGTGACTACACCGATGGTGAGAATACCCATGTTGCGAGCGATGGAGGCCACGATCGGCGCCGCGCCGGTGCCGGTGCCCTTGCCCATACCCGCGGCGATAAAGACAAGATCCGCACCGCGAAGCTGGGTGGCGATCAGCTCACGGTCATCCTCAGCGGCCAGCCGTCCCTTGGACGGATCGGCACCCGCGCCGAGCCCGTTGGTTGCCTTCTTGCCTATCTGCACCCGTACCGGAGCTTTCGAGTTCAGCAGTGCCTGCCGGTCGGTGTTGAAGACAACGAATTCAGTGCCGCTGATCTTCCGGTCGATCATGTTATTGACCGCGTTGCCGCCGCAACCGCCGACACCGACAATCTTGATGTTGACTCCGCTGCCCTGATCGGCATCGAACAGGCCCGGATCGAGTTCAAATGCCATATTCTCTGTTCCTTCTTTATCCTGTCATTGCAGATTTAACCATCAACGACTCCGCAGCGAGCCACGGAGCATGAACTTCATCCTTGATCGATTCAACAACTTAAAGCTGATCCCAGAACTTCTTCAGCCTGTCCACAAACTTGCTGCCTGCAGGCGGTTGCGGCTCTTGAGACGTCTCGGTTCCAGGAGCCGCCGCTTGGTCGGATGGCGGCGCGACCGGCGAGGTTACCTGGTGGCCAGCGACGGGCGGCGCGGCCATGCCGTACTCCTGATACAGATTGTTCTCCAGCGAGTGGGCCACCAGTCCCATGACTGTGGCGTACATCGGATTGTTAACTGCGTCCTTAATGCCGCCCGACACCCCTTCGGGATAGCCGGTGCGCACATCGAGGCCGAGGATTTCCCGGGCCAGCTCCATGGTGCCCGGCAGAAGCGAACCGCCGCCGGTAATAATCGCCCCGGCATTCAGGTACTCGTAGTAGCCCGAACGCTTGATGATGTCGCGCACCAGCTCGAAAATTTCCATCATGCGCGCCTCGATGATGACCGTCAGGGAGCTTTTCGAAAATGACTTCCGCGGCCGCCCCTCGATGCCGTCAATCATGATCTCCTCGTCCTCTTCGAGCAGCCTCGACCATGCGCAGCCGTAGCGTATCTTGACATCCTCGGCCACGTCGTTGAGCGCCTTGACGCCGTACGCCACGTCGTGCGTCACGTCGTTGGCCGCTACCTTGACCACCTCGGAGTAGCGGATCGCGCCGTCAATGTAGATGGCCACCTCAGTCGTGCCGCCGCCGATGTCGATCACCACCGTGCCGCTCCGCTTCTCACTCTCCTTCATCACGGCCAGCCCGGAGGCGACCGGCTCGAAGGTCATGGCGTTGACTTCGAGGCCCGCCTTCTCAATGCACTGCTTGATGTTGCGAATCTTGGTGCGGAGGCCCACAACGATGTAGGCGCTGCCGCGCATGATCATGCCGGCCATGCCGATCGGATCGAGCACGCCATCCTGGTCATCGACGATGAACTCCTGCGGAATGACGTGAATAATCTCGTGATCGATATCGAGGTAGCGAATGTTGGTCTTCGCCTTTTCGAGAAAACGCCGCACGTCGGACTCGTTGACGATGCCCGACTGGTTGACGCTGATTTCGGAGTTGCTGTAAATGCAGTGGACATGCGCGCCAGAGATGCCGACATTCACGCCCTTGATCTTGATGGAGGATTCGCGCTCCGCATCGGCAACCGCCTTGCTGATAGCGTCAACCGTTTTGTTGATGTTAACGACCGTGGCGCGCTGCAACCCCTCGGAGTTGGCGCGGCCCTTGCCGAGAACGTTGAGTTTACCGAGATCATCCTTTTCGGCTACAACAACGCAAACCTTGGTAGTACCTATATCGAGACCGATGACAATATTGCTCTTGAGCATGAGGTGTTCTGTGTTCAATGTTGGTCGCCGCTATTGCATTGTTTCGAAACGCGATGAGTGCGCCGGACCCGGCCAGCAGGAACAAGTTCCGCTTTTCCTCTCGCCAGCGCCAGCAGTTGCCGGAATGCTCACGGCAATCAAACAGTGGCTCCCTGATGTTCATCAATGTGTCGGCGCCTTCCGGTACTGCGGCCGAGGCCTATGGCGCTACGGACTTTACCTCGGACTCCGGTTCACTAGCGAACACCCTTTCCCGGAAACGAAGATCGACCGATTCGTAACAATCTATACCTTTTTTAGCCACAACCTGTTGCCAGAATATCTCGAATTTTTTCAATTTTTCCTTGAAATTACCTCTATTGCCAATAATAAACCGGATGGGCGAACCCGCCACGGAAAACCAGGTCTGATTGTCGGGCGCAAGATGAATTTCCGAAAGCAGCAACCCCGCATGAGGTGCTTTGGCGAAGGCGTCGAGCAAAGCGAACAGTAGCTTCCGGTCGTCATCATTGAGGCGGCTCACGCCTCTGCCTGGAGCCGGTGCAAGTCGCCCCACGCCCGAGACCTTCACGAAACGGCGCAAACGGGCCGAAACGCCGCCGTCGGGCAGCACGAATCCTTCGGTGTCAATTATCCTGCGCTGGCCACCCTCCACAAGCATGGCGGCGGGATGGCGCTCTTCGATGACCACCCGCAACATGCCGTTCAGCTCCTTGCTGATGGCCATGTTCCTGATCCAGGGTTCCTGTGAGAGCGCGCGGCGCACCTCGTTGACGCTCACCTGTTCAAGCGGCTGGTTCCGGAAACGGGCAAGTCGCCTGTCCAGAGCGGATGCCGGAATCAGGCGCGCGCCGCTGACGATCACCCGCTCGACCGTCACCCGCTGCTTCCACTGCGTCGCGTACCAAGAGAGCGCGGCCACGGCCACGAGCAGCAGAACTACCATCGTCATGATGACCGGCGTCGCGCCGAACAGACGGCCAAACTTGCCGCCGCCGCCAGACGTGGACGCTTCGGAGCATTCCGACTCATCGCGAAGCGGCTCCTCATGCCATTGCTCACGCTCCTGATCTTCCATCGCTGCACTCTCCGTTATGACCAGCCAGTCAGCCGGCCACTCCGGTTTCGCCCTCCGAGCACCGCTTCGCGAAGCGCGTGGCCAGGTGGGTGATATCGCCCGCGCCCATGAACAGAATCAGCGTATCCGGCCCGGCCTCCAGCCAAAGCTCCGCAAGCAGCTCTTCGCTGTCGGGCGCGAACGTCACCGCCTTCCCGCCAGCCTTGCGAGCCGCCTCAGCCACAAGCTCGCCACTCACACCGGGGAAATCCTCAGCACGCTCCCGCGACGGATAGAGCCCCGCCACGTAGATCGCGTCGGCCCGCGAGAGCGCCCATCCGAACTCGACGGCAAACTCCGCAGTTCGTGAGTACAGATGCGGCTGGAACACCGCCACGATGCGATGCCCTTTCCAACTCGCCTGCGCCGCCTTGACGGTCGCCTTGACTTCGGATGGGTGATGCGCGTAGTCGTCGATGATCAGCAGCCCGTCCGCGCCGTTGAACTTCGTTTGGAAGCGGCGGCGCATCCCGGTGTACACGCCGAGACCGGCAACGATCTTCTCCGGCGGCAGACCAATTTCGAGGCCGACCGAAAAGGCCGCCAGCGCGTTCAGCACATTGTGCCGCCCCGGAACGGCAAGCCGAACGCCGCCGTAGCGTTCGCCGAACGCCTCGACGGTGAAGGTGGTTCCGCCCTCGCCGGGCTCGATCTCGGTGGCCATCACATCGGCAGGTTCCTCGATGCCGAAGGTGGTGTAGCGCCGGTTCAGGCGCGCAATCAGGCTCCGAATCTCCGGCCAGTCCACGCAGCAGATCACGCGGCCGTAAAACGGCACCTTGTTGGCGAACTCCGCAAAACTGTCGCGCAGATTGTCCATCGTGCCGTAGGTATCCATGTGCTCCGATTCGAGACTGTTGACAACGGCGATGGCCGGGGTGAGCTTCAGAAATGCCCGGTCGTACTCGTCAGCCTCGATCACCATATGGCGTCCTTCGCCAACAACCGTGCTGCCCTTCAGGTAGTCCGAGACGCCGCCGATCATCACGGTCGGTGAGTTGCCCGCTTCGAGCAGCATGGTGGCAATCATGGCTGTGGTGGTGGTTTTGCCGTGGGTGCCGGAGACGCAAATGCCCACCTTGTAGCGCATCAGTTCGCCAAGCATTTCATCGCGCTTGATGACCGGAATACCGAGCTTTTCAGCAGCCTGAATCTCGACGTTGCTGCTGGGGCGCACCGCCGAGGAGTAAACCACAACGTCGCTCTGGCCGACGTGCTCCGCCTCGTGGCCCTGCCAGACCACTGCACCCAGCTCCCGCAGCTTGTCAATCACCTCGCCCGAGGCCAGGTCGGAGCCGCTAACCGAAAAGCCCGATTTCAGCAACAGTTCGGCGATGGCGCTCATGCCCGCGCCACCGATGCCCACAATATGCACATTCTTCGTCCTGCCCAGTTCCATAACCTCTTACTCCTTACAATGTTGATAGCGCGATAATTCTTGTCGCCAGCTCCGCCGCCGCCCCCGGATGCCCTTCGGCTCTCGACGCGCGGCCCATACAATCGAGCCGCTCGCGATCGCCGACCAGGTCAAGGATCGCCTCCAGCGACGCATCGTCGGCGAGCTTGTCGTCCTCGATCATGAGCGCCGCACCGGCCTTGACAAGCGCCCGTGCGTTGTGGCGCTGGTGATCCGCCGCCGCGTACGGATAGGGCGCGAGCACCGAGGGCTTGCCGAGATTGGTCAGCTCGGCCAAGCTCGACGCGCCCGCCCGGCACAGCACCAGATCGGCCGCACCGTACGCCTTGCCCATCTCCTGAATGTACGGCCCGATCCAGCGCGTTGACGAAGACGAAGCCTCCGCCGTTACCCGCTCTGCATCGAGCAAGCCGGTCTGCCAGATCAGATTGACTTTGCCCTCCAGCCTCCCACAGAACCGCAACATCGCGTTGTTGATTGCGCGCGCCCCGCGGCTGCCGCCGAACACCAGTAGCACGGGCAGATCGCCTTCGAGACCGAAAAAGTCGAGGCACGCGCGGCGCGGCTCAGGCGGGAACTCACGCGCCGGATTGCCGGTGACGAACACCTTCGCGCTGCCGCCGAAAAACTTGCGGCTTTCAGCGAACGACAGATGCACCTCCGTCGCCATGCGAGCGAGCAAGCGCGTCGTCACGCCCGGAAAAGCGTTCTGCTCCTGAATGAGCGTCCTGCGCCCCGAAAGTTGCGCGGCAAGCAAGAGCGGAGCGCTGACGTAACCGCCCGTGCCGACCACCACATCGGGCTTCTCCCTGCGGATGATCGTGAAGGCCTGCGCGAGCGACAAGGCGAAATCCTTCAGCACCCCAACGTTCGCCGCGAGGTCGCGCAGCGAGCGCCCGCGCTTCAGCCCCCGAACCGGCAGGAGGTGCAGCCGGTAGCCCAAGCGCGGCACCTCGGTCGCCTCAATACCCGCCGGAGTACCCGCGAAGGAGATTTCCACGCCAGGTGCGCGCTTCTTCAGCTCGGAAGCCATCGCCACGCCGGGGTAGAGATGGCCGCCGGTTCCGCCTCCAGCAAACAGCACCTTCACGGCCGCCCTCCCTTCGAGTCGAGCAACGCCTCAGCCCGCTGCCTGGTCTCGACCTTTTTCCGGTAACGCGATATGCTCACCAGAATCCCGATGCCGAGCGAATTGAAGAGCAGCGCCGTACCACCGTAGCTGATAAACGGCAGCGCCACGCCGGTGGTCGGCATGAGGTGGCAAGCAACCGCGATGTTGATGAAGGCGAACAGCACAATGGCGATGGTCACTCCGGCAGCCAGGTACCGGCCATACAGGTCAGGCGCGTGCTTGGCGATGATAATGCCGCAGGCCAGCAGTCCGGCAAAGAGCGCAAGCACCACCAGCGCGCCAATAAAGCCGTACTCCTCGCCGATGACCACGAACACGAAGTCGTTGTACGAAAGCGGCAGGTACAGCTCCCGCTGCTTGCTGGCGCCAAGGCCGAGGCCGAACAGACCGCCGTTGCCGAGCCCAAGCAGCGCCTGACGAACCTGATAGCTCAACTCGCTCTCCCCGCCGCCGAACGCTGTCAGACGAGCCACGCGGTAGGGCGCGGCAACGGCGAATGCCGCCGCGATCGGAATCAGCGTTGAGGCTGTAACCAGCAGATGCTTGATTCTGACGCCGCCGATAAACATCAGTGTGAAACCGACAAGCGCAATAAGCGAGGCCGTGCTGAAGTTCGGTTCGAGCGCAACCAGAATCAGCACGGTCATCAGCAAGACCAGCATCGGATAATAGCCGGTCTGCAAGTCCTTGATATAGCTTCGTTTTTCAGCCAGCAACCGCGAAAAATGCAGGATGATAGCGTACTTGGCCAAGTCGGAGGCCTGAAACTTCAGCGGGCCGAAACCGAGCCAGCGTGCCGCGCCGTGAATGACATGGAACAGTTTAAGGACCAGGAGCATGGCAAGCGCGGCGATACTGGCAAACAAAAGGCCCTTGCTGACCTTCATGAATAGATGGTAGTCGAGGTGGCCAACCGCGAAAATCACGCCAAGCCCCAGCCCAGCGAAGGTAAGCTGACGCCAGAGGAAGTATTGTGGATCGGCGAACTTCTTTTCCGCCCAGCCCGCTCCGCTGCTATAGACAACCACGATGCCGATGCACATCAGCACCACCACGATGAACAACAACAGCTTGCCCGCGAACACATCGCCGCTACCCGACTGCTCCGGAAGCAGCTCCGGCGCTCCATCTGCCGTATCCGGCATAGTCAGAAACTTCAGCATGACGCCATCTCCCGAACTAGTTGCTTGAATTGCCGCCCCCGATCCTCGAAATCGGTAAACATGTCGAAGCTCGAACAGGCGGGCGAAAAGAGCACGCTTCCGCCGGGCCGAGCGTTCCGGTGGGCCAGCTCAACGGCCTCCTGAAGCGACGAAGCTTCGAGAACCCTGACGATACCCCGAAAAGCGTTAGCAATCTTCCGGCGCGACTCGCCGATGGCCACCACGCAGGCGACCTTCTCCTTCACCAGCTCGGCGACGGAGCCGTAGTCGTTGCCCTTGTCGCGCCCGCCCGCGATGAGCACCATGCCCGCCGGAACGGTCTGGAGCGCCTGCCGCATGGCGTTGATATTGGTCGCTTTCGAATCGTTAATCCACTCCACGCCCGAGAACAAGCCGACGAACTCCTGCCGGTGCTCAACCCCGGCGAACGCGGCAAGGCTCCGACGCACCGCATCATCCGGAATCCCGGCAGCGCGCGCCGCCGCCACCGACGAGAGCACGTTGTACAGATTATGCTCGCCGCGGAAGGCCGGCTTCATGACCTCATCGACCGGCATAAAGCGCTCCGTGAAGCCCGCCGTGCGGATAACAATCGAGCCATCGGCCACCGAGACGTAATCGGCGGAACCGGGCTCAAGCGACGAGGCTGCCAAGCCGGTACGCACCACGCTGAACGGCCACGACGGCCCGCAGTCCTCGAAATGGGCGCGAAGCAGCGGATCGTCGTGGTTGTAGATCACGGTATCGCCCGCCCCTTGCCGAGCGTGGATGCGGAACTTCGCCCGCGCGTAAGCGTGGATATCGCCGTCGTAACGATCCATATGGTCGGGCGTGATGTTGGTCAAGACGGTGATGTTCGGGCGGAACGAGCTGCACCCTTCGAGCTGGTAGCTGCTCAGCTCCAGCACAGCAATGTCGTCCGAAGCCATGTTGGCGACCTCGGATGAAAATGGCGTGCCGATATTGCCCACGCTGAAGGCGCGATAGCCACGCCCGAGACCATCCTCCCGGCAGATGCGGTGAATGAGCGTCGCCGTTGTGGTCTTGCCATCCGTGCCGGTGATGCCGATGATATGCGCCCGGCAGAACCACGAGGCGAGTTCGATTTCGCTGACCACGGGAATGGCTCGTGACTCCATCTCCCGGATGACCGGTGCGGTATGCGGAATACCGGGGCTGACGACGCAGCACTGCGCCTCGAACACCCGCTCCGAGTGGCCGCCCTCTTCGAACGGCACGTCGAGCTGGCGCAAGCGCTCTGCGGCTTCAGCTTTGATGGGCCCCGACTCGCTCACCAGCGGACGCGCCCCCGCGCGAGCCAAAAGCTCCGCCGCGGCCACGCCGCTCCGTCCGGCGCCAAGCACCGACACCGCCATAGTTTTCAGCGCGTCCAGGTTCATATCAGCGCAATTTGAGGGTCATGAGGCTTGTCAGAAACAGCAGGATCGAGATGATCCAGAACCGGATGACGATCTTCTGCTCCGGCCACCCCTTGAGCTGGAAATGGTGGTGCAGGGGAGCCATCAAAAAGATGCGCTTGCCCACGCCGGTGCGCCACTTGGTGATTTTGAACCACGCCACCTGCATCGAAACCGAGAGGGTTTCGAGAAAAAAGATTCCGGCCAGCACTGGCAGAAGCAGCTCCTGCTTGATCATCAGCGCAATCACCGCGATGGCGCTGCCGAGCGCCAGCGACCCGGTGTCGCCCATGAACACCTCAGCCGGGCTGGAGTTGAACCAGAGGAAGCCGACGCACGCCATGACAATCGCCATGCTGACCACGGCGATTTCACCCGCGCCGGAGATGAACGGAATGCTCAGGTAACCGGCATAGACGGCATTACCGGCAAGATAGGCGAAGATACCGAGCGCCATCGTCACAATCGCCGCGTTGCCCGCCGCCAGCCCGTCAAGCCCGTCGGTCAGGTTCACCGCGTTGGAGACCGCCGTGATGATGAACATCACCACCGGAATATAGAACAGCCCGTAATCGACCGACAGGTGCTTGAAAAAGGGTACGGTGGTCTTGGAGAGCAGCACCGAAAAGGAGGGATCCTGCCAGGTGTAGAGGCCGACAACCAGCCCGAGGGTCATCTGGCCGACCAGCTTGTACTTTCCGGCCAGCCCGCCTTTGATGTTCAGCACCACCTTCCGGTAGTCGTCGATGAAGCCGATCAGCCCCATCCAGAGTACCGCAAGCATGATCAGCCACACATGCGGGTCATCGACCTTGGCCCAGAGCAGCGCCGAAATTTCAACCGCCAGAATGATGAGCAAGCCGCCCATCGTCGGGACATCCTTTTTCTTGCGATGCTCCTCCGGAGCCTCCTCCTTGACCGGCTCGACGAAGCGGGACTTGAGGAAGCGGATGAACCGGGGCCCGGCGAGCACGGTAATCAGCAGCGCCGTCATGGCCGCCGCGCTGGCCCTGAAGGTCAGGTATTCGATCACCCGCATTCCCGGCGGATTGTACAGTTCGTTGATATATCGAAGAACATAGTAGAGCATAGATTAATCAGATACTTCCTTGATTGGGGTCATTCGTTTCACCAGCGCTTCGGCGGCCAGTTCGAGCTTCATGCCGCGCGAGCCTTTGAAGAGCACTGCGTCGCCCGGCTTGACGTAGCGTTCGAGAAAGCCGTTGAGATCGGCCATGCCGTCAAAGTGGCCAAGGCAGCGATGCTGTGCGCTCCGGCAGCAGGAGCTGGCCAGCGGCCCGATGGTGACGCAGGCCTCGATGGACAGTTGGCGAATATACTCGCCGATCGACTCATGTTCAAGCGCCGCGTTGCCGCCCAGTTCAAGCATGTCGCCAAGCACGGCAATCTTCCGCCCGGAGCACTCCAGGCTTGCGAGCGTGTCGAGCGCAAGACGCACCGAGTCGGGATTGGCGTTGTAAGTGTCGTTGAGCACCACGACACCCCCCGCTTCGAGCAGCTCCATGCGTTTCCAGCCCTTCGCGGGAAGCAGAGAGCCAAGTCCTTCAGCGATTTGCGCTGGATCGAGAGCGAAGTGCGCGCCGACCGCCGCCGTCGCGACGGCATTGGTCACGTTGTGTTTGCCGACGAAGTGCATCGCCACCGGATGGCGAACGCCGGAGCTGGAGCAGAGCGTGAATGAGACGCGGCCCACGCGGTCGGCGCCCACCGCTTCGGCCCACCACGCTTTCGACGAGCCCGCCACCGCTCCGTAGCAGATTTTGCGGCTCAGCGACGCACCGGCAGCGGCGAGGCGGTGGTCATCGAGATTAATGAACGCCGTGCCTCCGTTTGCGTCAAGATAGCGGTACAGCGCCGATTCGGCTTCGGCAACGCCGTCGAGGGAGCCGAAAAATTCGAGATGCTCGTGGCCGATGTTGGTCAGCAGGCCGTGCGTCGGACGGGCCATCGAGCAGAGGAGCTCCATCTCGCCGGGGTGGTTGATGCCCATTTCGATCACCGCGATTTCAGTGTCGCGGCGCATCTGCGACAGCGTCAGCGGCACGCCAAGATGGTTGTTGTAGTTGCCCTGCGTCACAAGGACGTTGAAGCCGGTCGAGAGAACTGCAGCCATCATCTCCTTGGTGGTAGTCTTGCCGTTGCTGCCGCCGATGCCGATCACCGGAATATCGAAGCGCTCCCGATAGCTCGTGGCGAGCTGCTGGAACGCCGCGACCGGATCGTCGGCAACGAGAAAGCGGCGGCCTTCGCCGGAGTGCTCGGCGCCATGTTCGGCGAACCACTCGCTCGACACAACAGCCCACGAGGCTCCGGCGTCGAACACCGCGCCGACGAAGCGATGGCCGTCGGTGCGCTCTCCTGGCAAAGCTACAAACACCGCGCCCTCGACCACCTTGCGAGAATCGATCACCACCACCGGATCGACGAGCGAGTACCGCTCATCGACATCCGAGGCCTCGATCCGGCCTGCACGGTTGAAATCGCTGTAGATCAGCGCCCCTTTCATGACTGCTCCTTTACTTCCCTTGTAAATGGCACTTCGGCAAAACAGGCCGCAAGCGTTTCACGGTCGGAAAAATGGTGTCTCCGGCCCGCCACCTCCTGATACTCCTCGTGGCCTTTGCCCGCCACCAGCAGAATGTCGCCCGTGCCGAGACCTTCGACCGCCCGCCGGATCGCCTCGGCACGGTCGGCAATTCTGAGATGCGCCCGCCGCCGGCCCGCCATGCCCGCTTCAACCTCGTCGAGAATCGCTTCTGGCGATTCGTCACGCGGATTATCGGAGGTGACAATCACCCGGTCGGCAAGCTCAGCAGCGATGCGGCCCATCACGGGGCGCTTCTTCCGATCGCGATTGCCTCCGCAGCCAAACACCACCGAGAGCTTCGAGCCGAAGGGCGTGACCGCACGCAGGGTTTCGAGCGCTTTTTGCAGCGCGTCGGGCGTGTGGGCGTAATCGATGACGCCGCAGCGGGAACGATCGGCGCTCCAGATCCGCTCCATCCGCCCCGGCACGGCCTCCGATTCGGCAAGCCCGGCAAGCGCTTTGGCGGAATCAAGACCGAGACTGATGCCCACCGCGAAGGCTTCGAGCATATTCATCACATTGTACTCGCCCGGAAGTGGCACGTGCATGCTGGCCGACTGATCGCCGAAGATAACATCAGCCATCGAACCTTCGAGCATCGAAGCGGTGAGAACGGCGCGGAAGCGACGCTCTGAATCGCAAAGCGATGAAGCATCGGCGAGCGAGCAACAAACGCGGCGCTCTGCCGGAAGTCCGTCGGCCATGAACGCCGCCTGCGGATCGTTCGCGTTGACGACGCCGAAGCCGTCAGGCGTCAGCCGCTCGAAAAGCAGCCGCTTGGCTGCTGCGTACCTCTCCATCGTTTCGTGGAAATCGAGGTGCTCGGGCGTGAGGTTGGTGAACACGGCGGCCCGGAAGAAGAGCCCGTGCACGCGGTCGAGCACAAGCGCATGTGAGGAGACCTCCATCACCGCCGCGCGGCATCCTGCATCGACCATCTGCCGGAACAGAGCGTGCAGGTCGTTCGACTCGGGAGTGGTGCGTTCGAGCGGAATGTCGCGGTCGCCAATGCGGCACAGCCCCGTGCCGATGTACCCGGCGGCGACTCCCGAGGCGTTGAGCATCGAGGTGATGAGCCGCGCCGTGGTGGTCTTGCCGTTCGTTCCGGTCACGCCAATGAGCATGAGCTGCTCCGAGGCGTTGCCATAGAAGATTCTCGACAGCTCGGCCAGCGCCTTGCGGCTTTCGGTGACGCGAAGGTAGCAGACGTTGTCACGCAGTTCAGCGGGCAGGGACTCGCAAACCACCGCTGCCGCTCCGGCCTTGATGGCGCTCTCGATATGCAGGTGTCCGTCGGTACTGAAGCCGCGCACGGCCACGAAGATGGAGCTGCAGCCAATCTGCCGCGAATCGCTGCTCACGCCGCTCACCAGCCGGTCAGGCTCGCACGCGCCCCGGCGCTCGCACAGACCGCCAAGAGCGGCTACGAGCTCGCCAAGCCTCGCGCCAACGCCTCCATTCTCTATGCCATTCATCGCTTGTTCTGTTTTTTCCTCTCAAGATGGACCGTCACCTTCGACTCCTTGCCAACTTTCGTGCCGGGAGCCACGCTCTGCGAGGTAACGAAGCCGTCATCGTCGCCGGTGCGCTCCATCGAAAGAGCGCACCAATCAAGCAGCTTCGACGCCTCTTTCCTGCTGAGTCCTTCCAGCTCGGGCACCACAACCGTCGTAATGCTGTTGAGCCGCCTCCGCTCCGGCGACTTCAGTTCGAGGCGACGCTGCATTTCGGGCGAACAGGCCAGCGCCCGGCCACAAACCCGCGCGAAAACCGGTGCGGCCACGGCGGACGCATAATATGCCGTCTTCGGCTCATCGACAACAATAATCGCCGCATATTGAGGATGTTCAGCCGGGAAAAAACCGACAAATGTCGCGACGTAATGGCGCCAGCCATGATAGCTCCCGTTATAGAATTTCTGCGCCGTTCCAGTCTTGCCAGCCACGGCGACGCCCTCAATAGCCGCATTCTTTCCGGTGCCCTCCTCAACCACCTTCCGGAAATACTGCCTGATCATGTACCGCGCCGTTTCGGGCTTCAGGGCCTGCACCACCTTTTTCGGCTCGTTCTCCATGACGATCTCGCCGTCGGGATCGATAACTCGGCGCACGACGAAGGGACGCATCCGCGCGCCACCGTTGGCCAGCGTCGCGTAGGCTTGGAGAATTTGCAGCGGCGTGGCCATCACTTCATAGCCGTAACCCATCCACGGCAGGGTCAGCTTGCCCCAGTCAGCGACCGGCTTGAGCAGCCCGCCCGACTCGCCGATGAGGCCGACGCCGGTTTTCTGTCCGAAGCCAAGCGCGCGGGCGTAGTGGTAGAAGTTCGCCGCCCCCAGCTTCATGGCGGTGCTCGCCGCCACGACATTGCTCGATTCGGTAATCGCTGTCTGAAAGGAAATGGTCCCGAACGCCTCGTGATCCCTGACCGGTTTGCCGTGGATCATCAGCGTGCCACCATGCCCATCCACCAGATGCGAAGCGTTCCAGTGAAGCACCTCGGTCGCGCCGGAGGCCATGACGATCTTGAAGGTCGAGCCAGGCTCGAACATATCGGTAATCGCTCGGTTGCGCATCTTGGCGAAAGTAACGCCTTGACGGCTGTTCATGTCGAAGGTTGGATAATTGGCCATGGCCAGAATCTCTCCGCTCTTCACATCCATCACGATGCCCATCGCCGCGCTGGCATTCTGCTCATTGACCGCGCGCATGAGTTCATCCTCGACAATGGCCTGTACGTCGGCGTCGATGGTCAGCTCAACGTCATCGCCGGCGGCTGGCGGAGCCTGATCGACATCAGGCGCGGGATAGAGCTCTCCGACGGCTGAACGGTAGAAAATTCGGGAGCCCTTGCCGCCGCGAAGCTGCTTTTCAAAGCTCTTCTCCAGACCGCTGACGCCAAGATTGTCGCGGTCGGTCAAGCCGATGAGCTGAGCGGCGACGTTCAGGTAGTGGCGCTGCTGCTCGCGCCTGAAATCGACTCCCTTCAGCCTGGCGCTCATCAGCCCGGCAGCCCTCCTCACCGGCACGTTGCGCTCAAGCCAGACAAAGCGACGGCGGCGGCTTTTCAGTTTTCGGAGATAGTACTGCCTGCTCTTACCGAAATGGTTCGAAAAAAGCGTGGCGACCCGCCAGCGATCTTTCACATGGGTGGGATCGGCGGAAAAGGAGATGGTCTCGACGCTTTCGGCAAGCGGACGGCCATGCCGATCCAGAATGCGTCCCCGACGACCAGCCTCATCGATGTTCCGCACATATTGACGACTCGCCTTTTCACGGTATTTATCGACATCGAGCACTTGGATTCTAAGCAGTTGCAGCACAATCGCCGTGAAGAACACGAGCATGAACACCCCGACGATGCCCAGACGCAGGCCGAACTCCCGGCTACCGGAAGCACCTCCATTCTGTTGTGTCTCGTGCTCTTCGTTCATGCAATCTTCGCTTCCAAAGTGCTCTTCAAGGCTTGAGTTCTACCGGTGGCACGGGGGAGGCGTCAAGGCCGAGCTGCCGGGCCTGTCCGGTGATGTTCCGGATGCTCTGCAACTGGCGGATCTCCAGCTTCTGCGCGGTGGTGATGCTGGTGCTGATGCGCAATTGCTCACGCAGCCGCTCGTTGCGCAGGGCCAGATCGTTGATAGCCAGCGTGCTGCTGATCTGGAACAGAAAGACCCCCGTTGCCGCTACAAGATACAGAAAGCTCCTCAGACGCAGGATCGCGCCAAGATCGAATGCCGACGGCGAAAGTCTCGGGGAGGCCTGCCGGAACGGTTCGGACTTGTAGCCGCTGAACGGCGGCCGTTCACGGAGCACATCGACCCCGGCAAGCTCGTAACTGCCCAGGCCGTTATCATTGTTTGCGCCAAACAACTCTTTGGCTTTGCCCGCAAGGCCGGTAAACGAGCTTCCGACACGCTTCAATACGCCCAGGGGACACCTCCTTGTCAGCTTTACAGTTTTTGAATAACTCTGAGACGCGCGCTTCGCGCTCTCGGATTACGGCGAACTTCATCCTCTCCGGCCTGCACAGGCTTTCTGGTCACCAGCTCCGCTTCGGCAGGTTTGAGCGGCTCGCGCAGCGGAAGCCCTTTCGGCCCCCAGTCCGCAGTGCAGCGGGCGCTGAAAAAGCGTTTGACGATCCGGTCTTCGAGCGAATGGTAGCTGATGACCGCGAACCGTCCGCCGGAGGAGAGCACAGAAAAACCGTCTTCGAGCGCCTGCTCCAGCACGCCAAGCTCGTCGTTGACCTCGATGCGCAGCGCCTGGTAAATCCGCGAAAGGGTTTTGATCTGGGCGTCCTTTCGCGGGCAAGCCCGGCGAACCACCTCGGCAAGCGCTCCGGTGGTCGTAATGGGCTCGACCTGCCTGGCGCTCACCACGGCGCGAGCGATCCTGCCGCCGTGCGGTTCCTCGCCGTACCTGAAGAACAATCGCGACAACGCCTGCTCCTCGTAATCGTTAACAATGTCAGCAGCCGTCAGCGGGCCGTCCGGATCCATCCTCATATCGAGCGGGCCGTTCCGGAGATAACTGAATCCGCGGACGGGCGTGTCGATCTGAAACGATGAAACACCAAGGTCGAGCAAAAGCCCCATCACCGCCTTGCCTTCGCCCGGCCCGCGCATGAGAGGCGAGAGCAGTTCGCGCACCATGCTGAAGTTGCCGCGGAGCAACACCGCCTTGCCGCCGAACTCCCGGAGCTTCTGCGCGGCGGCTTCGAGCGCGTGACTGTCCTGATCGATGCCAACAAGAAGCGACTCGCCGCCAAGCCCATCAAGAAGCCTGAGCAGCTTCAGCGAATGACCGCCGCCGCCAAGCGTGCCGTCGATATAGACGCCTGGGCGCGTGACAAGCAACGAAGTGGTCGCGTCAGCAAGAACCGGCTCATGGTAACCCTGATAGTTCATCAACTCAAACGTAACGGTTGGCAAGACGCGCGAAACTGCTTGCATTATCCTCCAGAAGACGCGCAAGCCGGAGCGGATTCCAGACAATCATCTTCGCGTTCGCGCCGACGACCACCGCCTCACGCTCGATGCCGGCATGGTCGAGCATCTCGCGGGACAGTGCGATTCTGCCGGAGCGGTCAAGCTCAAGCTGGTCAAGGCGGGCATAGATCATGGTGGTCAGCAAACGCTCTTCGGGGTTAAAGTCGGAAAGTTTGAGCAATTGCTGCTCCTTTGCGTTCCAGATTTCCGGTTCGTACAGTTCGAGCGAACCGTCATCGGCCTTGAATACATAGAGCAGCTCTTCGCGCTTCGTTGTATCCGCGGCGGGCTCATCCTTCTGGCGAAGGAATTTTCGACGAAACCGGGCCGGAATCAGAAGCCGCCCCTTGTCGTCAACGATGTGCTGTTCTCTGCCGATGAATCCGGGCATACATCCCCCACTTTTTCCCACTTCCCCCCACACTAAAGGTAGGCAATCGAAAGTTCAAAAAAAATAGTACACTCAAGTCTTGAGGCCCCAAAGAAAGTAAAAAAGCAGCAGCCAGCTATGTTCGCAAACTACCGCGAAACTGTCATCGACGGCTACAACCTGATTCACAAGCTCTGCAAGGTGAAGGCGGGCGAACCGATGGACGCCATGCGCAAACGGCTCGAAGCGATGCTCACCCGGTACCGGCAGAAAAGCCGCCGCCACGTCACTGTGGTCTATGACGGCGGCAGCGGCCCGAGACCCCATTCGTCGCGGGCTGGCATCGACGTCACCTACAGCGGCACGTTCAAATCCGCGGATAGCTGGATCATCGACCATGTCCGCTCCCTGGAGCCCCGCCCCGGCATGATGCTGGTGGTCACTTCCGATCGCGAAATCCAGCGGCACGCCACGGCTTGGGGCGCGCGCTGCATCGACTCCGAGGCGTTTATCGAAGAGCTTGCGGCAATGGGCCTCACCGCCGATAGCCAGAGCGGCTCGTCGCGCAAAGCAAGCGGCAAAAGCGCGGGTGCGGCTCCGCTGTCCGACAAAGAGGTGGATTACTGGCTACAGTTGTTCGAAAGGAAGAAATGAAGCGCACAAACCGCAACCATTTCTGTTGACAATTTATTATACTTAAACGCACCTTGGTTGTTTGCGCCCGGCTACCGCGTTGGCTGACCCAAGCGCAGAATCCGGAGTCCCGGCAAAGCGGATGCAACGCAGCGATCAGCTCGCGGAACAACTGTTTTGAGGGGCTCTTGAGAATTCAGACTGTTTTACGCATCCCCTTAACCGACGAACGAGACGAACGAATCATGTCCGAAAGCAGTGCAATGAACAACGATCACTGGCGAGAGCTTGAAGAGTGGAGAGGAAAAATCGATGAAATCGACCGCCAGGTGGCCGACCTGCTCTGCCAGCGCCTGCAATTCGCTGGCAACATCATCGCCGTCAAATCGCGGATGGGCGAAACCGTGCTTCAGCCCGAACGCGAACAAGAGGTGCTCGCCAACGTGCTCAAGCAGGCTGCTTCCCCCCTGATGAGCCAGGCGCTCGAACGGATCTACCACACCATCCTCAACGAATCACGCCTGTTCCAGCAGGAGTGTAAAGAGGCTCCGCAGAACAGTTCCGCACGCTAAGACGACACCTCCGCACTCATGTCCCGCCGCACCAAGTTTCTACGCCCCACCTTCATCACGTCGGCGCTCGCCGCTCTGGCTATCGCCGTCGCGCTGTTTGTCCTGGCTCCGGGAATAAACGCCGTGCGGCAAGATGGCAGCGGCAAAATCGTGGTGCATCGCGGCGAAAGCTTCCGGCGCATCATCGAGTCACTGCATGAGGCTCACCTTATCCGCTTCCGCTGGCCGCTCATGATCGCCGGAGCGCTGAACCCCACGCTGCACAACATCAAGCCGGGCCGCTACACCGTGCCCCGCCGGAACCTCTCCACCATCGCGCTGCTCGACTACCTTCACTCGCGCCCGCAGGACGAAGTGCGGCTAATGATTCCTAACGGTGTCGAACAGACCCGGATCGCCTCGATCATCGCCGGAGGGCTCGACATCGATTCGACCGCCTTCATGGACGCCACACGCGACCCGCGCCTGCTCCGATCGCTCGGTATCAAGGGCCGCAGCACCGAAGGCTACCTCTTTCCCGGCACCTACAACTTCCCGTGGGCCAGCACGCCGGACGAGGTCATCACCTTTCTGGCCGGCCAGTTCCGGGCGTTTTACTCCGACAGCCTGAAGCAGAAAACCGCGCAAGCCGGTCTTGACGAAACCCGCCTCTTGACGCTGGCCTCTATCGTCGAGGCCGAGACGCCGCTCGACGACGAAAAGCCGATCATCGCCAGCGTCTATCTGAACCGGCTAAACAAGCACATGCTCCTGCAAGCCGACCCGACCGTGCAGTACGCCATTGCCGGGCAGGCGCGGCGGCTGAGTTACGACGATCTCCAAATCGATTCGCCATACAACACCTACCGGCACGCCGGTCTGCCGCCCGGCCCGATCTGCAATCCCGGCCCGGCCTCGATCCGCGCCGTGCTGAACCCGGCCAAAACCACCTATCTCTACTTCGTAGCCACGGGCCGAGGCGGCCACGCCTTTGCCTCTTCGCTAGCCGAGCACGACCGCAACGTCCAGCACTACCGCCGCGTGCGCGACCAGCTCAGCCGGCAGCAGGAAGCCGAACAGCACTGACCGACAACCGGTATGCCGCAGATACCGGAGATTATGTATATTCAGCGATTACCACTTATTTCAGGCTTATCACTCTTCACCAACCAACAGCAAAGGGAAATGCAGAAAAAGACGTTGTCTGACATATCGTTACAAGGAAAACGTGTCTTGATGCGTGTTGATTTTAACGTTCCACTCGATCAGGACGGGAACATCACCGACGACAAACGAATCGTCGGAGCGCTGCCCTCAATCCAGAAAGTTATCGAGGATGGGGGACGGCTGATTCTGATGTCGCACCTCGGCAGACCCAAAGGTAAGGTCAATCCTGCATTCTCCCTCGCTCCGGCAGCCAAAAGGCTTTCCGAACTGCTCGGTATGCCGGTGACGATGGCCAGCGATTGCATCGGCAACAAGGTGATGCAGCAGGTGCTGGCCATGCAGGATGGCGAGGTGATGATGCTTGAGAATCTCCGCTTCCACCCGGAAGAGGAGGAAAACGACGCCGACTTCGCCAAGGAGCTGGCCTCGATGGGCGAAATCTACATAAACGACGCATTCGGCACCGCCCACCGCGCCCACGCCTCGACGGAGGGCATTACCCACTACGTGCAGACTGCGGTGGCCGGCTATCTCATCGAAAAGGAGCTGCGCTACCTCGGCACAGCGCTCAATAACGCCGAACGGCCGTTCTTGGCCATTCTTGGCGGCGCAAAAATCTCCGGCAAGATCGACGTGCTCGAAAACCTGTTCGACAAAGTCGATACCGTACTGGTTGGCGGCGCGATGGTCTTCACCTTCTTCAAGGCGCAGGGACTCGCTGTCGGCAACTCACTGGTTGAGGACAACAAGCTGGAGCTAGCCGTCTCCCTGCTCGCGAAAGCCAAGGAGAAAGGCGTGCGACTGCTGCTTCCCGAAGATGTGGTCGTGGCCGCTGAAATTTCGGCGGATGCCGCCTCGCGCGTGGAGCCGGTGACGGCGATTACGGATGGCATGAGCGGCCTTGACATCGGCCCGGCAACCATCGAAACCTACGCCAACGAAATTCTCGGCGCGAAGACCGTGCTCTGGAACGGCCCGATGGGCGTGTTCGAGATCGACCAGTTCGCCAAGGGCACTTTCGCTGTCGCCCAGGCGCTAGCAGACGCCACAGCCAAAGGCGCAGTCACGATCATCGGCGGCGGAGACTCGGCAGCGGCCATCGCCAAGGCGGGCCTTTCCGACAAGGTGACGCACGTCTCGACCGGCGGAGGAGCGAGCCTCGAATTCCTCGAAGGCAAGGAACTCCCCGGTATCGCGGCGCTGAACGATTAACCCCTGCGGGGCATTGATTCACGGAGCAGCGTTCCGAACCCTATGAACTAATCACGGGCGACTCTGAACAACGGCATGATCCCGCACGCTATCGGAACCAATGCTGTGCAGAGGCGCCCTTATTGCAATTACTGCCAAATGACCCGATACGACCAGCCATACATGCCTGGCAGCTTTCAGGTAATGCCGCCAGCCATCAAGACGCTTATCATCGCCAATGTGGCAGTATTCCTGTTCCAGCAATCTCAAATCGGCCCGCTGCTCACCATCCTCGGCGCGCTCTGGCCAATCGGCTCGCACAATCTTCAGGGCTACTCGTTCCACATCTGGCAGCCGGTGACCTACCTGTTCCTGCACGGCGGCTTCGCGCATATCTTCTTCAACATGTTCGCCCTCTGGATGTTCGGCATCGAAATCGAGAACTACTGGGGCACGAAGACCTTCGTCACCTACTACTTCATCTGCGGCATCGGCGCGGCGTTCGTCAATCTTCTGGCCACGATAGGCTCGCCCTATCCCACCATCGGCGCATCGGGCGCGATCTTCGGCGTGCTGCTCGCCTTCGCGATGACGTTTCCCGACCGCTACATCTACCTGTACTTCCTGCTGCCAATCAAGACCAAATATTTCGTGGCCGGTTATGCGCTGATCGAGTTCATGTCGGGCTTCGGCAACCGGGCGATGGGCAGCGGCAGTGAAATCGCCCATTTCGCGCACCTCGGCGGTATGCTCGTCGGCTTCATCTACATCATGATCCGCCGCAACGAGTGGACGCTAAAACGGTTGATGCCCAAAGTCTCCTTCCCGAAAAAACAGAAAGGGCCGACGCTCTGGAAATCGGGACGCAAGGACGAAGAGGTCTCCGAGGCGGAGATTGACCGGATTCTCGACAAGATTTCAAGCCGAGGCTACGACTCCCTGACGGCGGAAGAAAAACGCAAGCTTCTCAACGCAGGCAAACGCTGAGCCGCCGACAGCAGATACCTGATGAATCGGCATGAGCAGACGATGAAACAGAAAAAAGAGAACCGCTTTTTCGAGCGCGCCCGCCAAAAGGCCGAAGAGACCATAAACGACCCTGAAAAGCTCAAGGGAATGATTGAGTCGGCCTTGCAGATGCTGACCTCGAAATCGGGCTCATCAGCCCCCCTCAACGAGCTGACCGACAAGTTCCAAGCGCTGGTCAGGCTCGTGCGCGCCTACCTCAACCGCGAGTACCGCATCGTGCCGTGGCAGACGCTCATCCTTGCCGTCACAGCCATTGTCTATTTCGTCAACCCCTTCGACATGGTGGCTGACTTCCTGCCGCTAATCGGCTTTATCGACGACGCCGCCGTCTTCACCGCCGTGCTCGCCTCGATCAACCACGACCTCAACGCCTTCCTCGAATGGGAGAAAAGCGACGAAACCACCGAGAACGAACCAGTGCCCAGAGTGGTCGATGCAGACTACGAAGAGGTGAAAGAAAAGGCAGTTGATAATGGATAAAATTATGGAGAAATGACCGGGTGATCAACACACTCTCACTCACCCTCCATTGCTCTTACCCGTCCACTTTGTCCACCTCTCCTCTGCCGCCAAACCCATGCAACAATCGACCGGCGGACCCAACAACTCACAGCCCAACGAAAGGAGTGACAATGGGGCACCTCTAAAAAGAAAACCTATCCTACCCGCTCAAAACACGCCACCGTCTCGATATGATTGGTCTGAGGGAACATGTCAACCGGTTGGGCCGAACTCATGCGATAGCCTTGAGCGGCGATCTCTTTGCCGTCGCGGGCGAGGTTGTCGGGGTTGCAGCTGACGTAAACAATGCGATCCGGCTGGAGCTTGAGCATGGTGTCGAGCGCTTTAGGGTGCATGCCGGCACGCGGAGGGTCGGTGACGATGATGCGCGGCTTTTCGTAGGGAGCGAGCGCTTCCTGCATGGCGTGAAAGTTTTTGAGGTCAGCCTGGAAGAAGACGGTGTTCGCCAGGCCGTTGAGCTCGGCGTTCATCTTGGCATCCTTGACGGCACTTTCGACCACCTCGATGCCGACTGCCTGCTTGCAGTGGCGGGCGAGGTAGAGCGTGATGGTGCCGGTGCCGCAGTAGAGGTCGTAAACCGTGTCCTCCGGCGTGATGCCGCCGACGGCGATGATCTGGCCGTAGAGCGTTTCGGCCTGGCGGGTGTTGGTCTGGAAGAAGGAGTTGGCTGAAATCCGGAAGTCAAGGTCGCCGAGCCGTTCGGTCACAAATCCCTCGCCGCTGATGACGTACTCCTGCTCGCCGGTGGCAACCGTATTTTTGCGCGTGGTGACGTTGTTGAGCAGGGTCATCTGCTGCTCCGGCATGGCTGCTTCGAGTCGCTCCTTCAGCGCCTGCATGAGATTCGCGTCGTGCCACGAGGTGACGATATTGACCATGAGCTGCTCATACCGTTCACTATAGCGGAGCATGAGGTTGCGCAGGTAACCTTCGTGTGCCTTGGCGGCGTAGGGAGCGAGGCCACGTTCGAGCGCAAAGTCGCGCACGACGTTCAACACCCGGTTCATGCACGCCTTGGCGAGGTAGCAGGTGTCGAGGTCAAGCACCTTCTCGAAGTTGCCCGGCGCGTGGAAGCCGAGGGCGAAGGTTTTGGGCTTGGTCAGTTCGTCGCTATCGATCTCTGACTGAAGCAGGTAGCGCATGTTGGAGCAGGAGAACTCCACCTTGTTGCGATAGTGCAACGCATCGGGCGCGGCGAGCACCGGCAGCACGTCAGGGTTCTCGAAACCGCCGATATGCTCCAACGAGTCCGTCACCTTTTTGTGCTTGTAGCGAAGCTGCGCCTCGTAGCTAACGTGCATCCACTTGCAGCCGCCGCAGGAACCAAAGACCGGGCAGACCGGTTCGACGCGATCCGGCGAAGGTTCCAGCACTTCGACAGCCCGCGCTTCGAGGTAGCGCTGTTTGACCTTGTAGATCTGCGCCGAAACGCGGTCGCCGGGCGCGAGAATGCCGGAGACCATCACGCCCATCCCCTCGGCGGTTTTGCCGAAACACTTGTCGCGCTCAGCGTGGTCGGTGATGTACAGTTCGATGAGGTCACCTTTTCTATAGCAGATTTCCTGTTGTTCCAATGGTGTGTGCGTTGATACGATTATCGTGAACGCAAGGGCGGCCCCGCGAGCAACGCAGCGCCGAAGACCCCCGCGCTGTCGCCAAGCAGGGGCGGCAGGAGTGGAATGTCGAATGAATGGTTGAAGACGTTGTTGGCAATTGCCTCCCGCGCTTCCGGAGTGTAGAGCTGGCGGATGTTGCCCACACCGCCGCCGATGATGACGAGATCGGGGTCAAGAATGTTGATGACCGCCGCCAGCGACACGCCGAATGTTGCGACCAGCCGGTCGATGGTCTGGCGTGCAAACCCGTCGCGACCCGTCGAGGCGACGATCTGTTTCAGCGACGCCTTTCGCCTGCTGAGACGTGCGTAGTAGCGTTCGAGCGCCGGGCCGGAGATGACCGTCTCGACGCAGCCGCGCCGTCCGCAGTAGCAGCTGGCCTGCTCGCCCGGCACCGGATTGTGCCCCCACTCTCCGGCAATGCCGTGCGCGCCGCGCACTATCCGGCCATCGCGGACGATGCCGCCGCCAACGCCGGTGCCGAGGATGATGCCGAAGGCGGTCACTCCGGGCCGGCTCATCTCGTCGCGCCCCGCGCCGAGCATCGATTCAGCCAGCGCGAAGCAGTTGGCGTCGTTGTCGATCACCACCTCCATCCGGAGCACCTCCTGCAAATCGCGCAAGAGCGGCAGTCCGTTCAAGCAGGCGGTATTCGAGTTGCTGATGACGCCGTCGGCGCCGTCGGCGCGTCCGGGCGTGCCGATGCCGATCCGCTCCGGCAGGTCGAGTCCCGACTTTTCAGCCATCGTCTCGACGAGGCTTTTGATCTGCATGAGAATGTGGCCGTACCCCCGCTCCTGCCCGGTCGGGATGCGGTGGCGGATCAGCGGTTGAAGCGACTCATCGAGAATCACCCCCTCGATCTTGGTGCCGCCGAGATCGACTCCCCAGCGATTCATTCCGCGCCTCCCTTCTGCATCGCCCGCCGGTGTACCACATTCTTGATGATCCAGGCGAATGCCGTGTAGATCAGCGACGCGCTCATGAGCCCAATCACAATGCCGCCCAGTACGTCACCCGGATAGTGCACGCCGACATATATGCGAGAAAAAGAGACCATCACGGCGTACACGATCATCGTCACGGCAAAAAGCTTGTCGATCAGTTCATCGCGCCAGAAGAACATCCAGATGAGCGTTGCGATAGCCGTCGAGTTAGCCGCGTGGGAGGAGGCGAACGAGAATGAGTGGGACTGGTCGATCAGCAGGCGCACGCCGTCGAGGACGAAACAGGGACGCACGCGATGGAACAAGGGCTTGAACATGCCAGAAGCGATGTAGTCGGCCATGCCGACCGACAGCAGGAGAAGAAGCACGATCCAGAGACCGTCCCGCCCTCTCCTGAGCGCGACAAAGAGCGCCGTCAGCCAGAGAATGTGGCCGGAAAGCTTCGGCTTGGTCAGAAACAGCATCAGGTCGTCCAGCGCCGGGTGCGCCAGGCTGTGATTCAGGAGCTGGAAAAGCCGCGCATCCACCTGTTCGAGACCAACCATTGCCGGTTACTTTTTCTTGCCTCCCTTCTTCGGACCCTTCGACGGTTTGGTCGAACTCGACACCTGCATGGCCGCGATCGCCTTCTCCTCGTCGGAGATCGTCGCGTTGATGTAGGCCTGCTGAGCAACGCTGAAGACGTTGAACATCAAATAGTACAGCGCCAAGCCGGACGGCATGTTGTTGAAGAACAGCAGCATCATGGCCGGGAACATCCACATCATGATCTTCATCTGGTCATTACTCTGCGTGCTCGGCGTAATCTTCTGCTGGAAGAACACAGTCACGGCCATCAGAATCGGCATGATAGCGATATGGTCGCCGTACAGCGGCAGCTTGAAGCCGAAGTTGTAGATCGAGTCCGGCACGGAGAGATCCCTGACCCAGAGGAAGCCGTGCTGGCGAAGCTGGATCGACGAACGAAACACGTAGAACATGGCGAACAGGAGCGGCATCTGGATGACCGTCGGCAAGCAGCCGCCGAGCGGGTTGACGCCAGCTTCCTTGTAGATGCGCCCGAGCTCGCTTTGCAGCTTGGCGGGATTGTCCTTGTATTTCTCCTGAATTTCCTTCATCAGCGGCTGAAGAGCCGACATCTTCTTCATCGACTTGGTCGAAGCGATCGAAAGCGGCCAAGTGACCAGCTTGATGAGGAAGGCGAAAATAATGATGATGAGACCGTAGTTGGTCACATACTTGTTCATCCAGTTGAAGATCGGCAGAATGAGGTATGCGGCGAACGGCCTGGTCAGCCATTCCCAGCCGAAGTCCATGATCTTTTCAAGTCCCACGTGCAGCGAGCGCACGGTGTTATAGTCGAGCGGCCCGACGTAGAGGCGGTAGTGATCCGACACGGTCTGGCGGCCCAACGGAATCATCATCTTCAGGGCAGCCGTATAGTTCTCGAAATCGCTGCCGTTCTTTTTGGCTTTGGTGCCTTCGAGGAAGACCCCCTCGGTCTCGCGCTGGGGAATAAGCGCCGCGACGAAGTACTTGTTCCGGACGGCCACCCACTCGGCCTTGCCGGACTCCTCTTCCTGATAGCGCTTCTTGGAATCCTTCGCGTCGAGCTTGAGCAGACCGCCGCCGAGATAGGCGCTCGAAACCGCGTTGTGCGACTCGTCCGCCGTGTCCTTTTCGGAATAGACCAGACCGCCATCCCAGTCGAGCTGATACTCGTTGCCCGCAAGGGTCGAGCCGAATCCCTTCAGGTTAAGATCGTAATCGATGACGTAACTGTCGCCGCTGAAGGTGTAGGTCACTTCAATGCTACGACTGGCATCGACATTGAGCACAAAGCTGACCGACAGTTTCTGTTTGTCGGTCACCGTCTCCGATGTTTTCGTGCTGAGGCTGCGGAAATAGAGATCGCGGGTATCGATGCGTTTGCCGTCGTTGCTCAGAAAGAGCATGGAGAGTGCGCCCTTAGCCTTGTCAGAAATCAGGTCGAACGGCTTGCCATTCACATCCAGATGCTTCTTGAGCACCATGGACTTGAGCGTCGCGCCTTTGGAGGAGAGCTTCGCCGTGAACAAGTCGTTGTCGATGGTGATGATCTTTTCGGTACCGGTGGAAGCCTTTGCAAACGAGCCCAGGGTTTCGGCAGGGTTTTCGGGAGCGACCGGCGGAGGGGCGCTCGCGGTGGAATCCTTGTGCACCATCTCTCGCGCTGGCTGCGCCGTATCAAGCTTCGCTTTCTGTTCGGGTTTCATGAACTGCAACCACACAATCATGATCACAGCAATCAAGGAAAACCCTATCACCGAATTTCTATCCATTACTTCGAGTCTTTTGAATTACCTGGGGATTTGCCGGTTCCAGGCGGAACAGGGTCATAGCCGCCTTTTGAAAAAGGATTGCAACGCAACACCCTCCAGACGGTCAGCCAGGAGGCGTAAAAAAAATTGTGCTGACGGAACGCCTCGATGGCGTAATGAGAACAGGTGGGCTGGAATCGGCAGGACGGACCCAGCAAGGGGGATATGAAGGTCTGATAAAATCGTATCAGGAGAATCGGCACGGCATTGACGGCGCGGCCAACAGCGCGAAGACTTCTCTTTGTCAAGTGTGTCCGTTCTTCATCCATTGTGCTCGATCCGGCCGCCACTGCGTGGTTGAGCCAGCCTTTTTGAAACCATGGTATTCAGCATCCTGCGGATTTCGATCCGGAACCCCTCAAGTGACGGAATGGTATCGGCTCGTCCCCGGTACAACAGCGCCAGACGCAACTGGGTGGGTTCGCCGTCCGCTTCAGATAGGGTCAACCCGGACAGTGCGCTTTTTTCAAGCCGGTACGCCTCTCGCATCAAGCGCTTGATCCGGTTCCGGTCAACAGCTCTCGGCACAAGCTTCTTGCCGACCGTGAACAGCACCCTGACGGGCGTGCGGCCGGTGCGTTCACTTTGCCGAGAACAGGTATAAAGCATCAGGAGAGGGCCGCCCTTCAGACGGCTGCCCTCGTTGAACAGAGGTGAAATCGTGGATTTGCCACGGAGAATTTCACGTCTCGGCAGGGCATGGGCGCGCTGTTCCGAAGGCATTCCGGCATTGCAAGCGGTAAGGTCCGGAAACGGAACGATGGCTCCACTCCGGACCTGCGATTAACGCTTCGAAGCGCTCATTGAGCTGCTGACCGACAGCGAGTGACGGCCTTTAGCCCTTCTTGCCGAAAGAACCCTGCGGCCGTTCTTGGTCGCCATTCTCTGTCTGAACCCGTGCTTGTTCCTTCTCTTCCTGTTGCTCGGCTGAAATGTCATTTTCATACCTTCAAAACTCCTCTCAAATGATTGATTAAAATAACAGGATAATCAATTTATCATTTTAACTGGTGATTCGCAAGAAATGATGCCGATGAATCAACCATCCACACCCTCGAAAAAGCAATCCATCCACACTGTGGATAACTTGTTGATAAAAAAATATCAAACCCGAAAACCCTCGCAAAACCCAAACACCCAATCCATCCACACATGTGGACAACTTTTTATAGAAAACGGGATAAAGCTATAATTGAAAATAAGTTAGTGTGTTGACAAGATTGGGCATACAACTCCCCGATCTTCGCCTCGATTTCGAAACCCAAATTGTTTTTTATCCACTGAAAACTGTAACTTATGAACAGAAAATGTGGATGAATCTCCTGAAAACGCCTCTCCCGAACGAATCTCATGCCCGAACTGACGCAGCAAGCCCCGACCGGTAACCTTCACGCAACCCCCTCCCAAAGCGGTTCATTTGCCGAAAAAGTCTGGAACGCCTGTCTCGAACTGATCCAGGAGAACATCAACAGCCTTGCTTTCAAGACCTGGTTTCTGCCGATCCGCCCGCTCTCCTTCTCGGGAAGCGAGCTGACCATTGAGGTGCCGAGCCAGTTTTTCTATGAATGGATTGAGGAAAACTACTCCATGCACGTCAAGCAGGCGCTGCGGCAGGTGATCGGGCCGGAAGCGAAGCTGATGTACTCGATTGTGATGGACAAGTCGCAGGGTCAGCCCGTCACCATCGAACTGCCTCACCAGAACGCCCCCGCGCCAGCGGAACCGGCCAGCAAACCCAAGCGCGCCGAGGAACCAGTCTCCGTGGAACTTGAGCGCTTCGAACGGAACCGGAGCAAATTCGAGAGTAATCTCAATCCAAAATACACCTTTTCCACGCTCATCAGAGGCGATTGCAACTCTCTTGCATTCGCAGCCGCCAAATCGATCGCCCAGAATCCCAGCCAGAATGCCTTCAACCCGCTGGTCATCTACGGCGGCGTAGGGCTAGGCAAGACCCACATGATGCAAGCGATCGGCAATTCGGTGCTCGAACATAACATCAGCGACGCAGTACTCTACGTATCGAGCGAAAAATTCGCCATTGATTTCGTCAATGCAATCCAGAACGGCAACATCCAAGAGTTCTCGTCGTTCTACCGGAACATCGACGTGCTCATTATCGACGACATCCAGTTCTTCGCCGGAAAGGAGAAAACGCAGGAGGAGATCTTCCACATCTTCAACACCCTGCATCAATCCAACAAGCAGATCATTCTCTCTGCTGACCGACCGATCAAGGAAATCAAAGGCATCGAAGACCGGCTCATTTCCCGCTTCAACTGGGGTCTTTCGACCGACATTCAGGCACCCGATTACGAAACCCGCAAGGCGATCATCCAGAGCAAGCTCAAGCAAAGCGGCGTTATGCTTGATCCGGCGGTGATTGAATTCATTGCTACCAACGTCACGAACAACGTCCGCGAACTCGAAGGGTGCATCGTCAAACTGCTGGCGGCCCGCTCGCTCGACAACCAGGAGATCGACCTGCAATTCACCAAATCGACGCTCAAGGATATTATCCGCTACAACACCAAGCAGCTCACCCTTGAGACCATCGAAAAAGCGGTTTGCTCCTTCTTTTCGATCACGCCCAACGACCTGAAAGGAAAATCGAAGAAAAAAGAGATCGCCGTCGGACGGCAGATCGCCATGTACCTCTCGAAGGACATGACCGGCTCGTCGCTGAAAACCATCGGACTGCACTTCGGCGGGCGCGACCACTCGACGGTCATCCACGCTCTGAACACCATCGAGAAAAAAATCACCTCATCGAACGATGAGCGCAAAAAAATCGAAGAGCTGAAGAAGAGAATCGAAATCATGTCGATGTAACGAGCGGATATGTGTACAACCTGTTTATATCCTGTTGGCGGATTCTTGATGAGAAGACACTTGTCAACACCAATGGCGATGAGTGAAAATAGCTCAACAAACCGCCAACACGAGGCCCCGCAAGAAATACACATACTATCCACATGCGGTAGTACCTAAAACACAGCTGTAACGCATTGTTTAGCAACAAGATAATATGGGTCGACAATCAGTAATCAAGAATTCCACACGCTTAACAACAACAACAAATATTTTATTTAAAAAGAAAAGAATAAGAGTTGTAAGAAGATGAAATTCAATACGACAACCAAACGGCTGCAAGATGCGGTAAGTAAAGTGATTCTTGCTGTGCCGACAAAATCCCTTGATGCTCGGTTTGATAACATCAACATGACCCTTGAACACGGGACACTGACGATGTTCGCTACGGACGGAGAGCTGTCGATTACCGCGAAGTGCGATGTCGCATCAAGCGACCAGGGCACGGTCGCTATCAGAGCGAGAACGTTGCAGGATTTTTTGCGCAGCATGTACGATACCGACGTAACGTTTGAAATCGAGCGCCAATCGATCGGAGAACTTGGTACGGTGCACATCGCTACCGACAAGGGTCGATATCGCATGCCCTGCACGTTCGGCTCGAAACCAGAAAGCCTGGAACGGAATTTCGATCTTGTCATTGGGCTTCAGCCTTCCGAATTGCAGGACATCATCCAGAAAACGTTGTTTGCTTGTAGCGTCGATGGTATGCGTCCAGCGATGATGGGCGTATTGTTCGAATTCGAAGGTGCTATCGTGACGGCGGTTTCGACCGACGGCCACCGCCTGGTGCGTTGCCGCAAGCCAATCACCAATGAAATTGCTGAAAAGCAGAAAATCGTGGTGCCGGCAAGGGTGCTTTCCATCATTCAGCGTCTGCTGCAAAACGATGAGGTCAGCATGACCGTCGATGAAGAGTTCCGAAACGTGAAGTTCAAATCGGAAAACGTCGAGCTTGAATCGGCTCTCATCGTCGAACCATATCCAAATTACGAAGCGGTCATTCCGGTTGAGAACGAGAAAAAACTGCTGGTTGATCGCGATTTGATTCACGATTCAGTCAAAAGAGTCGGCCGTTTTTCGAGCATCGGCGACTTGAAGATCAGCGCCGAAGGATCACTCATAAAGGTGATGGCTGAAAATGCCAGCGAGGGAGAATCGGCGCAGGAAGAGCTGCCGTGCACCTTTTCCGGAGAGGAGATCACCATCGGTTTCAATGCGAAATTTGTCGAAGCAGCATTGTCGCACCTTGAGACCGATGAAGTTTCAATCGAGATGAGCAACCCGACCACTGCTGTTTTGTTTAAGCCGCCACATGAAGCCGGCCAGGATGATCTGATCATTCTGGTCATGCCGGTCAGGATCAACAATTGAGCAAACAGGAGAGGCTTGCGACTCGACTCCATCAGCATCACCAATTTCAGAAATCACGCGCTTCTTGAATTCGAGCCGGGCCACTCCGTTACCAACATTTACGGTAGAAATGGTTCGGGTAAAACCTCGATTCTCGAAGCAATCCATTATTGCGCTCTAACGAAGGGTTTTTGGGGTAATAATGATCGAGAATATCTGAAATTTGGGGAGGAGCTGTTCACTATCCGCTCCTCCTTTACGAATGATCAGGGAATTTCCACGACGGTTTCGGTTGCCTGGACGCCGAAACGGGACAAGAGAATCCTGGTTAATGAACAGGAGTTACAGACCTTTTCCAGCCACATTGGCGCGATTCCATGTGTGACCTTTGCACCGCGTGAAATGGTGATCATCAACGGCGCTCCGGCGGAGAGGCGGCGCTTCATGGATACGGCAATCTGCCAGTATGATCGGAAGTACTTGTCGGATTTATTGCTGTATCGAAGGATTGTGCAGCAACGAAATGCTCTGCTGTCATCGGGTAAGGACTCTCGTTTTATCGATTCAGCTCTCGATATTCTGACCGATCAACTTGTTGCTGTAGCGACAGACATCGTTCTTTCGAGAAAGCAGTTCATGGATCGATTTATCGCTATGCTTGGTGCTGCGTATCGATGGATTCCTGAAGGTGTTGAACCATCAATTTTATATCACTGCTCTCTCGCTCATCACGATTATTTGCTTGAAAAGGATACGATAAATCAGGCATTCAAAGAGCGTTTTAGAACATTAAGACAGCAGGAAATTCAACGAAGACAAACGCTGGCAGGACCGCATCGTGACGATTTGCAGTTCTATCTTGATGGTAGAGATATACGTAAATATGCTTCCCAGGGGCAACAACGTGCTTTTCTTGTTGCTATGAAAATGACGTTGCAATTATATCTTTATGAAATGTCGGGAGAAATGCCGATTACGCTGCTGGATGATCTGTTCAGTGAGCTCGATGATGTTGTTTCCAGCACGATGGTTGAAACGCTTGCAACCAAGGGACAGGTTATTATCACCTCAACTAAAAGACAGGAAGGTGACGGTATAACTTATTATTATTTGGATGCTTAATCGGAAAATACAGGGCTTGATGTCATGAGTAAGGCAAAACCACCGAGAGATTTAAGCGGGATTATGGGGGATGTTTTCCGCAAAATCGGCATGATGGAAGCATATGATGAATACAAGACGCTTCACGTCTGGGAAAGCGTTGTTGGCGAAACGATTGCTAAGGTGACGTCGATTGAAAAAATGAAGGATGGTTATCTTTATGTGAAGGTACGAAGCCCTACATGGAGAATGGAACTCAATTTCAGGAAAAGAGATATTGCTCAACGCTTGAACAGGGCGGTTGGCTATGAAATGGTTCGTTCGATTATTTTTAAGTAAATGGAATGCACGATGTTATCTCTGACTTCATTAACATAAATCATTCAATAATGAACATCTCGGAATACTGATCTCATGATGATAGTATTCCGAGGTGTTTTTTTGTTTTAGCCTATGGTATAAAAAGGCAAACTTATTTAATGCAAGTCAAGTTATGCATCTCGATCATTCTTTCCGCAAACGCTTTTCCGAACGCTTTGCACTGTTCAAATTCCGGCTCATGCGGCTGGAACTTGATTCTGAGATTCTGATCGAAAACCTTCAATTTGAGGTTTGCCAGATTGCTCTCGATAATCTTGACTCCTTCACCGCTCCAGCCATATGATCCGAATGCCGCCGTCAGTTTTCCACGATCTCTCAAGGGATTTAGAACAGCGAAGATGCTGTAAACCTGATGCACGATGTTCTGATTGATGGTTGGTGAGCCGATGAGGATGCCCATTGAGTGAGCGATCTTCTCTTCGAGCTTCTCCGTTGACATGTTTTCGATATCGCACACATCGACGTTGAAATCGCACACCATCTTCAGACCTTCAGCAATCTTGTGAGCAAGCACGGAGGTGTTTTCATAGGCAGAAACGTACGCGATGAGGATGCTCTTGTCGTTTGGCATTGCAATCGCGTTTTTTGCGTAGCGCTCCGAGAGATCGACATACTTTTTCCAGTCCGAGCGCAGGATGGGACCGTGACCAGGACAGATTGTCTTGATGTCGAGCGGACGGATTTTTTCGATAGCCTGAATCATGTATTTGCTGAACGGTCTCAGAATTGCGTCAAAATAGTACTTGAACGAGTCATCGAAGTCGCCGCACAAGTCATCATACATCGCCTCGTTGCAGTAATGGCAGCCGAACGAGTCACAGGTAAAGAGCACGCGATCTTCTTCGAGCCACGAGTAGATCGTGTCGGGCCAGTGCAGGTTGGGAGCGCCGATGAAGTGGATGGTTTTGTTGCCCAGGTCAAGCGTGTCACCATTCTTGACAACGATGTGCTTGAAATCGTGTCCCGTCTGGTCACGCAGGAACTTGATGGCGTTGCCACTGCCGACTACGGTTGCATTCGGAGCAACAGAGAGCAGATTATGGACGTTGCCTGAATGGTCGGGTTCAGTATGATCGACGATGATGTACTCGATCTCCTCCGGATTGACCACCTGCTTGATTTTTTCGAGGTAGGTCGGCCAGAACTTCACCTTGGTGGTTTCAACGACCGTCTTTTTCTCTGCATTGATGAAGTAAGAGTTATAGGTCGTACCGTATTGGGTCTCCATGACGATATCGAAGGTGATCAGACCCGGATCCAGCACGCCAATCCAGGAGACATCATCAGTAATCGGGAGAACTTTATTGTCGGTCATCAAAATTTATGTTTAAGTTGTGAAAAACCGCATTATATAATGTCTTGAGGCGGCAAAAAGTTTAAAAAACAAGATAGTTACAAGGGTGTATCATCGCGATACAAATCGCCGGTTTCATGATGACGAGTTTCCTTGATAACCTCGATACCTTCAGCAGAGAAGGTGAACAGGGTATCGGCAGAAAAGATCGTACTGAAATCCTGAGGCTTGAAGAAGGGGAGGAACTTCTGTGTGTATTCATCAAGTCTTTTCAGGTAGAAACCGGTATTTTCGTCTGGTTGTTCCTTGCTCCACTGTTCGGCAAGGCGTCCGTTATCGACGAACGAGGCCGGATTGCCGGTTCCGGCAACATAATAGGTCATTCGGTCGCCTTTGGCGATTTCAAGGTTTTGGCGAAGCGCAATTTCATAGGTGATTGATTTGGAGCGTTTTCCGGCACGCACATCGGTCGCATATTGCTCAAGCGGCGTTTTCATCGATTCGGTTCTTGAAAAATCAGTGATATTGAACTTATGGTCCATGAAGGCGTTCCGGTATTTGACGTAAAGATCGTGAAGGCCCTGGATATCATCATTGAGCAGGAGAATAAATCCTTCCCTTATGAAATCTCGTCCGAACTTCTCACCGCTTCGACTGATGAAGGCAGAGCCTTTCAGCTTCAGTTTTTCATTGTAATCGAGCAACACATAGTTCTTTTTCATGTAGGAGATCATTTTTTTGAAGCGACCATCAAAGCCGATTTTGATCCCCGTTGGCATGGTTGACGAGACATCGCTTACCAGGCGACGCTCCTGTTCTTCGTTCACTACGTCTGGTGGCGGAATGAGAAAGATTCCGTCGGTATCGACTTCAATTACTTTGGCTCCGCGTGCTTCGAACTCTCTGATCATCGTTTTAGCAATCTCTTGGCCTTTGGTGGTGACGCGCTCGGCTTCCTCGAAATCGTTGAAGAGGCCGCTACCGAATCCGAGATAGCCGTACATGGCGTTGATGATGATCTTGAACGAGGATTGCATGGCGTCGAAATTGTACGACAGCGAGCTGTTGCCGTGCTCTTTGGCCTCTGATGCGCGTTTCTTGGCGGCAAATCGCAACCCCTTCAGATCTTTCAGAATTGCCGGAAATGCCTTGAGCGAATCGGATTTCGGACATACGCCATAGGAGAGCATGATCGAAGGATAGAGTGATTCAACGTCCGCATAGACGATCGGACCGAGAATTCCCTTGAGAAATACTTCGGTGAAGCCGCCAGTCTGCTGCTGTCCGATCGATGGCCGGGGAATGGAGACCTTGCGCTTCAGATATTCGCGGATGATGAGCGCTTCTATCTTTGCTGCCGGTCCGAGTCGGGCCGTGTTTGCGTAGGTGTAGGGCAGCATGCTGGTCATGCTGAAGTTGCTGCCGGAGAGTAGTGCGGCAAGTTCGCGGGTCTCACGAACATCGTCAAGCGCGTAGGCAAGGAGGGTTTCCGGATTGTTATCCCAAGTTGATGCGATGTCCTGGTAGCTGATATAGGTTCGGTTGGGTGAGGCGAATCCGAAGAACTTGGCGCACGCTTTCAGACCATAACTCGGAAGCGTGCGTTTCGATGTATCGTAATTCTGCACAAGGAAATAGGTATCGATCACATGCCTGCCGGGAATATCGCAGAACTGGAAATCAGCCGATCGTTCAGCAAACCGGATTGTCGCGGGATAGGAGCGGGGAACAAGGCCGTTGCGACCAATCGCAAACCTGACGCCGTTGAGCTCGCATCGTCGCTGAAGGTACGGGAGATCGAAACCGAAGATGTTATGTCCTTCGATGACGTCTGGGTCTTTCTGACGGATGATATGCACGAGTTCTTCGAGCAATTCTTTTTCGCTTCTGCCTTTAGCGTGAATCACGTGCTCCCACGAGCGGTTGTCGCTGAGCGAGACGATGATGATCGGGTCTTCACCAATCCCTTTCCCTTTCCGCTTCTTTTCTGGCTGGTAGTAGGTTTCGATATCGAGCTGAAGACGATAGAGGTCGTCAAACAGCATCCCTTTGAACAACGTTTTTCCGGTTTGCAGCAGGAATTGGGTGATTGCGTCGCCTCTGTTGTACGTAAGATGGCTGTTGTTGCGGCTTGAAGCGTTTTGACTGTCATCATTGGAAAGAGCGTCAGGCAGGCTACTGTTGATATGTTCAAGCGCGGCGCGATAATTTTTCCAGCTTCTGAAGATGGCTAGATGACGGTAATAGTTCGTGCCTTCAAGAGGAATCAGCCAGAACTTCTCTTTGTTGAATGGCGTGAATCCATCAAGAAGCTCGTCGTCTGAAAGAAAGAAGAAGGGGAAGAAGGGGTCGTCACGCTGGGCGATACCGTCGGGTGTTCTGAAAAACAGGCGAATCTGGGAGTCGTTGAGCTGATAACACCCCACGATGTTCTCTTCAGGGTCTTTTCCGAAAAGTAGATCGTTAGCTTGTGAGAAATCGGCAAGATGGTTCATAAGGACAGTGAGAGCCTGGGCATTAATTGAAAATGTTTCACGTGAAACACCGTTATCGTCCAAGCCTGATCATGAGAATCGAGACGTCTGAAGGAGAGACCCCAAGAATCCTTGAGGCCTGTCCTATGGTTGCTGGACGGTGTTTCATGAGCTTTTCACGCCCCTCATTCGAAAGGGATTTCAGCGATGCGTAGTTGAATGTGTCAGGAATACGCAACGCATCAAGACGTTTGATTCTTTCCGCTACCAGCAGCTCGCGCTTGATATAGCCTTCGTATTTGATTTCGATCTGAACCTGCTCGGCAACCCGCTTATCGCTGCATGCCTCACCGATTGCGGCTTGAATAGTGGAAGAATGATTTAACAGGTCGGCAAGTTCCATGCCTGGGCGCTTCACGATACTGAACGCGCTGGCCGGAGTGTTGAGTTCCGCAACACCTTTGCTGGAGAGGAGTTGGTTGATCTCGACAGGCTTGATTTTGATGGAGTTCAGCCGATCAATACACTGTGCTGTGCGCTCTGATATCAAGTGTGATCGTTCAAGCTGTTCAGCTGAAACAAGTCCACAATCATAGCCCACATCACTGAGTCGAATATCTGCATTGTCATGGCGCAGAATCAGCCGGTGTTCGGCAGATGAGGTGAACATGCGGTAGGGCTCGTTGGTCTCCTTGGTGATCAAGTCATCGATCAGTACGCCTATATAGGCTTGATCGCGACCAAGAACAACTGGTTCTTTGCCGAGAATTTTGCGAACCGCATTGATGCCCGCCATGAGCCCCTGCCCGGCAGCCTCTTCATAACCCGAGGTGCCGTTGATTTGCCCAGCGAAATACAGATTTTCAACAGGTCGAGTCTCCATGGTCGATCTGATCTGCCAGGGATGGAAGTAATCATACTCGATGGCATAGCCGGGCCGAATCATTTTTGCCTCTTCAAGACCCGGAATCGAACGTAGCCCGGCAATCTGAATATCTTCTGGAAGTGAGGTTGAGAAGCCGTTCACGTACATCTCGATGGTGTCGGTGCCCTCTGGTTCCAGAAAGAGATGGTGGCTCAGTTTGTCTGGAAAACGAAATATTTTGTCCTCAATCGAAGGGCAGTAGCGTGGCCCGACTCCTTGCACCTTACCGGTAAACAGTGGAGAGCGGTCGAAGCCCGAACGGAGAATTTCGTGGGTCTTTTCGGTTGTTTTGGTGAGGTAGCAACTGACCAGATTCCTGTGTGCGACGCTCTGCGTTTCAAATGAAAAGGCAATGGGATCGTTATCACCGGGTTGCACAGTGACAAGATCATAGTTCACGCTTCGTGAATCTATTCGTGGTGGCGTGCCGGTTTTCAGTCTTCCAAAGGAAAAGCCATGGGCGGCCAAGGACTCCGTCAAGCCCTCAACGGGCGGTTCAGCCACGGTTCTGCCTCCTGGAAAATGGTTCATGCCTATGTGAATCAGGCCGTTGAGGAATGTTCCGCAGGCAAGAATCGCCGCTTTCGCCTTGATCATTCTGCCTGAATGCACGGTTACAGAGCTGAATGTTCCGCCAGAAGCAGAAATGCCGATGACCGTGTTTTGCAGGATGTCGATATTGGGCTCGTGTTCGATGACCGATCTCATGTAGAGGCTGTACAGTGTCTTGTCTGCCTGGGCACGTGGTGAATGCATGGCCGCCCCTTTGCTGCGGTTGAGCAGGCGGAACTGGATGCCGGTTGCATCAATCGCCTTGGCCATTTCGCCACCAAGTGCATCGATCTCGCGAGTCATCTGCCCCTTGGCGACACCACCAATCGCAGGATTGCACGACATGCGGGCAACCGCAGAAAGATCGGAGGTGACCAGAAGGCACTGAAGCCCGCTTCGGGCAACCGCCAGCGCAGCCTCACAGCCCGCATGGCCAGCGCCGACGACTATAACATCGTACATGAATGAGAAATTGTTTCACGTGAAACATTACTGTTCCACCAAGGGATTCCATGGTTTCTGATGCCGTTATCGAACATTCGATAAGACACAATATAATAGCTAAAAATGGCTGAAGAGGCCAATGATGCAGTGGGGATGATGAAAATGTTGATTTCTGTTATGTTGCGCTGATTGAGGTTGTTTGAATTCAGTAGTGCCCGGTAAAACAATAAAAAAGGCCTGAAACCCGGA
>CBEUNJ010000003.1:0-35429 GCA_965544465.1 uncultured Chlorobaculum sp.
CGCACTGTAACATGCGAGATTTCGAGCACCACCCAAGCGCCGACAATCGGGCGCCACGCAATAAGTTTTTAGAGGTGCCCTCAAGACAGGAGAACCAAGTCATGACACAGCTTGACAAGAAACATTGTGTGCCCTGCGAAGGGACGGAAGCTCCCATGGCTCCGGAAGAGCTTCAACGCCAGCTCTCCCTCATTCCGGAGTGGAACGTTGTCGATGATTCCGGTACTCCGAAGCTTGTGAGGGTTTTCACGTTCAAGGATTTCAAAGATGCGCTGGACTTCACCAACAGGGTCGGCCAGCTCGCCGAATCCGAGGGGCATCATCCGGCGCTGTTGATCGAATGGGGCAAAGTGACCGTCTCCTGGTGGACGCACGCCATCGGAGGCATCCATCTGAACGACGTCATTATGGCGACGAAGACCGAAAAGCTGGGTTGATGACGGTTTTTTCTGATGTTAGCGTTGGTATTCGAGCCGGGATGTGCGAAATTCTTCTGAGCTTTGTGACGGCCTGCCAATCCCTATCCGGAAACGCGGGTCGCTAACCTTTTATTTTTAGAAGCTTTGACAGATTTTCTCCAGGGGCTCAACGACGTTCAGCGCGAGGCCGTGCTCGCAACCGAAGGGCCCGTGATGGTGCTGGCGGGCGCGGGGTCGGGCAAGACTCGCGTCATTACTTACCGCATCGCGCACCTGATCCGCAACATCGGGGTTTCGCCCCAGAATATCCTCGCCCTGACCTTCACTAACAAGGCGGCGGGCGAGATGCGCCAGCGTATCGATGGCATCCTCGAACGGGGCAGTGCTTCCAGCCTCTGGATCGGCACTTTCCACTCGGTGTTCGCGCGGCTGTTGCGCAGCTACATCCACCTGATCGGCTACGATCGCAACTTCTCGATCTTCGACGCCGACGACAGCAAAAGCCTTATCAAGCAGTGCATGAAGGAGCTGAACCTGTCGCCCGAAACACTGCCGGTGAACCTTGTGCACTCGTCGATCAGCAAGGCCAAGAACAGCTTTGTCTTGCCGCCGGAGTTCCATCGCAAGGCGATCGACGACCAGTCGCAGAAGGTTTCGCTGGTCTATGAGCGCTACGTGCAGAAGCTGCGCGAAAACAACGCGCTCGATTTCGACGACCTGCTCATCAAGCCGATCGAGCTGTTCACCGAGCATCCGGCGGTGCTGGAGCAGTTGCAGGGGTACTTCAAGTACCTGCTCATCGACGAGTATCAGGACACCAACCGCGTGCAGTACCTCGTCGCCAAGATGATTGCCGCCCAGCACCGCAACATCTTCGTCGTTGGCGACGACGCGCAGTCGATCTACTCGTGGCGCGGGGCGGACATTACCAACATGCTCAACTTCAACGACGACTACGGCGACGCGCAGCTCTTCAAGCTGGTCGATAACTACCGCAGCACCAAGACGATTCTCGACGCGGCCAACAGCGTCATCAGCCGCAACACGCGCCAGATCAAAAAGGAGCTGGTGGCCAACGCCGGCATGGGAGAGCCGATCACGCTCGTCGAGGCGTTCAACGAAAAGCGCGAGGCCGAAAAAGTTGCCGAGCATATCAAATCGATCCGGTTGTCCAAAGGCGCGGAGTATCGCTCGTTTGCGATCTTCTACCGCACCAACGCCCAGTCGCGCGTGCTGGAGGACATGATGCGCCAGAGCCGCATTCCGTACAAGATTTTTGGCAGCGTGTCATTTTATAAGCGCAAGGAGATCAAGGACGCCGTGGCCTACATGCGGCTCGTGCTGAACGAGCGCGACAGCGAGTCGCTCTTGCGGGTCATCAACTTCCCGCCCCGCAAGATCGGCGCGGTGAGTATCAACAAGCTCAAAGGGTTTGCCGATGCGCAGAATATTTCGCTTTACGAGGCGGTCGTTCGAGCGGGAGAGGGGGGCTTTCAGGCGCGCCTTGTCAATGCGCTCACGCAGTTTGCGAGCCTGATCGAGGCGATGCGCCAGCAAGCCGAAACAGGTACGGCTTACGACGTGCTCTCGATGCTTTACGACGCCACCGGCCTCTTGTCGCTGCTCAAGGAGGAGAACACTCCGGAGTCGCTCGCCCGCCACGAGAATTTACAAGAGTTGCTCTCGATGACGCGCGACTTCGCCGACCACAATCCTGACGCAGCCACGCTCGGCGACTTCCTTGCAACCATCTCGCTCGCTTCAGACTACGACGAAACGCAGGAGTCGGACAACTACGTCTCGCTCATGACGGTGCACGCGGCGAAGGGTCTTGAATTTCCGGTGGTGTTCGTCACCGGCATGGAGGAGAAGCTCTTTCCGCTCAACAGCTACGAGCCGAGTGAGATGGAGGAGGAGCGGCGGCTCTTCTACGTGGCGATCACCCGCGCGCAGACCAAGTTGTTTCTCTCATGGGCGCAGAGCCGCTACATGTACGGTCAGCCGCAGATGTGCCTGCGCTCGACCTTCATCAACGAAATCGACCCGGACATCATTGTCACCGAGGGAGGCCGCAAGCTTTCCGAGAGTCCGAAGAAGGTCGCCGCTACGGCGATGGCCGGACGCCCGGTCTTCGGCTCCTCGCTCAGGCCGCAGCCGGGCCGCCCGTCGGCAAACGTGCCGACCGTCAAGCCCGCCGGATCGGCGCGCCCCACCGGAGCGGCCAAAAGCGAGTACCGCCCCGGCACCCGCGTACAGCACGCCATCTTCGGCCCCGGCACGGTGCTTGACGTGCAGGGCACCGGCGCGAAGCAGAAGGTCAAGATCAACTTCCGCAACGCCGGAGAAAAGACGCTGATGGTGCAGTACGCCAATCTGAAAGTCGTGGGGTGAAGCAACAATCAGCCATCGAAGCCAGTATGCCCATGGGTTCGGTGGCTCTCGGCTCCTGCTTGGCGCGGCTATTCTGTTCATCAAGTCCACACCGTCCATCTCTTTTCCTTTTTTCGCCATGTTTCAATCTCGTGATGGCATTTGCCGTTATGATCGGGATTTCCGTAAATTCAGAAACATTGAACGCCCGGCTTTTGCGGCCGGCAAAGGCATAAAACAGCGTAGTGAATGAAGATCCTTTTCGGTGTTCAGGGAACCGGTAACGGCCATATCAGCAGAAGCAGGGAGCTGGTCAGAAAGCTTAAGGAGGATGGGCACGAGGTCAAGGTGATTATCAGCGGCAGGGAGGAGTCGGAACTGCGGGAGATTGAGGTTTTCGCTCCCTACAAAGTGCTCAAGGGCTTTACTCTGGTGACCCGCAAAGGGAAGATGAACTATGTCGAGACCATGTTCAAGCTCGATTTCGTGAGGCACTGGTCTGATGTCTTGTCGCTCGATATGGCCGGGGTCAATCTGGTGATCACCGACTTCGAGCCCGTTACTTCGATGGCCGCCCGGATGAAGGGGGTGCCGAGTGTGGGGTTCGGTCACCAGTACGCCTTTCCCTATCATGTTCCGTTAGCGCAGGGCAACCTGTTTGCAAAGTACACCCTGTCTAACTTCGCCCCTGCCCGATACAATGCGGGCCTTCACTGGCATCATTTCAATCAGCCGATCTTTCCGCCAGTCATCCCTGAAACTCTGTACAAGGCTGTTCGGCCTGAGGTAGAGTCGAAGAAGATTCTGGTTTATCTGCCGTTCGAGGAGATCGAAGATATCAGGGGGTTTCTGGAGCCGTTTCCCTCGTTCCACTTTTTTATTTACGGCAAGGTGACCGAGGATTGCGAGGAGGGGCATTTGTCGTTCCGGAGCTACTCGCGTGAGGGTTTCCTGCGCGATTTGATGGAGTGCGGGGGCGTGGTGTGCAACGCAGGTTTCGAGCTGCCGGGCGAGGCGCTGCATCTTGGCAAGAAAATGCTTTTGCGGCCCCTGGGCGGACAGATCGAGCAGGAGTCCAACGCGCTTGCGATGGTGCAGCTCGGCTATGGTATGGCGATGCACAAGCTTGACGGCAATGTGCTCCGGGAGTGGCTCGCCAAGCCGCCAGGCACGCCGCTGAACTATTCGCGCACGGTCGATTACATCGCCGAATGGATTGCCTCGGGCCGGTGGGGTGAGTTGAAAACGTTTGCCGATGCGTCGTGGCGCGATACGTGCGGCGGGGAGGTGCGTTCATGAAATTCAGGGAGCTGGTGACCCGGAGCCGGAGCATCCGGCGGTTTGACGAGTCGGCGGAGGTGAGCGCCGAAACGCTTGGCGACCTGGTGGAGCTGGCCTGTTACGTGCCGTCGGCGGCCAACCGACAGCCGTTGCGTTATCTTTCGGCGACGGGGGGCGAGATGCTCGACAAGATTTTTCCGTGCCTGAAGTGGGCCGGGTATCTCGAAGAGTGGCCGGGGCCGCAGCCGGGCGAGCGTCCGAGTGCCGCGCTCGTCGTTTTGTGCCGCGATGAGGAGGTGGCGGGCGCGGCTTGTGACAGCGGCATCGCGGCGCAGACGATCTTGCTCGGCGCGGCGGAGCGGAGCCTGGGCGGCTGCATCGTGGCCGCCATCGACCGCGAGCGACTCGCACGGTCGCTTGGCATTCCCGTCGGCTGGACGGTGCTGATGGTGATCGCCATCGGCAAGCCTGCCGAGACGGTGGTGATCGACCAAATCGAGCCGGGCGGCGACATCCGTTACTGGCGCGACCAGCACGGCATTCACCACGTGCCGAAGCGGCGAGTCGATGAGGTGTTGGTGAGCGCCGCGCAGCTTCGGGAACGAGGATAAGCCTTGAGCATGATCAGAGTCGAGGATATTCTGCGCGCCTACCGGCACGGCTTTTTTCCGATGGCCGATTCCCGCGAAGGGACGGTGAGCTGGTGCCAGCCCTACCAGCGCGCCGTGGTGCCGCTCAATACGTTCCGCCGCCCCTCCCGAAGTCTCCGGCGCGTCATTGACAAGGGGCGCTTCACCATCAAAACCAATACCGTGTTTGAGCAAGTGATTCGTGCCTGCGCTTTGCCGCGCGCTGCCGAAAAGGACACCTGGATTTCCGAGGAGATTATCGAAGTATTCGTCAAGTTGCATCGGCTCGGACTGGCGCACAGCGTGGAGAGCTGGCTGGATGGCAAGCTTGCTGGAGGACTGTACGGCCTGTCGATGGGCGGGGCGTTTTTCGGCGAGTCGATGTTCTTTTTCGAGCGCGATGCCTCCAAGGTCGCCTTCGCCTGGCTGGTTGGCTATTTGCGCAAAAAGGGCTACCTCTTGCTCGACGCCCAGATCATGAATCCGCATCTCGAAAGCCTCGGCGCCATCGAAATCCCGCACGAAGAGTACATGGCGCAACTCGAACAGGCGCTTGGGAAAAAGATTTATTTCGTCTGACGACGCTGTTCGAACTCCTCAGTCTGAACGCTTCCGATGCTTCGGTTTCGGCGCCCTATCCGCCTTGCTCTCAGCCTCCTCATCACACTTTTTAGCGATGCCCTTGAGAAGAAACGGGGGAAAAGTGCTAACTTCATATTCTTGTTCTAACGGGTTCATTTTTCAGGCCGCACAAAAGGAGAGTACCGCATGCTTTCGAGGGATTTAACCGAGAATCAGTCTCAACCGAGGGTTATCATCTATTCCGGCAAGGGAGGAACGGGTAAAACCACCATTTCATCCTCTACGGCGGTCGCTCTTGCCCGCCAGGGTAAACGGGTGCTGATCATGTCGTCCGATCCGGCCCACTCGCTCTCCGATGTGTTCGGCGTGCAGATTGGTCGCAACGAGCCGCTCAAGATCGAGAATAACCTCTATGGTCTCGAAGTTGATACCATCTATGAGCTGAAGAAGAATATGTCGGGCTTCCAGAAGTTCGTCTCTTCGTCCTACAAAAATCAGGGGCTCGACAGTGGCATGGCCTCCGAATTGACCACGCAGCCCGGTCTCGATGAAATTTTCGCGCTTTCTCGCCTGGTCGATGAAGCCCAGTCCGGCAAGTGGGACGCCGTGGTGCTCGATACTTCGCCGACCGGCAACACGCTCCGCTTGCTCGCCTATCCTGAAATCATCATCGGCGGCAATATGGGCAAGCAGTTCTTCAAGCTCTACAAGAGCATGTCGTCGCTGGCCCGTCCGCTCAGCGGAAACAACATTCCCGATGAGGACTTCTTCAACGAGGTCAACGTGCTGCTCAAGCAGATGGAGGATATCAACGACTTCATTCTCAGCCCGGAGGTCACCTTCCGGCTGGTGCTGAATCCCGAGAAGCTCTCGATTCTGGAAACCAAGCGCGCCTACACCTTTGTGCATCTGTACGGCATCAACATTGACAGCATCGTCATCAACAAGATTCTGCCGACTTCGCGCACCGTTGGCGAGTATTTCGAGTTTTGGGCCGACTTGCACAGCAAGTACCTGATGGAGATCGACAACTCCTTCTACCCGACTCCGGTCTTCCGCTGCCACCTGCAGCGCACCGAGCCGATCGGACCAGACGCGCTTTACGACATCAGCCAGATCGTTTTCGGCGACGAAGCGCCCGACAAGACCTTTTATTCCGGCAAGAACTTCTGGATCGAGAGCAAGGAGAACAAGGCGACCTCCGACCATCGTGATGTGCTCTGTATCAAGATTCCGTTCCTGAAGGACGCTGAGGATGTCTCCGTCGAGCGGATGGGCACCGACATCATCGTTACGGTTGACCGCGCCCAGCGCAACATCACCTTGCCGAGAGCGTTGTACAGCCTTGAAATGGATCGCTTCGTCAGGGAGGACAATCTGTTGCGGGTGATCTTCAAGGAGGTCAAGGTCGATAAAGAAGAAATGGAGCTGAACGTCAACAAGAATGTACTCAACAAACTCCGCTCCATGCGGCGGCTCAAGATTTGAGTTACCCCGAAAAGGAGACTATTGCACCTTTTTTCTGGTCTGTTCATGATGGCTTTTTTTGCGTCTGGTCGAGGGCGTTCAGTGGGTACTTTTGGGTCAGGATGTAAATTTTACCGGATAAGTGTTTAACTATTCACCGGAAACTTGTATCTTGACAGCTTTGAATAAATCATCAACGGGGTAGCTACTACCCTGATTTTCTGAAAAGAACCGGATTTTACCATGCCTGAGAAAGCGCACTATGGTCTTTTGAAAGGGAAAAAAGGCATTGTTTTCGGCCCTCTCGATGAAAGCAGCATTGGCTGGCAGATCGCGCAGTACGCTTATCGCGAAGGTGCTGAGATCGCCCTTTCCAATGTCGCGACGGCCATTCGCTTCGGCAATCTCCAGGAGCTTGCTGAGCAGTGTGGCAATGCGCCGATTCTCATCTGCGATGCGTCCAAGAATGAGGATGTCGATAACACCTTCAGGGAACTCAAGGAGAAAATGGGTCCCGTTGACTTCATCGTGCACTCGATCGGCATGTCCCAGAACATTCGCAAGCAGCTTCCGTACGAGGATCTGAACTACGAGTGGTTCATGCGGACGCTCGATGTTTCCGGTATTTCGTTCCACAGGCTGGTAGCCTATGCGTTGAAGAATGATGCCATCAATGATGGCGGCAGCATTCTGGGGCTTTCTTATATCGCCTCGCAGCGTAACTATTGGACCTACTCCGACATGGGCGACGCCAAGTCGCTGCTCGAATCGATCGCCCGCAGTTTTGGGCCCAGGCTGGCCAATCGCGGCATCAGGATCAACACTATCTCGCAGAGCCCAACCTACACCAAGGCTGGCAGCGGCATTCCCGGCTTCGAGAAGATGTACGAGTATAGCGATCTGATGTCTCCGCTTGGCAATGCCAGTGCAGAGGAGTGCGCCGAATACACCATGACCCTCCTGAGCGATCTGACGCGCAAGGTGACTATGCAGAATCTTTTCCACGACGGAGGGTACAGTTCAATGGGTGCAACCATTCCCATGATCAAGCTCGCGCATGAAGTGCTTCATGACAAGGAGCTTGCCGAGAGGGTTGGTCTCGAAGACCGTCATCCATCCAGGTGAAGATTGAGGGAGTGCCTGCTTCCGCCGGTTTCCTGTTTGACATCATTCCTTTCATAGTGAGTCATTGGTTGATTTGACTGTGTTTTGCAGAGTCAGCAGTCTCGTCTCTCTCTCTTTTGCGGGGGAAGCGCTATGAATGGGCATGAGCGTTGTTCTGGCCCGACAGTCGCATCAGACACTTCTGCGGTTTGTTCCGATCAGAGATTGGGACAGATTGTCTCTTTTTCCTGATTCTACTCCTTCGGACTATGCGGGGGCGTGAGGTTTTTTTCTTGTTGTTAGCAATCAATAAAGACCACCTTAAACAGCAACGATATGGCAAGCAAATCGACTATCATCTACACCAAGACCGACGAGGCTCCGGCCTTGGCGACCTGCTCGCTGCTTCCGATCATCCAGGCCTTTACTCACGGTACCGGTGTCGAGGTCGAGACGAGGGACATCTCCCTAGCAGCCAGGATCATCGCCAACTTCCCGGATAATCTGACCGAAGAGCAGAGGATTGCCGACTATCTGGCCCAGCTTGGTGAACTGACCCATACCCCTGAAGCTAACATCATCAAGCTACCGAATATCAGTGCTTCGATTCCCCAATTGAAAGCTGCCATCAAGGAGCTTCAGTCGCATGGATACAACGTGCCGGATTATCCCGAAACTCCGAAGAACGAAGAGGAAAAGGCGATCAAGGATCGTTACGCCAAGGTGCTTGGCAGCGCTGTGAACCCGGTGCTTCGCGAGGGCAATAGCGACCGCCGCGCTCCGCTGTCGGTCAAGGCGTACGCCAGAAAGCATCCGCATCGCATGGCTGAATGGAGCAAGGACTCCAAGACTCATGTTTCGCACATGACTGACGGTGATTTCTACGGCAGCGAGCAGTCCGTGACCGTGCCCGCCGCCACCACCGTGCGCATCGAATATGTCAACGGCGCCAACGAAGTGACCGTGCTGAAAGAGAAGACTGCGCTGCTCGCCGGTGAGGTGATCGACGCTTCGGTCATGAATGTGCGCAAGCTCCGCGAGTTTTACGCCGAGCAGATCGAGGATGCCAAATCGCAGGGCGTGCTGCTGTCGCTGCACCTGAAGGCGACCATGATGAAGATCTCCGATCCGGTGATGTTCGGTCACGCTGTGTCGGTGTTCTACAAGAATGTGTTCGACAAGCATGGCGCATTGCTCGCCGAGCTTGGCGTGAACGTCAACAATGGTCTCGGTGCCCTGTATGCTTCGATCCAGTCGCTTCCGGAAGAGAAGCGTGCCGAGATCGAGGCCGACATCATGGCGGTGTACAAGACCCGGCCGGAGCTGGCGATGGTCGATTCCGATAAGGGTATCACCAACCTGCACGTGCCAAACAACATCATCATTGACGCCTCCATGCCGGTCGTCGTGCGCGACGGTGGCAAGATGTGGGGCCCCGACGGCCAGCTTCACGACTGCAAGGCTGTGATTCCGGATCGCTGCTACGCCACCATGTACGGCGAAATCGTTGACGACTGCCGCAAGAACGGCGCGTTCGATCCTTCCACCATCGGCAGTGTGCCGAACGTGGGTCTGATGGCGCAGCAGGCTGAAGAGTACGGCTCGCATGACAAAACCTTCATGGCTCCCGGCGACGGCGTCATCCGCGTGGTCGATGCCGACGGTTCGGTGCTCATGTCGCAGAAAGTCGAGACCGGCGACATTTTCAGGATGTGCCAGGCCAAGGACGCTCCGATCCGTGACTGGGTCGGCTTGGCCGTTCGCCGCGCCAAAGCCACCGGCGTTCCGGCTGTGTTCTGGCTCGACAGCAACCGTGCCCACGACGCGCAGATCATCGCCAAGGTCGAAGAGTACCTCAAGGAGCACGACACAGACGGCCTTGAAATCAAGATCATGCCGCTGGACGAAGCCATGCGCTTCACCCTCGGCCGTTTCCGCGCTGGACAGGACACCATTTCGGTGACCGGCAACGTGCTTCGTGACTACCTGACTGACCTGTTCCCGATCATCGAGCTTGGCACCAGCGCCAAGATGCTCTCGATCGTTCCGCTGCTCAACGGCGGTGGACTGTTTGAGACCGGCGCAGGCGGTTCGGCACCGAAGCACGTGCAGCAGTTCCAGAAAGAGGGCTACCTCCGCTGGGATTCGCTCGGCGAGTTCTCCGCTCTGGTCGCATCGCTGGAGCATCTCGCGCAGAAATTCAACAACCCGAAGGCGCAGGTACTGGCCGACACGCTCGACCAGGCGATCGGTAAGTTCCTCGACAACCAGAAGTCGCCCGCCCGCAAAGTCGGCCAGATCGACAATCGTGGCAGCCACTTCTACCTCGCGCTCTACTGGGCCGAAGCGCTTGCCGCGCAGGATTCCGACGCCGAGATGAAAGCCCGCTTTGCCGACGTGACCTCATCGCTCGCCGCGAAGGAGGAGCTTATCAACGCGGAGCTGATTGCCGCGCAGGGCAGTCCGGTTGACATGGGTGGCTACTACCAGCCCGATGATGCAAAAACCACTGCGGCCATGCGCCCGAGCGGCACGCTCAATGCAATCATCGACGCCATGTGATTCTTGCCGGAAGGCAGCACGTCATAATGCAAAAGCCCGGTTTTCAGCCGGGTTTTTGTGTTTTAGGGGGAGCAATGGGGATGGACGGGACAAGGCAGGAGAAGCGTAACGATTCGTCAGTTTGTGCTTTCACCGATTGCCCACGCATAGATAAATCCGCCGTCGTAGAGCTTCTGCACCACCGTGCCGATGTCGTACTTTGAGACGGCGAAGCAGCCGTTGCTGCGCCCGATCATGGGGCTGTGCAGGGTCACGACATTCAGCAGAATGTACGGAATCGAGACGTAGCCCGCCTCGTGCAGCACGATGTCGCGCCGGGCCGCGTTGCCGTTGCGTAGCGAATCGAGCCCCGCCAGCTTCAGGGCGAGGCCGCCGTGGTCGCCGTAATAGAGCTTCGTGACGCGGAACAGCCCTAGGCTGCTCATGTTCGAGTCTGGAATGTCGGAGAAACGCCGGGCGTAGAGTTTGCCGCTGTTGCGGCCATGTGCCACCCGGTAGAACGACCGTTTGCCGCTTTGCAAATCAATAATCATCATCCGCTTGCTGAACGACGGCTTGCTGAAATCCACCACCGCCAGTGTCCGGGCAGTTTCGTCGGGATGCACTTCGAGATATGTTTCGAGCGCCGCTTTCGCCTCTGTCACCGCCTTGCCGCTTACCTGTCCGGGAGCGTAGAAGAGATAGGCGATGGCTGAGAGCAGCAAAAGGAGTGCGGCGGTGATGATTCGGATTGCGTTGCGCATGACGACAGGTATTGTGGTTAGGCGGTCTGACGGGAAAAATAACGCTTTGTGTAGAGAGTGGGGAAAGCTGCTTCTGAATCAGCGCTTCATTGTGTACCTTTCAAGCAGACAACTTTCTGCTTGCCTGTAACTTATCTCGCCTTTGCCATGTCAGCCAAAACAGCAACTATTCTCTTTATCGGTGACGTCGTCGGAAATCCCGGCTTGCAGATGGTCAGCCGAATGCTCAAGGGATTCATCTCGAAATATGAGGTCGATTTCGTCATCTGTAACGGCGAGAACGCCCATCACGGCAAAGGCCTGAGTCTGGAGGCGCTGAACCAGATGCTTGAAGCGGGCGTCGATGTGGTGACCGGTGGCAACCACACCTGGAACAACTTTAACTTTTTCGACACACTCAAGACGCACGCACGGGTGCTCCGTCCGCAGAACTATCCGCGCGGAACCTACGGCAAAGGGTTCGGCACCTACAAGCTTCCTGGCGGGCTGGGCGAAATCACCGTGCTGAATCTGCAAGGTCGCACCTTCATGTACCCGATCGACTGCCCGTTCCGCGCCGCCGACTGGGTTATCAAGCAGGTCAAGGACAAATCGTCGATAATCTTTGTGGATATGCATGCCGAAGCGACAGCCGAAAAGCTCGCGCTTGCCTGGTACCTCGATGGCCGGGTGTCGGCTGTGATCGGCACCCACACTCACGTCCAGACTGCCGACGAGCGTATCTTCCCGAAAGGCACGGCCTATCTGACCGACGTCGGCATGACCGGCCCGCACCAGTCAGTCATCGGAATGCAGGTCAAATCAGCCATTGACCGGATGCTCTACCAGACCCCTCACAAATACGAATGTGCCACCGACGACGTCCACCTCTCCGCTGTTCTGCTCAAGCTCGATGTCGAAAGCGGTAAAGCGCTGGGAATCCAGAGAATTTTCTACCCGGAGTTCGAAACAACAGCGGATAATGGATAATTGACAATTGATAGCTGATTGTTGGGTTCCGGAAGAATCGGCGCCTATGAGAAGCTGTGCTACTGTTCAGGCCTACAGCTTTATGAAGGCGAACTGGAGACCCTGTGTACGGCACATCGGTCATGCAGAGTAACCCCACCTCCACAACAACGCCCGGACAACACCGGCGATCCGTCGGGAAATTCAGGCCTCCAGCCTTTTGGCCAGTCAGTTAGTTGCCCGGCATGGCATCAGCAAAGCCACAGGGCTGAATTCTGAAAAACCTGAACAAAGCTTCGCATTGTAACATCAGCAAGGTGCTCACCGACAATGGCAAAGAGTTCCCCAACCGCTTCGATGTCAACGGTGAACGGATGCCGTCAGGAAACTATCTGTTTGATGTTGTTTGCAACAAAAATGACATCGAGCATCGGTTCACCAAGCCACGCCATCCGCAGACCAATGGCATGGTCGAGCGCTTTAACGGTCGAAGAGGGGGTCGGATCAAGGAGGTGCTGAAGCAGACCAGATTTGCTGATTCAAAAGAGCTTGACATAACGATCAAACACTATGAAAAGCTCTATAACGGTCGCATTCCGCAGAAGATGATCGGTCATCGCACGCCACTGGATGCTTTACGCCAATGGCAAAGAGAGCGCCCCGAATGGTTTGTCAAAAAAAAATTATAATCTCGCGGGGCCTGACTCGTAGCTCTGTTCGGAGACGTGCTCATGAGTTCTGCTGCGTGATGGCCAGAATGTCGCCGATTTTCTGATCGACCTCCTCCCACTCCGACTCGGGGTCGGAGCCTCGCACAAGTCCAGCTCCCGAATAGAGATAGACCTTGTCTTCGACGATGAGCGCCGAGCGGATGCCGACGGCGAATTCGGCGGCGTCGTGGCTGAGCCAGCCAACGGGGGCGGCGTACCAGCCGCGGCAAAAAGGCTCGACCGACAAAATCAGCTTCATTGCCTCCTCGCGCGGCACGCCGCCGACGGCTGGAGTCGGATGGAGTTGGCGAAGCACCGTACTGTCATTCCGGAACTCGGGGCGCAGTTTGGCCCGGCAGCGTGCATAGAGGTGGGCCAGGCGATTGAGCTGGAGCACATCGACCTGTTCCTGCATGTCGATGTCGCTGCATACCGGTTGCAGTTCGCGATAGATCGTATCCTTCACGAATCGGTGTTCCCGGATGTCCTTTTCGGAGCCAAGCAGCAGTTTCGAGGCTGTAAGATCGTCCGCTTTGACCTTCTCCTTGGAGACGGTTCCGGCAAGCGCTTCGGTCTGCAAGAGGTCGCCGTCGCGGCGGTAGAGCCGTTCAGGCGTAAAGCTCACGAAGGCGTGAGCCTCGACTGGCTCGAAGTACATGCGGTAGGCGGCGTTTTCGGGGAAGGGATAGTCCAGCAAAAAGCGGATGGCCGGAACCTTGCCGGAAAAGCTCAGCTCGGTCTGGCGGGCGAGAATCACCTTGTCGAGCCCGCCTTCATCGAACTTGCGCAGAATGCTTTTGCAGCGTTCAATCCACTGCTTCCGGTCGGGGGAGTAGGTGGTTCCGGTCATTCCGGGAATCGCAGGTGTCGTTACAGGTGGCTCGCTTCTGATCGAGGCAAGGGTCTCCACGAGCTGTTCGAGGAGCTGCTGGCGTTTGTCGCCTGGCTTGAGCCAGAGCGACGCGGTCAGCGAGGTTTTGCCGTCGCGGTGCTCCAGACTGACAAGTGGCAGGATGAACAGGGCCGGACTGAAGCCTCCCCAGATATGATCCTGCGGCTGGCGATTGTTGAAGCAGAACCCGCCGACGTAACGGGCGTTCGGATTCTTATGTTTCAGAGCCTCTTCGAGCAGCAGGAAGCTCCGTTCGTTCGGGCCGGTTTCGGTGATCTCGATGCGGTCAGCCTCTCCGATGCCCGCTATCCACTCGCTTTTTTCGCGGTTCATCCAGAACAGCTTGGGGAACTGTTGCTGGCCGGCAAGCCACGCCGGGCCGTCGATTTGGCCTTCGACCGGTGCGCTGAAGCTCTCCAGCACGGGATGTTCTGCAAGAGTCTGCGGCGGCTGGGGCTGCGCAATGGCGGCTTTCACCGATTCTTTGAGGAGTTGAAGTGCCTTTTGCAACATTGGAATACTATCGTCCGCCGGCATGGTGGTTCAGAGATTCATTTTCCGGCCTTTTCAGGCACATCGTTCTGCAGATGCCGTTCAAAGGAAGCGGCAAGATAATTGTTTTTGTCTTGAAGCCAGCGGAGGATGTTCCGGGCCTCTTCGAGGTTGCCCTGTTTAATGTAGCACATCCCGACCGTGTAGTAAGCCTCCTGGAACGAATAGCTGTTGTCGATGGCTTTACGGTAGGAGTCGAGGGCATCGTCATATCGTTTGAGCTGGTAATAGACGTTGCCGAGATCGAACAGACGCAGAGAGTCGTCGGGCGCGATGGCGACCCGTTTTTTCATCCACGGCAGGGCGGCTGCGTACTCCTTTTTGTTGAAATAGGCTGCGCCGAGTCCTGAGTAGGCTTCGTCGAGGCCTGGTTCGATGTTGATGGCTCGTTTGTATGCGTCAATAGCTTCGTCGAAGCGCTTCTGACGGGCGTATTCGTGAGCCAGTTTCAGGTAGCCTTGCGCGTCTTCGGGATTTTTCCAAGTCACCTGTTGCAGTTTCTGGATGCGCGCCTCCTTGCTCTGGCAGCCCAGAAGACCGGAAATGCAGCAGAGGATGACGAGCGAACGGAACGCGGCTCCCATGCGGTGGTATGGTTTTAAAATCTTTATCATAGACTTCAATATAGCGACTGGTTTATTGTTCTGCTAACCCTCACCTGAGCCGTTGCCAGGCAGCCGCATCGCCGTAGCCACCGGTCATCGATTCTTTTTCCCACGTGCTCAACGTGATTATTGATCAGGCAACAACAAATCGCAATCATCTATCAACGAAGAAATTTGGCTAAGGCCCTTATTTATTTTGTGTTAGCTATAAACTTCGGACTGAATTTTAAGGCAGTTGTTTAAGAGTTTTAAGGGCTGAAGTAATAACAATACAACAACAGAGTCCTGAAAAAGGAAATAGAGGTAAGCGGAATGCGCTGTTTAAATTGCAAAATGCTGGTCTCCGAGGCGCTTGAAGCGCTTGACGGGGTTCAGAACGCAAACGCTTCGCATCAGCGAGGAGTGGCCGAGGTCGAATATGATCCGGTGAACATCGATGAAGCAGCCATGAAACAGGCGATCGAGGGGGAGGCTGTCACGGTCAATGGTTGATTTCTTTGCCTGTTTTTAGGATTGAGCAAGGCAAGGGTGCAGGGTCTGGTTGGGGCCTCAGAACCAATCAGATTGCTACAGGTCAATCCAGATTTGTCAGGATTCCCATTTGCAGGACTTTTTGTGATCGTGTAGGGGGCGGGCTTTAAACCCGCCTTGCCGGGGGATGAGCAATCGCTGGCGTAACGAACAATTCCGACGCCGAATGGAGTTTGTAAATCGCTGCAAAACAAAAAAGCCTCCACATGGGAGGCTTTCGGTACGGTGCGGAGCTGACGGGACTCGAACCCGCGACCTCCTGCGTGACAGGCAGGCGCTCTAACCAAACTGAGCTACAGCTCCGTTCCTGATTGAGTTGACAAATGTAGTACCCTGCTCTTTTCTTTCCAAATAATTTTTCATTTTTTAACGATTTTGTTTGCCGGGCGCAGCATTCTGGCTGTTGCGGGCGTTTTTTTTGAGCTGCTCTCAAAGTGCTATCCTAATACTGGGAGTTTCGTAAATTAAAGGTCTAATGTGACGGCAACCACCGGTCAGAGGGGTGTTATGATTTTGTTAAACTTTTTCAAGTCCAACGAGCATGGCCGATCCCAATCAGCGTCATTCGCTTTCGATTATCGACAATCGAACCGGCAAATCGTATGAAGTTCCTATCGAGAATGGTGCTGTCCGCACTATGGATTTTCGACAAATCAAAGCTTCGGAGGACGATTTCGGGCTTCTCGGCTATGACCCGAGTTTTCTGAACACCGCGTCGTGCAAAAGCCGAATCACCTTTATCGATGGTGAACAGGGCATTCTCCGTTACCGGGGCTACCCGATCGAGCAGCTTGCCGAGAACAGCTCGTTCCTCGAAACGGCTTACCTGCTTATCAAGGGAGAGTTGCCTGACAAGGAGCGGCTTGCGGTTTGGACCTACAACGTCCGTCACCACACCATGAGTCACGCCAACCTGATCAAGTTCATGGACGGTTTCCGCTACGACGCCCACCCGATGGGTATTCTCGTGGGTACGGTGGGCGCACTCTCGACCTTCTATCCCGACGCCAAGAATATCGGCGACGAGGAGTCGCGCAAGCTTCAGGTGCGGCGGCTGATCGGCAAGATTCCGACGCTGGCCGCCATGAGCTTCCGCCACAGTCTCGGCTTTCCGTATGTTTTGCCTGATAACGACCTGAGCTATGCGGGCAACTTCCTGTCGATGATGTTCCGTATGACCGAGCAGAAGTATCAGCCCAATCCGGTGATTGAAAAGGCGCTTGATGTGCTTTTCATCCTGCACGCCGACCACGAGCAGAACTGCTCGACTAACGCTGTGCGCTCGGTGAGCAGCTCGAAGGTCGATCCCTATTCGGCCATTGCCGCCGGCTGCGCTGCGCTCTATGGCCCGCTGCACGGCGGCGCCAACGAGGCGGTGATTCGGATGCTCGAAGGGATCGGCTCGGTCGAGAAGGTTCCGGAGTTCATCAAATCGGTCAAGAGCGGCGAAGGGCGCCTCATGGGCTTTGGCCATCGCGTCTATAAAAATTACGACCCGCGCGCGAGGATCATCAAGAAGATCGCCTTGGAGGTGTTCGAGGAGACCGGACGCAACCCGCTGCTCGACATCGCCATTGAGCTGGAACGGATCGCGCTTGAGGACGATTACTTCGTCGGGCGCAAGCTCTATCCGAACGTCGATTTCTACTCCGGCTTGATCTACCAGGCGATGGGCTTTCCGACCGACATGTTTCCGGTGCTCTTTGCCATCGGGCGCACGCCGGGGTGGCTCGCGCAGTGGATTGAACACGCCAAGGATTCGGATCAGAAAATCGCCCGCCCGCGCCAGATTTATATCGGCGAGCCGAGCCGCGATTACGTGCCGCTCGACGAGCGCCCCAGCAAGGGCGACGACGAGCAGAAGTTTGGCATTTGCAGGCTTTGAAGCAGGTCTGCTGAGTGCCAAGTATTTGTTTTAATTAAATGGATTTACACTATGTCTGTGACTACAAAAGATGTTGCCTATATCGCCGAACTTGCCCGCCTGCGCTTTAGCGAGAGCGAGCAGGAGCGGATGGCCGAAGAGCTGAATTCGATTCTGCACTACATCGAAAAACTCAACGAGGTTGATACCGAGGGCGTCGAACCGCTCAACACCATTCACGACCAGATCAACGTGCTCCGGGCCGATGTGGAGCGTCAGCCGCTCTCGAACGAAGAGGCGCTGAAAAACGCTCCAGACCGGCAGGATCGCTTTTTCAAGGTGCCGAAGGTGATTGGTTGAGCCGATGAGCTGCATCAGTCAGAAGGGAGATGCGGCTTGCGTTGCCGTTCGCGTGCAGCCGCGTTCCTCGAAACCCGGCATAGCGGGCCGGTACGGCGAGAAGGTTAAAATCTGCCTGAAATCCGCACCGGTGGACAACGCGGCCAACAAGGAGTGCTGCCAATTGCTGGCCAAAACGCTCGGCGTTCCGCGCTCAAGCGTCTCAGTGATGAACGGTCAGACTTCCCGCAGCAAGGTGCTCAAGGTGGAGGGCATGACGCCCGCCGAACTTCGCGCAGCGCTCGCTCCGGCGCTCGGCGACGACGCGGAGGCTGGCGCGTGAGGTGCGTGGCGCAGCGGGTGAGCGAGGCCGCCGTTGCCATCGGCGGCGAACGATATAGCTCCATTGGCGCCGGATTGCTCGTGCTGGCCGGAATTTCGCGCGACGACACGGAAGCGGATCTTGCCTGGATGAGCCGCAAGCTGCCGAACCTGCGCATTTTTGAGGACGACGGGGGGCGCATGAACTGTTCGGTCAAGGAGTGCGGCGGCGAGCTGCTCGTCGTTTCGCAATTCACGCTTTACGCCGATGCCAGTCGCGGCAACCGGCCGGGCTTCACCGAGTCCGCGCCGTCGGACATCGCGCGTCCCCTTTTCGACCGCTTTGTGGAACTGCTTCGCCGCGACTCCGGCCTGACGGTTGAAACCGGAAGCTTCGGTGCGGACATGCAGGTGTCGCTCACCAACGACGGCCCCGTCACCATTATTCTCGACTCACCGAAAAAGTAGGAGTGCCTGGCATATCGACATCGGGATAGGAATCGAAGCTGCTACTGATTGTGCATTCCCCGTACGGGTGGTTCGCGAACCGCCCCTACACAATTCTTGACAACCCTTTGCATTTCGTCCCGACTTGGCCCTCCAGCAACGATCATTGAATCCTGATACATGCCCCATGAACGTCGTCATTGTTATTCCTGCCCGGCTCAGTTCCAGCCGCCTCAAAGAGAAAATGCTGGCTGATCTCGAAGGCGAGCCGCTGATTGTGCGCACCTGGCAGCAAGCAATGAAGTCTCGCCTGGCCGGGCGAGTGGTGGTGGCCACCGACAGCGAGCGTATCTTCGCCGTGCTCCGTGAGGCCGGTGCGGAGGTGGTGATGACCTCGGCCGACCTCACCTGCGGCACAGACCGCATCGCCGAGGCGGCGGAGCATGTAGGCGGCGACGTCTTCGTCAACCTCCAGGGCGACGAACCGCTGATTGATCCCGCGACGATCGATCTCGCCATCGCGCCCTTTTTCGATGAGGGGCCAACGCCCGACTGTACCACGTTGGTCTTTCCGCTGAAGCCGGACGAGCGTCACATCATCGACGATCCGCATGTCGTCAAAGCGGTGCTCGACGCCAAAGGCAACGCCCTCTACTTCTCGCGTTGTCCGATTCCCTATCGCCGCGAACCCTCGTCCGACACGAAATACTATCGCCACATCGGCCTCTACGCCTTCCGCGCCGACGTGCTGAAAGCCTTCGTCGCACTTTCGCCATCAATGCTCGAACGCACCGAATCCCTCGAACAGCTTCGCCTGCTCGAAAACGGCTACCGCATCCGCTGCATCGAAACGACAACGGATACGCCGGGGGTGAATACCGAGGAGGAGCTGGAAGAGGTAAGGAGGCTGTTCAGGGAGAGGTATGGGGCGTGAGTAAGAGGGGCTGTTTTTCTCGAACGAAACCTTGATATTTTATTCGGAAATTTATCAGTCAATGATTCGTTGTGAAAAGCGTTATTTTCCTGAGGTTATATCGCAATCTGACTCGACATTTCACGTGATTAAAAAAATAAAAGCTTTGTTTGCCGGCGCAGGCATCGGAACCCTCGGGGGTTTGATTGGTCTTGGTGGCGCTGAATTTCGTTTGCCGCTTTTACTCGGAATGTTTGCTTTCCCGCCGTTGGAAGCTGTCATTCTCAACAAGGCGATGAGCCTTCTGGTTGTTGCCTCGGCCCTACCGTTCAGGGCAGCTACCATCTCCTGGGAGACTCTGTTCGCGCACTGGACGATTATTGTCAATCTTCTGGCTGGCAGTTTGGTCGGGGCCTGGCTTGGGGCAAGTTGGGCGACAACATTGCGAAGTGAAACCCTCTACCGGGTTATAGCAATCCTTCTGGTTGGTATTGCCCTTGTGTTGCTGACCGGACACCAGACAAATACAATCGGATCGGCTCTGTTCGATTCACCTGCCCTGCTGATGACAACAGGCGTTATTGCGGGTTTGGGGATCGGCATTGTTGCGGCCCTTCTTGGTGTGGCTGGTGGCGAGCTGCTTATTCCTGTCATCGTTATCCTGTTCGGGGCGGATATCAAACTTGCGGGAAGTTTGTCGCTCGCTGTCAGCCTGCCAACCATGCTGGTCAGCTTTGCGCGTTACAGTAAGGACCGCAGCTTTGTGGTTCTTGGCGCGAACAAATCGTTTGTCCTGATCATGGCTATCGGCTCGATTGCTGGCGCCTGGCTCGGTTCCCGGTTGCTTGGCATTGTTCCCGACACTTATCTGCTGCCGATGCTTGCCGCAATTTTGTTGATTTCAGCGCTTAAAGTGTGGAGGCACAAATAACTCCCAGTAGAGCGTAGCCAGCGATTCCTCTACTCGGTAACCCTCGCATCCCTCCGTCCGTCGTGGAACGTGAGCGCAATTTCCGACCCAGCTTCCAGCGCTTTTGCTGAGGTGATGTAACGATCATCCTGCGTTACCAGCGCGAAGCCTCGTTTCAGGACTCGCTGGGTGTCGAGCATCGCCAGCCGGTCGGTGGCGGCTCGGAGGCGCTGCTGGCGGTCGCGGAGCTTTTCGATAATGGCTCGCCTCATCTCTTTTTCCGTCAGTGCCAGCCGCTCCTCAAACTGACCCAGCATCTGCACTGGGCGGTTGAAGGCGTAGCTGCTCACGATGGAGTTCACCTGGAGTTGCGCTCCGGAAATCTTGCCCTCCATCAGCATCGCTTGCCGCTGCTTAAGACCGTCGAGGAGCCTCAGTAACTCTTCGCGGTCGGGTACGGCGCGTTCGGCGGCGATGGATGGCGTGCCCGCGCGGAGGTCGGCGACCATGTCGGCGACCGATTGGTCGGTTTCGTGGCCGACGGCGCTGATGACCGGAATCTTCGAGTTGTAGATCGCTTCGGCTACGGCTTCGGTGTTGAAGGCTTGCAGGTCTTCTGCGGAGCCTCCGCCGCGCGCCACGATGAGCACGTCGGGGCGGTGCTTCGGTGTCGGCGGATCGTTGAAGTAATGGATCGCTTGCACGATCGATTCGACGGCCCGCTCGCCCTGCACCTGTACCGGGTAGAGCAGCAGCTCCGCCGCCGGGAAGCGTCGTGCGAAGACGTCGCTCATGTCGCGGATCACCGCGCCGGTCTGCGAGGTGATCATGCCGATTTTTTGGGGAATGCGCGGGATCGGCTGTTTGCGTTCGGCGTCGAACCAGCCCGCTTTGGCAAGCTTGGCGATGAGCTGTTCGAGCGCGATCTGTTGCGCGCCCTGGCCGGTTTCGAACAGCGCCGTGCAGATGAGCTGGTATCGTCCGGCGGGCGGATAGACCTCCAGCCGTCCCTCGGCGATTACCTCAAGGCCGTCGCGCAGCTCTAGCGGAAAACGGCTGCGCACGCTTTTCCACATCACGGCGGGTAGTTGCGCCTCGCTGTCTTTCAGCGTCAGATAGAGGTGCCCCGAGCTGTGCAGCTTGTAGTTCGACACCTCGCCCTTCACCCTGACGAAGGGGAACTGGCTCTCCAGCTCGTTTTTGATGGCGCGGGTCAGCTCGCCGACGCTCTGTGCGGTCTCGGTCATAGGGGCTCGGTTTTTTTTTGGAACTTACGCTTTTTCAGTCTGTTTCCCTCGTTTGCGGAGGGGCTGGCTTTTGCCGGGATGTGTTATATTCTCAGGACTTTTCACTATTCAGAGGAGAACGGAATGGCCGCAGAGACCGCACCAGACATTCTTGCTGCGCAGATGGGCATCGACAGTGATGAGGCGCAGCGCCTGCTCGACCGTTTCGCAGGCGGCATGACCGCCGAGTTGCTCGACCGGAGCCGGTTGGCCATTGATGGGCTGGGGTCGTTTTCGATTGTCCATGAACAGGCGCAGCGGCAAAAAGCGGCGGATGGCACGCGCTACCAGCCGCCGAGTAACCAGGTTGCCTTCACACCTCGTCCGAAGAGTGGGGGCGATACAGCCGCCATCGCGTCGGTCCGGCTGGACATGGCGTCGGACGAAGCCGATCGCTTCGCCCAGGCTTTTGTCGGGATGGTCGAACAGGTGCGCGTGGCGGCAGGCAGATTTGAGCTTCGCGGTTTCGGCTCGTTTACCATCGTGTCGGGCAAGTACCGCTTTCAGCCGGATCCTTCGCTTGAAGCCTTGCTCAACACGGCTTACGATGGCCTCAAAACCATCGTCATTCCGGGGCAGTCGGATGGCAAGAGCGGTAGTGATGATGCCGAAGGCCGGGGGCGAATCGGACAGACCCGGCTGCTCGTTGCCGCGTTGTTGCTGTTGGCCGGTTCCTGGTTTCTGTACCGCCACTACTTTTCCAGCGGGTTCAGGTTCACTCCGGCTCCTGCGGCCTCCACAGTCGTTCCGTCCATCGAAGAAAAGCCGGTGTTGGCGGTTCCGCCGAAACCTCCGGAGCCCGATTCGCTGCTGCTCCGCGAGGGACGCTACACGGTGATTGTGGCGACCTTTGCATCTAAAAAGGGCGCGAGGCGGGAGTGGCAGCGTCTCGCGGAACTTGGCTATCAGATCAGGTTCTGGCCGGTAACTTCTGGCGGCGAGCGTTATTACCGGCTTGTGACCGGTGATTTCGCGACCCGTCGTGCGGCGCTCGACAGCATGAAGTCGATGCTGCACGGCGGCCTGCCGAAACACAGCTATATTCAGCAAGCACATAAAAATGTCGTGTTGTATGGAGAACAAGGGTTGTAACAAATTGCATCCACAATCGATGTGCCCTGCGTTCGGCGGGTTGCGCGTTTTGATGCGTATCGATGGCGCGCAGGTCTGCATGGCCGCTGACCAGGGTTGCCTCTACGGACTGGCCTTTGTGTCGCATTTCTACGCCGCTCGGCGCTCGATTGTGTCGCCGGAGCTGATGAACGTGCAGATTTCCGGCGGCACGATGATTGACGACCTGCGTCGCACCATCGAACAGATCGCCGAAGATCCGGCGGTGCGCTTCATTCCGGTGGTGAGCACTTGCGTCGCCGAAACTGCGGGCATCGCCGAGGAGCTTTTGCCGAAGCGGGTGGGCAACGCTGAGGTGCTCCTGGTGCGGCTTCCGGCGTTCCAGATCCGGACGCACCCCGAGGCGAAGGATGTGGCCGTCTCGTCGCTGGTGAAGCGATTCGGCGCGTTCGGCGAGCCGAAAAAGGGCAAGACGCTCGTGGTGCTTGGCGAAATCTTTCCGGTTGATGCGATGATGATCGGCGGCGTGTTGCAGAAGATCGGCGTCGAGTCGGTCATCACGCTGCCCGGTGCTGACCTCGACGACTACGTTCAAGCGGGACGCGCCTCTGCATGTGCTGTGCTGCACCCCTTCTACGAGAGGACGGCGGCGCTGTTCGAGTCGGCGGGCGTGAAGATTGTGGGCGGCAACCCCATCGGCGCGAACGCTACTGGCGAGTGGATCGAGCGAGTCGGCGAGGCGCTCGACCTCGATCCGGAGACGGTGAAGCAGGTTGCCGACGAAGAGCGGCAGAAGGCCAAAGGGGTGATAGCCGGGTTCGCGCAAAAGCTGCACGGTTCGGTGATTGTTGCAGGCTACGAAGGCAACGAGTTGCCGCTGGTGCGCCTGTTGCTCGAAGCGGGTCTCGATGTGCCTTACGCCTCCACCTCCATCGCCCGCACCCCGCTCGGCGAGGAGGATCACCGCCTGTTGACGATGCTTGGCACCGAGGTGCGCTACCGGAAATACCTCGAAGAAGATATGGAGGCCGTGCTGGAGCACAAGCCCGACCTGGTGATTGGTACCACCTCGCTCGACAGCTTCACCAAAGAGCACGGCATCCCGGCGATTTACTACACCAACAACATCTCCGCCCGCCCGATCTTCTTTGCCTCCGGCGCGGCGTCGGTGCTTGGGCTGATTTCAGGATTGATCGAAAAGCGTGAGATTTACGGTAGGATGAAAGAGTATTTTATGCCGACGGAGTGAGGGACGGAGGATATTGAGAAACGAACTTTTTAGAGGTGCCTTTTTTTTGAGTCACCCTGATGTAACTTTGAGCTGACCTATTGCAGCATAACGTTTTTCCGGATGTGCGAGTGGATCGACCGGCTTCGGGCCGCGCTTGGCGTGTAGATCGATTTGGCGGAGAATCCCTTCGCGCACAAACGCGAAAAGCCGAGAAATTCTCGGCTTTTGCTGAATCTGTTCTGACTTCTGTTGTCAGACTTCCATGATCTCTTTTTCCTTCTGGGCGATCATTTCGGTGATCTTTTTTTCGTACTTGTGTACAAGGTCGTCGGCCTCTTGTTTGCCGTGGTTCTTGTCATCCTCGCTGATCACCTTGTCCTTTTCGAGCTTGTCGATTTCGTGGATCAGATCGTGGCGATGGTTGCGCAGCGAGACTTTGGATTCTTCCCCGAACTTCTTGGTGAGTTTGACGTACTCCTTGCGGCGTTCTTCGGTGAGCGGCGGGATGTTGATGCGCACGGTTTGGCCGTCGGCTGAGGGGTTGAGCCCGAGATTGGCGTCGCGAATTCCGCGTTCGACCGGTCCGACCATCGACTTGTCCCAGACCTGAACCGAGAGCGTGTGTACGTCGAGCACGCCGATGTTGCCGACCTGCTTGAGCGGCATCTGCGAGCCGTAGGCATCAACCTTGACGCGATCAAGCAGCGCCGTGGTGGCCTTGCCGGTTCGGATTGAAGCGAGTTCGTGCTGGAATGCCTCGATGGTTTTCTTCATGCGAGGCTCGATTTTCTGGATAACGTCCCTGACAGTCATGGCGGTATCGGATGAAGTTATTCTTGCGGTCGCTTACTTCGCGGCAGTTTTCTTGGCGAAGCGTTTGTTGAAGCGCTCGACGCGGCCAGCGGTATCGACGAGCACCTGCTTGCCGGTGTAGAACGGGTGGCAGTTGCTGCAAATATCAACTTTGATATCGCTACGGGTGGAGCGGGTTTCAAAGCTGGCGCCGCAGTTGGCGCACTTGACCGTAACGTTTTTATACTTTGGATGAATATCTGGTTTCATGACCTTTGGGATTACGTTGCCTAGCTTGACAATAAACAGTTGACCTAAAATAAAACCATTTTTTTCTTAATTAGCAAGGATGGTTCGCTGTTCTTGTTGTTGGCAACATTGAAAAGCAGCTTCACGAAAAAAGTCACCACATCGCCATGTCCTCATCGCAACCCTCATCTTCATCGCTGCAAAGCCTCAAGGGCGTCGGGCCGAAACGCGCCGCGTTGCTTGCCGAGGCGGGTCTGCGGTCGGTGGCCGATCTGTACGACTACTTCCCGCGCCGCTACCTCGATCGTTCCGTTACCCGCCGTATCGCCGAGCTGCGGGATGGCGAGTCGGTGACGGTGGTGGGCGCGGTGAGCGGCACGCGGCTCGAAGGCGGGGGGCGCGGACGGGGACGCTTCAAGGCGACCGTCAGCGATGGCTCCGGCGCGCTGGAGCTGACCTGGTTCCGGTCGGTACACTACTTCTCCAAAAGCATCCGTCAAGGCGACCTTCTTGCCGTACATGGCCGCGTCACCTTTTTCAACCGCACGCCGGGGATGCAGCATCCCGATTACGACCGGCTCGGCGGCAGCGGCAAAGATGGCCGCGCGGAGGGTTCGGCGGATGGCGAGCTGTACAAGACTGGCGGCATTATTCCGCTCTACCCGACCAGCGACGCGATGAAGCAGGGCGGCTTGAACTCCGGGGCGCTTCGGGCGATCGTGCACCGGGCGTTCCGCGACTGTCCGCTGCGCATTGTCGAGTACCTCACGTCGGAGATCATGGCGGCGCACGACCTTATGCCGATTGCCGAGGCCTACCGGCAGCTCCACGTTCCGGACTCCTCCGAACAGCTCGAACGGGCGCGCTACCGCATGAAGTGGAGCGAGCTGTTCTTCGCTCAGCTCTTTTTCGCTCTGCGTCGCACCAAGGAGCGCCGGAGCCTCAGTTCGGCGCGGTTTGAGCGGTCGGGTGACAAGACCGCCGGGCTGCACGCACAGCTTCCGTTCGAGATGACCGGTGACCAGAAGCGTGCCGTCAAGGAGATTTACCATGACTTGCGCAGCGGCCACCAGATGAACCGGCTGGTGCAGGGCGACGTCGGCTCCGGCAAGACGCTCGTGGCGCAGTTCGCCATGACGCTCGCGGTTGATAACGGCTTGCAGGCGGCCTTCATGGCGCCGACCGAAATCCTCGCGTTCCAGCACTACATCGGCCTGAAGCAGGCGCTTGAACCGCTCGGCGTGACGGTGGCGCTCTTGACCGGTCGCCAGAAAAAGAAGTTGCGCGAGGAGCAGCTCGCCCGGCTGGAGAGCGGCGAGATAGACATCGCGGTCGGCACGCACGCTATCATCGAGGCTGGGGTGCGGTTCCGGCGGCTCGGGCTGGCGATCATTGACGAGCAGCACCGCTTCGGCGTGCTTCAGCGCAAGGCGTTGCAGGAAAAGGCCGAGAACCCGCACATGCTTCTCATGACCGCCACGCCGATTCCGCGCACACTGACGATGGGTCTCTACGGTGACCTTGACGTTTCGATCATCGCTGAAATGCCTGCCGGACGCCAGCCAATCCGCACCACTCTCTGCCGCGAGGCGGACAAGGCTCGGCTGTACGAAGAACTTCGCCGTGAGGTCAGGCAAGGCCGTCAGGCGTATATTGTTTATCCGCTAGTCGAAGAGTCAGAGAAGATGGATTTGAAGGCGGCCACCGAAAGCTACGAGCAGCTGCAGGGCGAGGTATTTCCGGAACTGCGTCTGGGGCTGATTCACGGCAAGCTTCCGGCGGACGACAAGGAGGCGGTGATGGCGGCGTTCCGGCAGGGCGAGCTTGATATTCTCGTCGGTACGACCGTGATTGAGGTCGGCGTCGATGTGCCCAACGCCACGGTGATGGTCATCGAGCACGCCGAGCGGTTCGGCATTTCGCAGCTCCACCAGCTTCGCGGGCGCGTTGGTCGCGGCGAGCATCGCTCCTCGTGCTACCTCGTCTATGCCAAAATGGCCGGTGACGCCAAGGAGCGGTTGCAGGCGATGGCCGCGACCAACGACGGATTCCGCCTCTCCGAGATCGACCTCCGCCTGCGCGGCGCGGGCAATATGCTCGGACGCGAGCAGTCCGGCACGGCGAGCAGCTTGCGCATCGCCGACCTCATGACCGATGGCGATATCATGCGCTCCGCGCGAGCGGCGGCCTTCGAGCTGGTTGAAAAGGACGAAACGCTGTCGCACCCCGAGCACGCGCTGCTCCGCGACTACTATTACACTCACTTCCGCAAGCGCATTTCGCTGGCTGATGTTGGGTGACATGGAGGTCGCTCACCGAATGCCGCGGTTTGTTGTGTTTTTGTAGGGGCGACCCTTGCGGTCGCCCTGTTGCGTTTTGCATCGGAATCATGTCGGTACACGCTGGCTACAATGCTTCCGGAAGCGGCGGTGAATTGTTTATATTACATGCTTTGCGCTCCTGGCTCGTCGCATCCTGCCGAAGTTCGACAGTTCTGCGTAGTCGGGGATAATTCGTACCGCTTTGTTGCATGAATGAAACCCTTTCCGGCGTGGTGACGCGGGTCACCGGTGCTACGTATATCGTTGAAACCGGCGATGGCCTGAAGGTCAGGTGCAGAACCGTGCCCAGTACCATCAGCGAAAACGAAGGGTCGAATCTTGTGGCGGTCGGGGATCGGGTCGAGTTCCGTCTGAAAGCATCTGAGACCAAAATGGCGGAAGGGGTGATCGTTTGCGTCGAGGAGCGGAAGAGCGTGCTGGAGCGGCGGCGCGAGGTTCGGCGCAACCGGAGCAAGGAGAAGGAGCAGGTCATCGCGGCCAACATCAACCAGATCGTGCTCATCACCTCATTCGACGATCCGCCGTTCAACAGTCGCCTGGTTGATCGATACCTCGTGTTCGCCGAATCGGAGCATCTGCCGCTGCTGATCGTGGTCAACAAGATCGATCTGGACGAGGAGGGGATGGTCGAGGAGGATCTCGAAGTCTATCGAAATCTCGACTGCAACATTTGCCTTGTCAGCGCCGAGGATGGCCGGGGAATCGAGGAGTTGCGAGAGCTTTTGCGTGACCGTTTGTCGGCGTTCAGCGGCCACTCCGGGGTGGGTAAATCGACGCTCATCAACCTGCTCGTCGGGCGCGAGGAGCTGCGGACCGCCGAAACGAGCGGCAAGACCGGCAAGGGGGTGCACACCACCACCAGTTCGGCGATGTTCCAGCTTCCGGGCGGCGGCTATGTCATCGACACGCCGGGTATCCGCGAGTTCAACCTTGCCGGCATTACCCGCGAGAACCTGCGGTTTTACTATACCGAGTTCCTGCGCTTCATGCCGGAGTGTGCGTTTTCATCCTGCACTCACACGGTCGAACCGGGGTGTGCCGTGATCGCGGCAGTCGAATCGGGCCGCATCGATGCCGAACGCTACGAGAGCTACCTGGCGCTGCTCGACTCGCTCGATGAGTGAGTTGCCGTCTCCTTTTATTGCATATCTATTCGGAACCTATAACGAACGCTTAGCTATGATCGTTACCATCAATCCAGCGACCGGCGAGAGGCTCGCCGAATATCCGGTGATGCTTGCCGGGCAGATCGATACCGTACTTCGCCAGGCCGATAACGACGCTCGCAAGTGGCGCAACAGCAGCTTCGAGGAGCGGCGCGCCTGCATGAAACGGCTGGCCGGGCTGCTCCGTGACGAGGCAGAGGAGCACGGGCGGATCATCACGCTTGAAATGGGCAAGCCGTTTGCGCAGGCGGTGGCCGAGGTGAACAAGTGCGCCTGGGTGTGCGACTATTTCGCCGACCACGCTGAGGAGTTTCTCCAACCCGAACAGAGTGAGATCGACGGCGCGAAAGGTATTGTGGCCTTCGAGCCGCTTGGCGTGATTCTCGGCGTGATGCCGTGGAACTTTCCGTACTGGCAGGTGCTGCGCTTCGCTGCGCCGATTCTGATGGCGGGCAACGGCATTGTGGTGAAGCACGCGCCGAACGTGACCGGTTGCGCGATTGCCATCGAAAAGCTGTTCCGCGATGCCGGGTTCCCGGAGCACCTCTACCGCGCGGTGCACATCGACCTCGACGAGGTTGACCGGCTGACCGGTTTCATGATCGACCATCCGGTCATCAAGGCGGTTTCGGTGACTGGCAGCACCGGCGCGGGTCAGGCGGTGGCGACCAAGGCGGGCAAGGCGCTGAAGCGCAGCGTGCTGGAGCTGGGCGGCAGCGATCCCTACATCGTGCTCGAAGACGCCGATCTCGCGCAGGCGGTCGATGCGTGCGTCGCGGGCCGATTGCTCAACGCGGGCCAGAGCTGTATTGCCGCTAAGCGCTTCATCGTACGCAAGGAGATTATCGGGGAGTTTACTGAACGGATTGTCCGGCGGATGCAGACGGCGGTGATGGGCGATCCGTTCGCCAAGAGCACGGAGGTCGGCCCCATCGCCCGCGAGGACTTGCGCGACCTTGTTCATTCGCAGGTGCAGCGGAGCGTCGAGGCCGGGGCGGAGCTGCTTTGCGGCGGCCACGTGCCGAACGCGCCGGGCTGGTACTATCCGCCGACCGTGCTCTCCGGCGTGAAGCCCGGAATGCCTGCTTGGTCGGAGGAGATCTTCGGCCCGGTGGCTACCGTCATCGAGGTGTCGGACGACGATGCGGCGGTTGCCGTGGCCAACGACAGCGAGTTCGGACTCGGCTCGGCGGTCTTTTCGCAGAATGCCGACCGTGCGCTCGCCATCGCCCGGCGCCTGGAGGCGGGAAGCTGCTTCATCAACTCGATGGTCAAGTCCGATCCGCGCCTGCCGTTCGGCGGTGTGAAGCAGTCAGGCTACGGGCGCGAGCTGTCGCACCACGGCATTCTCGAATTTGTCAACATCAAGACACTTTACCTCCCTTGAGTCGTGCGTTCCGGGGGTGGACAAAGCGGTTGATTCGCATCGAGACCGGCGAAGAGGTCGAGGCGGTGGCCCCGGTTATCATCTCGGCCAGCCGCGCCACCGATATTCCAGCCTTCTACGCCGACTGGTTCCTGGAGCGGCTGCAGGCCGGATACGTTGAGTGGCGCAATCCCTTCAACGCCCGTCAGCGGCAGTACGTTACGTTCAGCAACACACGGGCTGTAATTTTCTGGAGCAAGAACCCCGCGCCGCTGCTGCCGCACCTCTCAGAAATCGATGCCCTTGGCATTAACTACTATTTCCAGTTCACCCTGAACGACTACGAAGCCGATGGCCTCGAACCGGGCGTGCCGCCGCTTCGCGAGCGTGTCGAAACTTTCCGGCAGCTCGCCTCGCGCATCGGTCCGGAGCGCGTCGTTTGGCGATTCGATCCGCTCATTTTGACGGCGAGCGTGACGCTGGAGATGCTGCTCGACCGCATCGAGCGGCTCGCCGGAATGCTTCGCGACTGCACCCGGCAGCTCGTCATCAGCTTTGCCGACATCAAGTGTTACCGGTCAGTGCGTCGCCGTCTGTCACGCAGCAACGTCGGGGCGCGGGAGTTCACGCCGGAGGAGATGGACGAGTTCACTGCCCGGCTGGTCGCACGCAACAAGGAGTGGGGACTTGAGCTATCGGCCTGCGCCGAGGATAGTGAGTTGGCGGGGATTGCAAAAAGCCGGTGCATCGACGGCCGTCTGCTGGCGAGCCGCTTTGGCGACGACGCGGAATTGATGCAATTTCTTGGCGGCGGCACCCTCTTTCCGGGTGATGGGCCGGTCAGTGCCGTGCTGAAGCATCGGGGGCAGCGCAAGGCGTGCGGCTGCATCGTGAGCAAGGATATTGGTGCGTATGGCACCTGTCAGCACGGTTGTCTGTACTGCTACGCAATGCGGTAATGATGCTCAGGCGAGGTCGAGGCAGGGAGGGCAGTGCCCTCCAACCGGGGCGGCATTGTAGGCCGCCCGAGGTTGAAAAGCCAGGAGGATGAAAGCGTTAGATGGTTTCCGAGGCCAGTTCGGCAAGGTAGGTCTTGATCGACTTGTGCTTGTCGAGGCCGAGCTTGTGGTGCATCCGGTAACGGATGCTCTCCATACCTCTGGTCGAGATGCCGATCGAACGGGCGATCTCTCGCGTGTCGTAGTTGAGCTTGACCATCAGGCTCACCCGCAGCTCACGCTGGTTGAGGTTGGGATGCCTCTTCTGGAGCTTGGAGAGGAATTCGGAGTCGCCGACGGTTAGCTCCATTTTCAGCCTCTTTTCGGTCAGCTCGGTCTCGATCATCTGATGGCACTGATCGAGGATTCCCTGCTTGACCTGCGCATCGATATCGAGGTCTTTGATCTGATCGCAAATGGTGTGCAGGGCGGAAGCTTTTTCGCCGATAGCGGTTGAAATCCGGGTCAGCTCCATGTCCTGCGCGGCGATTCTGGATTTAAGCGCGGCTTTTTCCTTTTCGAACCGCTCGATATCCTTTTTGCCAAGCTCCACCTGGGCGTTAAGCTGAATGATTTTCTGGGTCAGCTTTTGCGCATTGTTCGACTTGAGCAGCTCCATTTCCTGTTCATGCTCTGAGTCTCGGGCTCTCAAATCCTCTTGCATGTGATCGATAGCCTTGAAATAGGGATAAAAAGGGCTGTCGTTTGCAGGGAGATAGACCTTTTGGTTGAGCATGTTGAGCCACGAAATTCTGGCGATCGTCGAGAGGAATTCGTTTTTCATCGCGGTTTCCTCATCGAGCTCCTGCTCTTCGGACGGCTCTGGTGCATTGCCCGAACGATACTCCATGATGGTGGTCATAGCATCCTTGTAGTCATCCTTGATCAGCACGGCCATGGTGTTCGGCGTCAGCGCGGCGAACGTCTCAAGGATGATCTGGCACGAAGGATCGACATTGTAGAAGACGACCAGCTTGAACTTCAAACCCCAGTGATAGATCACATCATTGATCCCCTCCTTGTACTTGTAGGAGATATTGTTGATGTTGTGCATGTTGTAGAGCAGGTAGAGCGGCGAGTTGGTTGGCAATCCACCCTCCTCGAAGACCGTCTGGACCAGATCGTTGCTGAGCTCGCTCAGGGCTGTCGGCTGATCCGACTCGATATAGCCGTGGATGATGTTGTCGCCGATGATTTCAAGGTGCTTGACATAGTCTGTTCCGGGAGGGGTGATTTTCCAGTTGGGTTTCGAGATAACCGGAAGGTGGCAAACAGGGCAGGTGTTCATGGGTGCTCTCTCTTGTGTTTCTTTTTTCGTTATAAGCAGCGCCTGTCATGAAGTAATCTAGTACTGTTCTGACTCAGGTGTTACCTTTAATTATACGATTTTGTAACGTATAATTCCCACTTTCTACGTATGATTTTTCGTTAGTACGTAAAAAATCTCTGGAGGCGGTCATAGGCTAAGAAGAAATTACAGTGTTTTGGCGCATAAAAGATGACGCACCATGAGTGGGTAGTTCTCATGGTGCGTGTCTTTTTTCGTCATAATGAGTGGCGTAGTTGCTGGCATTGTTCGCTGATCAACGTGGTTTGGGCGGGGCTCAGACTCTTTCGGTGGATACATCGGTGAAGTAGGTTTTTAGCGATTGGTGCTTGCTGAGCCCGATCTTTTTGTGCAGCCTGTAACGAATGCTTTCGATGCCTCGGGTTGACAGACCGAGGGTTCGCGCGATTTCCTGCGAGTGGTAGTCCAGCTTGATGAGCAGGCTGATGCGCAGTTCGCGCTGATTGAGATCGGGATGCCTTTTTTGGAGCTTCGAGATGAAGGCGGAATCGGTTTCAGTCAATTCCGTGTTCAGCAGATTTGCCTTGCTGCTGTTTTCAAACAGTAGCGTGCAGTAGTTCGAGAACTGCTCCCGCGTCGATGGGTTGAGTTCGGCGTTTTCAAGTAGCTCGCACAGTGCACGGAGCACCACGTTTTTTTCGGCGTTTGCTGTGGAAATTCTGGTGGTTTCAAGCTCCTGCGCGGCAATTTTGGCTATCCATGCGGCCTCTTTGTCCTTGAAGCGCTGTTCGTATTGTTTGTTCAGTTCAATTTGGCTGTCGAGCAGCGCATTCTTGCTGGCCAGCAGCGTGCGGAACTCCTGTTCAATGCGTTCAGCCTTTTGCTGGTGCTCCTCTTCGAGCGCTTTCATATCCTGGCGTATGAGGTCGAGAATCAGAAAAAAGGGGCGGGCCGGGTGATGGTCGGGCGGGAGGAACAGATTTCGGTCAAAATGGTTGCGCAGCAGCATCGTGGCTGTTTCGGCAAGGAACTCCTGTTTGAGCGCCGGTTCTTCCAGACTTTCCGGCCCCGGTTCCGGTCTTTCGGCATCGGCGGTTCCGGCTCTGAATTCAAGAATTGCGGTTGCGGCGCTGTCGTAGCTTTCGGCAAGCACGATCGGACGTTGAGCGCCTTCAAGAGCCTGGAGCAGCTCGAACTGAAGCCGGACGGCGGGGTTGATGTTGTAGAGTACGATCAATCTAAACGGGGATTCCGCATCGAGTAGCAGAGTGGTGAACTCTTTTTTATAGGGGCGGCTCACGCCGGAGATTGGCGCGCAATCCATCAACAGATAGAGCGGGTTGCCGGTGAGGTTCTCCTCGACGATCAGGGACTTGAAGTCTTCCGTGTAGAGCTGTTCGGGCGTGATAGCGTGGTCGGCGATCTCTTGTACGTGAAGAATATCGGTTCCGATCAAGCCGTATTTTCTAATGTAATTTCCCTGACGATGTTCGAAACTCCAATGCTCTTTTTCGGTTATCGGCAGCCCAGAGACAGGGCAGTGTTTCATGGTGATGGCCTTTGAGGGATTGAAAAGAGTTGGAGCTTCGTGCATCTATACGCTCAATACCACTGTATATAAATATGTGATATTATTACTATACAAAAAATATCACTATGATTCTTTTGGTTTTGTTTCGGCAGAGGCGAAGCGTCAACTTGTTTTAATGGATGGCTATAAAGCGATTTATAGTTTGTTCATGCTGTTTGGCCGGGTGGCGGAAGCTCTCCACTCGGCAAACCGGAATTGTGATAGCTGTTTTAGCAGCTTCCTTATTGTTATGAATATAAAAAAAGCTATGCCGTTACGGTTTCTTTTCGTCTGTTATGAGAATATCTGCCGCTCGCCGATGGCCGAAGGGGTGTTCGGGCATTTGGCTGAGTCGGTCGGCGCGGGGGCGTTGTTCGAGGTTGAATCGGCGGGTACGGTCTGTTACCAGTCCGGCTCACGGCCCGACGAGCGGGCCATCCGCGCCGCTGGCCGGCATGGCATCAATATTTCGTCGATCAGGGCGCAATGTATCCACGATCTCGATCTGGAGCGGTTTGACCGGATTTTCGCGATGGATTTCGAGAACCATCGCGACCTCGTCGATGCGCTGGATGGACGCCCGGTTGCGGTGCACATGATGACCGAATTCGCTGGTTCCGATGCTGGCGCTGAGATCGAGGACCCCTACTACGGTGACGAAGCGGGCTTCGACCGGACGCTGCTGCGCCTGATGGAGAGCGTAACGGGCATTCTTGCGGCGTTGCGAATCGAGTATGGTTTTCCTGAGGGCGGGGGCGATGAGCGATAACGTCACCTTTATCTTTAACCCCGCCGCCGACAAGGGGCGCGCGGCGGCGAAGGCGGCGCTGGTCAGGCGCTTGGTCGGGCAGTTCGAGTGTGCCGCGTCGTTTGCGGAGACGCGCTTTGCCGGTCACGCCGCCGACCTCGCCCGCTCCGCCGCCAGCGATGGCGCGACGCTGATTGCGTGCGGCGGTGACGGCACGCTCAATGAGGTGGTCAACGCTGTGGCGGGGCTGCCGGTCAAAATCGGCATCTTGCCGGTTGGCTCAGCCAACGATTTTCTCAAGACCTTTCAGCCCGCGAAAAAGAGCCCGGAAGAGCGGATCAAAAGCTTCGCCAAATCTTCAAGCCGGAGGGTCGATCTCGGGCGGGTGGCGTTCAGCGATGACCGTCAGCGCCTGTTCGTCAACTCCATCGGTATCGGCTTCACAGGCCGGATCGCCAGCGCGGCTCAATCGGCCAGATGGCTGCGCGGAGAGCTGTCGTACGCCTGGGCACTCGGGAGCGTGCTCTTAGGTTATCGTCCTCTAAAAATGCATATTACGCTGGATACTCCGGATGGCGTCGTTGAACTCGACGAGCCGGTGTTCGCCTTTTCGGTCTCCAATGGCAAGGTCGAGGGCGGCAAGTTCTGGATTTCGCCGGAAGCCGATCCCTACGACGGCCTGCTTGACGTCTGCATCCTGAAAGCTGTTCCCAAATGGCGCGTGCCGGGCTATGTGCTGAAGTACCTGCAAGGCATCCAGATTCATGATGCCGAAGTCATCTACTGTAAGGCTTCATCGGTGGAACTGTTCATGCCGGAGGAGGAGTTCATGCACATCGATGGCGAGGTGATGGGCCGGGTGGGAGGTGCAATCGGTATTCGCGCTATGCCGAGAGCCGTGGATATGCTTTATGACCATGATGAGTTCGGCCAATAACGTATCCGTTGGTTGTACAAGGGTTCTTCTTGATGTCATTCTGAGTCCGACGGAGTCGGGCAAAGAATTCAGAAAAGCCATGTAATGCATTTCGAATCAGTCAATTATCGTGCTGCTCGAAAAAACCGAATTCTTCAGGGCACCTCTAAAAAGTGTCATGAGCGACCGGAGTGCAAGGCGGATGGAGCGCAGAAAC
>CBEUNJ010000004.1:0-32781 GCA_965544465.1 uncultured Chlorobaculum sp.
CGTTCGGCGTTGTTCAGCCTGATTTCTGGGAATCCGGGAATTCTGCCGTGAGCCGGAAGCTTTTTGGATTTGATGAATCCGGCCACTTCATCCCGGAGCTGTTTGCGTTTGGCTTCGGTGAGCGTGTCGTAGTCCGAGAAGTTCAGCGCCTTGCGCGCCTCGTGGACTTTGCCGGTGACGTACCAGGAGAGTGGGGCGATGTAGGCGGTTTTGGGCCAGTTGGTGGTTTTGGAATGGCATTGATAGCAGTGAGCTTCGAGCACCGTGCGCACCTTGCCGGGAATGGCTGTGGGCGTTGCCGGTTGGCGATTGAACCGGTCGAGCGGGACGAACTGGCACAAAATGAGCACAAGCACGACCCATGCGGCACTGGTTCTGAGAGCTGTTGGTTGTTGTTTCATCTGCGATTGGATTGAAAAAAGTTAACTTTGTTAATATATTTCTAATAACTTAACACAGAAGAGCCCTTTCAATCGAGGCGTCCGCCATGTGGAGTTCATGCCTGAAGCGAAGAGCGCTCTTGTTCATTGTTCAATTGAATGCATAATCGATGATTTTTCCCTGTGAAAAAGCTGTTTGGTATTACTTGCCCCAGATCAGGGCGGATCTGGCCAAAGAGCTGGTTAAGACCGGCATGACCCAGTCGGGCGCGGCAAAAGTGCTTGGCGTCACTCCTGCGGCGGTTTCTCAATATCTGCATAAAAAGCGCGGCGGACAGACCGTTAAGTCTCGCGATTACAAGCAGGAGATCAAGAAGGCCGTGGACCGGATTCGTGACGGCGCGTCCGGAACCGATCTGTACGGCATCGTGTGCCGGTGCTGTCAGATTCTGAAAAAAGATGATACGGAAATTGGTGCCAATTGTGGTGATGTAGTGCTTTAAGTGTATGATGCAAAAAGAGAACGCCGGATTTTCCGGCTCTGAACCAGCAGCCGGCTTCAAGGAGTCGGCTGTTTTTACCCTCACGGCTATTCTGGCCGGTATGGTGATTGAGCTGTTTACGTCGGGAAGTGGTTTTAACTTCCCCGGCTGGCCGTTCAACCTCATCTTCCTGATTGTTTTCGCGCTGCTGATTCTCGCTGCGGGGTTGCTCTTCAGGGAGCGGCCACTGATGGCGTGGCTTGGCGGCATTCCGATGGGGCTGAGTCTGATTGTGGGTCTGGCTCTGCTGTCGCTTGTGGGCGGCGTGATTCCGCAAGAGCTCTATCCGCCGGATTCCGTGGTCGCTGTCCTGCGGCTGAACGGTATGTTTTCAAGCTGGCCGTTCGCGCTGGTCGTGCTGCTGTTCCTGTTCAATCTCGGCCTTTCCCTCGTCTGGAAACTGGTACCGTTCAAACCGGGTAACCTCCAGTTTATTCTGTTCCACGGTGGATTCTGGATTGCCTTGGCCTGCGGTCTTGCGGGCGCGACTCAGCTCCAGCGGATGGTGGTGCCGACCTATGAGGGGCGCGTCAGCAACACCGCTTACGATCCCGCCGAGAAGGGGAACATCACGCTGCCGTTCTCCATCGAGCTGAATGATTTTCAGATCGATCAGTACGTGAGCCAGTTCGCGCTGTACGATCCGCGGCACGACCGGATCATCGAGCCCAGGTCGAAACTTGTGCCGGAAGTCCGCAAGGGGGTGAAGGCCGAGTGGCCGGGCATCGGCACGGTGACGGTGCTCGATTATTTGCCCAACGCACTGCCCGATGCCCAGGGCAATCCGGTGGAGGTCGATGGCCATAATGGCGTGCGGTTCGCCAAGGTGCGGCTCGAAACCGCCAGCAGAATCGCGGAGTACTGGATAAGCTCCGGCGGGCCGAAGGTGAAGCCGGAATTTGTGCCGATGGGGGGCTACTTCATCGTGATGGCCGACGGCCCGCCGAAGGCGTTCCGCTCGAAAGTGACGATTATCGCCGATGATGGCGAGCGCAAGGCGGCCACGCTTGAGGTGAACAAGCCGGTCGATTTCCAGGGATGGAAGCTCTACCAGATGGGCTACGACGAGAAGGCCGGGCGCTGGTCAACGCTGAGCCTTGTCGAGGTGGTGCGTGATCCGTGGCTTCCGGCGGTCTATACCGGATTTTTCATGATCATGGCGGGCAACGTGCTCTTTTTCTGGAAGGGCATTAAAAGAATGGAGGAGGCATGAGCCTGGTCGATTTTCCGGCAATGGCCTTGGCGGCAGTGGTGTGCTGGGTGACGGGTTCGCTTCTGCAGTATCCGGCAAAACGCTCGAAGGCTTTCAACGTGGCCTCGTGGCTGCTGATGATCTCCGGCACGCTGGTGCTGGTGTGGTTCCTCGTTGCCTACTGGATTGCTCTTGAACGTCCGCCGCTGCGCACGCTTGGCGAAACGAGGCTCTGGTACGCCATCTTTATTCCGCTGATCGGATTTCTGGTGGAGTACCGTTACGGCATCCGCTGGCTCAAGTACTACTGCATGGCGCTGGCCGCGCTGTTCCTCGGCATCAACTACATGCATCCCGATGTGTTCCAGAAGGCGCTCATGCCCGCCTTGCAGAGCGTCTGGTTTATTCCGCACGTGGTAGTCTATCTGGTTGGCTACGCACTTCTGGCGGCTTCTGCGGTCTCCGGTTGGCACAATGTCATTCTGAACTTCCTGAACAAGCGCTCCATCAAATCGGAATCGATGTCGCACTACCTCGCGTTGCTGGGTTTTGTGCTGCTGACCTTCGGGCTGGTGTTCGGCGCGCTCTGGGCCAAGGAGGCGTGGGGCCACTACTGGACGTGGGATCCGAAGGAGACCTGGGCGTTCATCTCGTGGCTCTCCTATTTGGGTTACCTTCACCTGGTTGCCATGAAGGCCGATTCGCGCAAGCTTCAGTGGTATCTTGGCCTGGCGTTCATCGTGCTGCTGGTCTGCTGGTTCGGCGTGAATTACCTGCCTTCTGCGCAGAACAGCGTGCACACCTACTCAGGATGAGCGTTGGTTGGTGAGGAGGACTTGGTGGACAAGGATGATTACTGCTTGTCCACCAGGTACATTGCTTTTTTACAGTTCCACGATCAGATGCGACTCCGTCGAGTAGCCCTGCAGGACTCGTTCGAGTTCGTCGATGAGCGAGGGGCCGTATTTGTTCAGATAGTAGAAGATGTTGATGCGCCGCTCCTGTGGCACCCCTTCAGGAAAAAGATTGAGTTCGGCCTTGTCGAGCTGCTGCAGCAGCTCGTCGTGCTTGCGGCGGCCCGCTCGGTAGGTTTTCTCTTTGATGTTGCCGAGAATTTTCGTGATCTGTCCTGAAGTGCCTGCCAGCGCCTGCTGCAGGGTCGGGTCGAGTTTTACCAGCGTCGGTTCGAGCGTGGAGAGTGAGCGGGTGATTTCGGACTGCACCTGTTCGAACAGCTCATCGAGATTCTGGTTCTCCGCTCCCGACACCATCGACTTTCGCAGCTCCTGCAAGTTTCCGAACACCGCTTCATAGACCTGCCGCCGCGAAAAGCTCGGCTTGCCGCTCACCTTGAGCACCTTGTCCATTGTGCGGGTGATTTTCGGCTCGACGAGCGTGAAGCTGCCGCGCGGAATGACGAACGGCATCACCATGCCGAACCGTTCGTACACTTTGCGAAACTGCGCCAGATAGCTCACCTCGCCGGGGCCGCCGATGTAGGCGAAGGTCGGCAGCACGGCGTCCTGCACGATGGGGCGCAGGATGACGTTCGGGCTGAAGCGTTCCGGATGATCTTGGCAGAGCTCGAGCAACTGGTGGCGGCTGTAGCGCTGGCGGTCGGGCAGGACGAGGAAGTTGTCGGGTGTCGGCTGCTCGATTTTGAGGCGCTGGCCGAGCTGGTTCAGATAGAAGAGGTTGACCGGGCGCGGCTTGGTCTGCGCTGGGTAGCCCATCGATTCGAGCGCCGAACTCTGCGCCACCACGTCATATGATGACGCCGGGGCGGTTTCGACCTCTTTGCAGAGCACTTCGGAGGCGAGCTGCTTGAACTCGCCATCCTGCGTGGAGAGCAGAATCAGCGGCTGGTTGCGGAAAATCCGGTTCATTGTGTTGGCGAAGGCGATCTCGAAGGTACTCTCTGGCTCATAGGTCGAGCGGAGCAGTTCCGAAATTTCTGGTTTGAACTCGGAATCGGGCAACAGCTCAAGGAACTGCTGCACGGTTTCGGTGATACCTGCGCCGAGCTGCGTCGGGCCCGCCATCTGGTCAGCAAGCCGGTGTCCGCCTTCGGCTTTTACGCTCTTCAGACCGCTTCCGGCAAAGAGCGCGGTCGAGGAGGCTTCGTCGAAATCGTGGTCTTCGCTCTCAATCCAGAACATCGGCACGAAGTCGTACTCCGGAAACAGCTCCTTCTGCTTGCGGGCGATTACCACGGCGGAGAGCGCTTTGTACACGGTGTACATCGGGCCGGTGAACAGGCCGGTCTGCTGGCCGGTGACGACCGCCATGCAGCGCGGCGAGCGCAGCTTTTCGATCTCTTTGCGCTGCAGCTCCGAACCGCCGAACCGGCTGTGCTGCTTCAGCAGCAGCTCCACCAGCCGTTCCCTTTTGAAGTCGCGCGAGGCCAACAGGCCGAGGTGGCGGTAGTAGTCCGCGTCCTTGCGGTAATCGAGATGAAAGCACTCCGCGAGGAGCTTCGTGCGAGCCTCGGTGTCGGAGGTGTAGTCGCAGAACAGGCGGGAGAAGCCCTTCTTGGGCGTCTGAATCCGCTGGTAGTCGATAAGGAAAGTATTCACGTCTATTTCTTGTTAAGTCCCCAGGTTTCCAGTTCGCTGCGGAAGCGATGGTCGGTCCAGTCGCAATTGAGCGGCGTGACGGCCACATAGTTGTGCCGCACGGCGTATTCATCTTGCGCCAGCTCGTCGTCGTGCAGCAAGAGGGTGCCGCCGAGCCAGTAGTACGGATTGCCATAGACGTCGTGCCGTTCGATGGCCGACTCGGCCCATCTCGATTTTCCCTGCCGGGTGATGAGGACGCCCTTGATCTCATGTTCCGGTACGTTGGGAATGTTGGCCGACAGGATGGTGTCTTTTGGCAAGCCGCGGTTAAGCACGTTGCGCGCCAGTTGCCGGGCAAATTTGGCCGCGTAGGTGAAGTCGGCGTTCTCGTAGGTGGTGAGCGAAAAGGCCAGCGACGGCACGCCTTGAATCACCCCTTCGAGTGCTGCGGCGACCGTGCCGGAGTACAGTGTGTTCATCGCCGTGTTGCTGCCATAGTTGATGCCCGAAACGATCAGGTCGGGTTTGTCGTCGAGAATATGGGTCAGGGCGACCTTGATGCAGTCCACCGGTGTGCCGGAGACGGTGTGGCCGTAAAATCGGCTGTTTTTTTTGTACTCCCGGATGCGCAGCGGTTCGCCGAGCGTCATGGCGTGGCTCATGCCGCTGTGCGGTTCGGCAGGGGCCACTACGGTGACGGAGCCGAGTTTTTTCATCGATGCGGCAAGCGCGTGCAGGCCGGGCCCTTCAATGCCGTCATCGTTGCAGACCAGAATATGCGGTTTTTTCGGTTTGTTTCGTGCTGTCAAAAGGTGTGGTGGCTAAGGGTTCAAAAGTCGTGGCCGAGGCTGAAGTAAAACACTGTTTCCGAAAAGTCGATGTGCGCCGAGTCGTTGACCTTGCCGTTTTCAAAGGCGAACGGCTTGGCGACCGTGAATTGCGCCGGGCCGATGGGCGTTTCCCAGACCAGCCCCGTGCCGACGCCCTGAACCAGCTCTTGTAGCGACATCTCCGAACGCTCCTGCCAGACATTGCCGATGTTGTAGGCCAGAATGAACGAGGTCGGGAAGATGAGCTGTACGGGCGATTTATAGCGCAGCATAGCGCTGAGCACGGCGATATTGTTGCCGATCAGGTCGCTGTCTTTCAGCCCGATGAAGCGATAGCTGTAGGCGTTGCCCGTTCCGCCGAGGAAGAATTGTTCGGTCAGCGGAACGTTGTCGCTACCGATGCCGGCTCGGATGGAGAGCTGGAGCGTGGTGGCGGAGCTGAGCGAGAAGTTCTCTTCATGCTGCGCGTCGAGTTGCCAGAACGCCTCGGAATTGTTCAGGTAGCTGGGGGTCGAGCGGTAGCGGATGTTGATATACCGCCCACCGGAGGGCAGAAACGAACTGTCGCGATTGTCAAACGTGAACTGGCCGCCGAACGAGAGCAGGTTGTAGTTGCCGGTTCCGTAGGGCTGCGGACGATCGTCCCGCAGGTAGGACTGGGCATTCTGGAGCGTGAGCTCAGCGGTCAATCGTCCGTTCTTGCTTACTCTGGTGCCGAAGGCCGCCGTCACGCCATAGCGCTGGATGCCCAGCAGGCGAGGCTCTCCGGTAGGTTGCAAGCCTGTTTGCTCGGTGAAGGCGAGCTGGCGCGTTTCGATGTCGCGCTGGTCGAAAAAGAGCCGGGTGAACATGGTCAGCGGCGTATGGCCGATGCGCGGCTGGTTGTATTCGAGGTTCAGCCGGTTGTTTTTCTGCCCGATTTGTGTCCAGATGCCGATTGAGTTGCCGGTTCCGTGCACGTTTTCGTTCCTGAAATCGAGCAGGAGCTGCGCGTTGGAGGTTTCGTCGTACCGCACGCCGAGACGTAGCACGGTGGCCGGTTTTTCATCCAGCCGAACCATCAGGGTGTTGCTGAACGGTTTGCCCTGCGGCTGCGGCGTTTCCGTGCCGATGGAGACGCGGTTGAAGACCCCTGTGCCGTAGAGGTTGTCAATTGTTTTTTTCGCCTCGCTGTACCTGAGCGCCCTGGTAGTGTCGATCGCTATCTCGCGTTTGATGGGCAGTGGTTTGGTGAGAGCCTTGTCCTGCTCAATGTCAATCTGTTCGATTTTTCCGGGTGAGAGCCGTACGGTCAGGGTGGCGCCGTCCACCGAGCAGCGTTTGATTTGCACGAGGCTGTAGCCGTGCTGGCGGTACATCCGGATCAGCTCTTCGAGCGCATTGGTGGCGACCTCATTGGTGTAGAGCTTGCCGATGATTGGGGCAAAGGCCGTGTTGATCTCTTTGCGCGAAATGGCGTTAGCCGGGCCGCCAATCAGTTCGACGTGCTCCAGGCGGGGGAGCGGCTCAAGCACGAAGATGGCGGTTCGGGCTTGCTTGTCGAGCCTCGTCCACGCGCGGCTGAAGAGGCCGGTTTCCAGCAGTTCATGCAGAATTTTTTTTGCCTGCGTGCCGCGCCGCACGATGGCTTTGGCCGTTCGCGCCTGTTCGAGATAGGCTGCCGTTGCCGGGATGCCTTCGATGGTTTTGCGATAGCCGGAAAGGGAAATATCGTGCTTCGGTTCGATCTGGATGCTGCGCTTGATGACCGGAGCGAGCAAGCGCCCTTTGGCGTAGCCTGCGGCGACGAGCGCCGGGATGTCCGAAAAATCGGTCGCCTTGTGGCTGCCGAGATCGGGGGTGATAACAAGATCGGCCTGTTCGAGTTGCTGTGGGTACTGCACTTGGGTGAGGATGGTCATTGCCTGGTCGGCGGCCTGCCAGGGCACGTCGATGTCGCTGCTGTCAGTGTACATTCGCCCGTGCGTGTCCACGGCCACCTTGTAGTTTGCACCGGCCTTTTTAAGCTCATCGACCGGCAGGTTGGCCACCAGTCCGCCATCGGCCAGTTTCCGTCCGCCTCGCTCGATGGGCTGGTTGAGGATCGGCACCGTGCTGCTGGCGCGCATTGCCTCAGAGAGAGGGCCAGAGGTGAGCACGACCCGGCGGCCTGAGAGCAGGTCGGTGGTGATCGCCCTGAACGAAATTGGCAGATCGGCGAATGAACTGCCGGTGTGGTACGGGGCGTTGAGCACCAACAGGTCGATGGTTCGGGTGAGGGTTTGGGCCGCGTTCAGCGATTTTGGTACGACCAGCTTGAATTTTTTAAAACGGATGGCGATGGAGGCGCGGTCGCGAATCGCTTTCTGCTCCAGATAGCTGTTGGTTCGGGGGGTTTCGTTGCTGAGCGACGTGAGCTTTTCCCAAGGCAGGGCGTGGGCGAGCGAGTCGAGTTCTGCGGCGGAGTAGCCCGAACTGTACAGTCCGCCGACCAGCGCGCCCATGCTGGTTCCGGCGATGTCGTCAACCGGCACCCGCTCCTCCTCCAGCGCCTTGAGGACGCCAATCTGGGCGATGCCGTTCGCCCCGCCGCCCGAGAGTGCCAGACCGACGGTTTTGCGTAACGGGCGCATCGATTGAACGATCTCGTAGCGGTGAAATTGCGTGGCAAGTGTGTCGGGCCAGACGATCGTGCTCTTGGCACTGGCCGGGCCAGCAGGGATGACATTGAGCGCGATCGACAGCAAAAGCAGCAGCCTGAAGAAAATCGGACATTCGTTCAAACGCGTGTGCTGTTGATGGTTGCAGTTCACAGGAGACTCCGGCAGCAGCCTGTTTTTGAGATGTCGTGGCGAGTTTATATCTTGAATTCCAAAGTAAACTCTTTAGTGGTAATAATAAAAATGGTCTGGTTCAAACGGGGGCTACCCTCCATCAAGACAACGGACAAGCGCGACACCCCTGAAGGGTTGTGGTCCAAATGCGACGAATGCGGCGCTGCGTTGCACAGAAAGCAGCTCGAAGACCACCTCTACACCTGCCCCGAGTGCGGTCATCACTTCCGAATCAGTCCTGATCTCTACTTCTCGTTCCTGTTCGACGATGGGGCGTGGGATGAATTCGACGGCCAGCTCCGGGCTGCCGATCCGCTTACCTTCGTCGATACGAAAAAGTATCCCGATCGCGTGCGCGACACCATGCAGAAATCGGGCAAGAGCGAGGCTTGTCGCAACGCAACCGGTTCGATGGGTGGTTCCCCGGTGGTCATCTCCGCGATGGACTTCGGTTTCATCGGCGGCTCGATGGGCTCAGTCGTGGGCGAAAAGATTTCGCGTGCCGCCGACAAGAGCGTGGAGCTCAACGCTCCACTCATCATCATTTCGCAGTCCGGCGGCGCGCGCATGATGGAGGGCGCGTTCAGCCTCATGCAGATGGCCAAGACCTCCGCTCGCCTGACGCGCCTTGGAGAGCGCAATATTCCGTTCATCTCGCTCATGACCGACCCGACGATGGGTGGCATTAGCGCCTCGTTCGCCATGCTCGGCGACCTGAACATCAGCGAGCCCAAAGCGCTCATCGGTTTCGCTGGCCCACGAGTTATCCGCGACACCATCAAGCGTGACTTGCCCGAAGGCTTCCAGCGCTCCGAGTTCCTCAAGGAGCACGGTTTCGTCGATATGATCGTTCACCGCAAGGATTTGCGTACGCAGCTCATCAAGCTGTTCCAGCACATGGGGTGAAGCGTATTGCAGGGGCGCATGACGGTGCGCCCCTTTTTTGTGGACGAGGTGGACTGCTTTTACTTCCACCCCAGCGCTGCGCTCGTCGTCGGGAACTGCTCTACGAACATCTTCTGTACGGCTTCAGCAATGTCGCGGTGCTCTTTCTGGGTTGACGGGTCGGTTCTTACCTCCAGATAGTGAATCCAGCTTCTTACCGAGCCTTTCATGTAGAGCTTGGTCTGCGTGCCGAGCGGTAGCAGCACGCGGGCGCTCTCTTTGGCGATGCCTTTTTCCAGCGCGGCTTCATAGCTGTTGAACGCTAGTTGTGCAACCTTGTCCTGCGCTTCATCGAACCATGTCACGGTCGCTTCGTCGAGGTCGTCCGTCGAGTTCTGACGGTTTTTCGTGTCCTGCCGCCTTGGCTGGTACTTTTCGGTCGTTTGCGCTTTGGCGTAGCGCTGGCTGAATTCCTGGAAGCTGAAGCTCCTGTGGCGGAGAATCTGCGGTGAGATCGCTCGCGAAGTGACGATTTCAACCGTCATGTCCACCATTTCAAACACGCTCCAGTGCTTGTTCTTGATGCAGTAGGAGAGCAGTTTTTCGTAGTCCGGTGTCTGTTGGTGCGGGCTCGAAACCCTCGCGCAGTAGGCCATGAGGCCTTCGGGGGTGAGCTGGCGGTTGTCGATTTCGATGAGCGGGTTGGTGACGGAGATGAGTCGTACCTGCATGGTTGTCTGGGCGGTCTTGAATGGTGATAATAAGCGTTTAATATAAAACGTTGGGCGCGGGGTGGCCAACACTTTTAGAGATGTTGCAAGCCTGCGCTGCACCTCCATTCGCAAGTAACACCTCCATTCTCAAGTAAATTAAGGAAAGCGGAACCGGTTTTCAGGAATTCTTGTTTCGTCTCTGTATTTTAGGTGATCTTTTGCAGGGCTTCGCGGCGGTTCGATCCGGATTTCCGCAGAAGCTGTAACAACATGGGTGTCTTGACATTACCGTCTGATGACGCCCGTAAAATGGTTTGAAGCACATGGCCAATATCAATTTCGGATTCGACCACCACGCCAAAAAGCTCTACTCCGGAGCGATTGAAAACAGCATCCAGAGCCAGCTTGTACCGATGGTTATCGAGACCTCGGGACGCGGCGAACGCGCCTTCGACATCTTTTCTCGCCTTCTGCGCGAGCGCATCATTTTCCTTGGCTCTCCCATCGACGAGCATATCGCCGGTCTCATCATGGCGCAGCTCATCTTCCTCGAATCGGAAGACCCGGATCGCGACATCTACATCTACATTAACTCGCCCGGTGGCAGCGTTTCGGCGGGCCTCGGCATCTACGACACGATGCAGTACATCCGTCCCGACATCTCGACCGTCTGCGTCGGCATGGCGGCCAGCATGGGTGCGTTTCTGCTCGCCAGCGGAACGGAGGGCAAGCGCGCTTCGCTGCCGCACTCGCGCATCATGATTCACCAGCCTTCGGGCGGTGCGCAGGGCCAGGAGACCGACATCCTTATCCAGGCTCGCGAGATCGAAAAAATCCGTCATCTGCTCGAAGACTTGCTCGCCAAACACTCCGGTCAGAACGTGAAGGCCATTCGTGAAGATTCCGAGCGTGACCGCTGGATGAACGCCATCGAGGCGAAGGAGTACGGTCTGATCGACCAGATTTTCGAAAAACGTCCGGCTCCGAAGAGCGAGGAGTGAGCGGACGGATCATCAGGATTTTTCGGGCGTCATCCTCCTTGAACAAAGGGTGACGCCCGTTCCCTTTAATTTTGCTTTGACCAAGACCAATGAGTAACCATTCCGCGCGGGATCTCGATAAAACCTATAACCATCACGAAGTAGAGGAGCACTGGCGAAGCGCGCACTGGGAGGCGCTCGGCACTTTCCACGCCGAACACTCGCGCGTGCGCCAGGGCGCGACGCCCTATACTGTGCTGATGCCGCCGCCGAACGTGACCGGCAGCCTGACGCTTGGCCACGTGCTGAACCACACGCTTCAGGATATCTTCATCCGCTACGCCCGCATGAGCGGCAAGGAGGCACTGTGGCTGCCCGGCACCGATCACGCCGGTATCGCTACGCAGACGGTGGTGGAGAAGAAGCTGCGCAAGGAGGGGCTCACTCGTCACGACCTCGGGCGTCACGACTTTCTTGACAAGGTGTGGGAGTGGCGCGATGAGTACGGCGGCTTGATTCTTCGCCAGCTCCGCAAGCTCGGCATTTCCTGCGACTGGCGGCGCAACCTCTTCACGATGGATGAGCGCGCTTCCGAAGCGGTCATCAGCACCTTCGTGGCGCTCTACCGCGAGGGGCTGATCTACCGGGGTCGGCGCATCATCAACTGGTGCCCGGTGTCGCAGACGGCGCTGTCGGACGAGGAGGTCATCATGAAGTCGCGGCGCGACAAGCTGGTCTATGTCAGCTACCCGCTCGTCAACGATCCGACGCGCTCGATTACCATTGCCACTGTTCGTCCCGAGACGATTCTGGCTGACGTGGCGATCGCGGTCAATCCGAATGACGAGCGATACGCCGACCTCATCGGCGAACTGGTGGTGGTGCCGATTGCCGGACGCCACGTGCCGGTCATCGCCGATGACTACGTTGATATCGAATTTGGTACCGGTGCACTGAAAATTACTCCGGCGCACGACCCGAACGACTACGAAGTAGCCAAGCGCCACAACCTTCCGGTCTTCTCGGTGATTGGCAAGGACGCCCGCATGACCGACGAGTGTGGCTATGCGGGGATGGATCGCTTCGAGGCGCGAGAGAAGATTATCGCTGACCTCGAAGAGCTGGGTTGTCTGGTCAAGCTTGAGGATTACGAGCACAACGTGGGCTACTCCGAACGCGCCGATGTGGTGGTCGAGCCCTACCTCTCCGAGCAGTGGTTCGTCAAGATGCAGCCGCTCGCCGAACCGGCGCTGAAGGTGGTCAACGACGGCGAAATCCGCTTCCACCCCGAGCACTGGATCAACACCTATCGCCACTGGATGGAGAACATCCAGGACTGGTGCATTTCGCGTCAGCTCTGGTGGGGCCACCGCATTCCGGCCTGGTACGACGACAAGGGCAACGTCTGGGTCGCCGCCTCTTACGACGAGGCGTGCCACCTGGCGGGCACCGACAAGCTTTCGCAGGAGGAGGATGTGCTCGATACCTGGTTCTCGTCGTGGCTCTGGCCGCTGACCACGCTTGGCTGGACGGGGCCGCACAGCGACAACGACGACCTGCGCGCCTTCTACCCGACCAACACGCTGGTGACCGGCCCGGACATCATCTTCTTCTGGGTGGCCCGCATGATTATGGCCGGGCTGCACTTCAGGGGCGACGTGCCGTTCCGCGACGTCTATTTCACCAGCATCATTCGCGACATGAAGGGGCGCAAGCTCTCCAAGTCGCTCGGCAACTCGCCCGACCCGCTCAAGGTGATCGACACCTACGGCACCGACGCTCTGCGCTTCACGATTGTCTATATCGCGCCGCTTGGGCAGGATGTGCTCTTCGGCGAGGAGAAGTGCGAACTGGGTCGCAACTTTGCCACCAAAATCTGGAACGCCTCACGTTTCGTCTTCATGCAGCGCGAAAAGCTCTTCGCCACCAGCGAAGAGTTCGTCGAAACGTTCGCGAACTTCACGCCTCAGCGCGAGCTGATGTCCTCCGCCGGACTCTGGCTGATGTCGCGCTACAATGCCATGCTTGAACGCTACCACGTTGCGATGGCGAATTTCAAGGTAAACGACATGGTCAAGATCGTGCATGAGTTCTTCTGGGGCGACTACTGCGACTGGTACGTCGAGGCGCTCAAAAGCGAGCTGGCGGGTGAAACCTCCGAAGAGCGTGGACGCCATGCGGTGTGCCTGGCGGTTTCGGTGCTCGAAGGGGTGCTCAAGGCGCTGCACCCGGTGATGCCCTTCATTACCGACGAAATCTGGCACGCCATTGCGCCGCGTGCCACCGAACAGACTATCGCTACCGAATCGATGCCGCAGCCTGATGCCTCGTGGAGGAGGGATGATGCCGCTGCGTTCGATTTGGTGCGCAACATGGTCTCGGAAATCCGCAGCCTTCGCTCGGCCTTTCATGTACCGCACGACCTGCGAGCCAGCGTCGTTATCCGGGCTTCGTCGGGCGAGGCGCTCGCCGCACTCCAGACCGGCAGCCGCATCTTCCCGGCCCTTACAAAATGCGAGGTGGAGCTTGGTGAAACGGTCGAGCGCCCAGCCCATTCAGCTGCGTCGGTGGTGGAGGGCAATGAACTTTTTATTCGTCTGGAAGGGTTAATATCGTTCGAAAAGGAGAAAGCCCGCCTGCAAAAAGAGATTGCGAAAGTGACTGCCTATATCGGTTCACTGGAGAAAAAACTTTCAAACGAAAAATTTGTTTCGAACGCTCCTGTAGAGGTTGTTAACAAGGAGAAAGAGAAGTTTGAAGAGTCGAAAATACTGGTTCAGAAACTTCAGGAAAACCTTGAAGTGGTGAGCCAGTAGCAAAATGATGTAGCAGTGGTGGGTGAAAAAGTCATTTTTTTTTCAGATATTCCGAGCTTGAATTGTATTCATGCGGTGGCTTTCCGAGTCGCAGAGCCGCTTTTGCTGTTATGCACGGCGCGAGCTGTTCTGTTTCTGATCAAGTCACGCAGTTTGAACGAGGAACTTATCCATAAGGGCAATTGAAGATCAGTAAACAAATTACCAACCGGGAGAGCCTCTCGCTCGACCGCTACCTTCAGGAAATTGGCAAGTATGACCTTTTGACTGCCGAAGATGAAGTGAGGCTTACGATGGCTATCAAGGAAGGCTACGACATGCCGACTGATACCGTCGAGTACAAACGTGCCAAGCGTGCGCTCGATAAGCTGATCAAAGGTAACCTTCGGTTTGTTGTTTCGGTGGCCAAGCAGTACCAGAACCAGGGCCTGACCCTCGGCGACCTGATAAACGAGGGCAACCTCGGCCTGATCAAGGCGGCCAAGCGCTTCGACGAAACCCGGGGCTTTAAGTTTATCTCCTACGCTGTGTGGTGGATCCGGCAGTCGATTTTGCAGGCGCTTGCCGAGCAGTCTCGTATTGTGCGCCTGCCGCTCAACCGCGTCGGTACGCTCAACAAGATCAGCAAGGCGTACAGTCAGCTCGAACAGGAGTACGAGCGCGACCCGAACACCAAGGAGCTGGCCAACCTGCTCGACATGGATTCGCAGGATGTTGCCGACACGCTCAAGATCGCCGGCCGCCACGTTTCGGTCGATGCTCCGTTCGCGCAGGGTGACGACAACCGCCTGCTTGACGTGTTGCAGAACGACGGCCAGATGCCCGACCACACGCTGCACCGCGACTCGCTTACCCTCGAAGTGGATCGTTCGCTCTCCGTACTCGCGCCGAGGGAGGCCGACGTCATCCGTTCCTATTTCGGTATCGGCATGGATAACCCGCTCACGCTCGAAGAGATCGGCGAAAAGTTCAAGCTCACCCGCGAGCGCGTTCGCCAGATCAAGGAGAAGGCTATACGCCGTCTCCGCCAGTCCGCCTACAAAGAGGTGCTCAAGGAGTACATCGGAAGCTGAGATTCAGCGAAGATATCCAGTTTCACAAAAGCCGGCAGGCAGTATTGCCGGCTTTTGTCGTTTATGGGAGAACGTAGGGCTTATCAGTTCGATCGGACGGATCAATCCGATCTGACTTATCTTTGTAAGGGCTTCGTAGGGGCGGGGCTTCAGGCGAACCGTTATGGGTGGGTGTGAGCCCTGTGCTTCTTCATTTCTGCTACATCTCCTTCACCAATGCCAAACTCCGCGCTTGCGTTGCCGTTGCGGATCGAAATCTCGATCATTCCGCTACTGCCGATGTAGGCAAGCGGTTTGCCTTGTTCGACTTCGCCGTAGGTTCGCACAATTGGTAGCGGCTCAGAGCTTCCGGTTTTGACCTTCCAATCGCTCGAATCCAACATCATTTCGGCTTCGAATGAGGTGATGAGGTTGCCGAAGTGGTCGGTCGCAATTATCTCTCCTGTCCAGCCTTTTCCGTCCTCAATCGGTCGGTTTTGCCACAGTTCGATCCGTTTGCACTCTGCGACATCAATCGCGGAGCCGAAGGTTTCGATCGGGGTTCCCGCGGCGAGGTGGGCGGCGGCGGGGCTGAAGAGGTCACGTCCGTGGAAGGTGGCGCTCGGGTTTGGGAGCTGGTAGTTTGCGTTTGTCAGCTCGTGGCATTTCGCATCCGGCCAGCGCTTGAAGACGGGTGTGAGCAGGCCGTTGTCCGGGGCGATGAAGCGGTATGGTCCGGCTTCGACGCCGATGGCTTGGCGGGTGGTGCCGACGCCGGGATCGACGACGCAGACGAAGATCGTTTCATCCGGAAAATAGCCGATGGAGCGGTCGAGGTGGAAGGCGGCTTGCCGGACGTTCTGTGCGGTGATGGCGTGGGTCAGGTCGATGACGCGGGCCTCGCGGCAGATGGTGGCGATGAGGCCCTTCATGACGCCGACAAAGGGGTCTTCGAGGCCGAAGTCGGTCATGAGTGCAATGACGGGTGGCTGGAGCATGGGCGTCAGTTGTTTGCTGACCGGTACAGGAGCGCGCCGGCCACGAGGATGAGAAGGTTGGGCAGCCAGGCGGCGAGGTAGGGGTTCAGCAGGCCGTCATAGCCGAGGCTGCCGATGGTTTTGAGCATTCCGAGGTAGAACAGCCCGATGAGCAGGCTGGTGGCCATCTCGAGCGCCAGTCCACTGCGCTTCTTGCGCGTGGAGAGCGGTACACCGATCAGCACGATGAGCATACTGGCCAGAGGCAGGGCGATCTTGGTTTGTAGCTCCACTTCGGCTCGTTCAAGCCCCGGCAGGCCGGAGCGCTTTTTCTGCGAGATGAAGGCGAGGTGCTGCACGATGTTCATTTCGTCCGGGTCGGCGTCGATCATCGTGAAGGTGTTGTTGGCCAGCGCGAGCTTGAGCGTGTCTGCGCCTGGATTGGTGACGAGCGTTTCCTGACCGTTTGCGAAGGTGCGTCGTTTCGTGTTGTAGAACACCCACTGTTTGCCGTGCGAAAAAATCCTCAGTGAATCGGCGTCAAGGCGCGAAACCAGGCGGTTTTTGTCAAAGGTTTCGAGCGAAACCGACGCGGCGCTCTGCCGGTCGCGCTTGATCTGGCCGACGGTCAGGATGCGGTTTTTCGACTCCCTGATGTGCGCCGCCTCCTCCTGTTGCTCGTTCTGGCTCTTCAGATAGCGCTTTTCGTACCCTTTCGACAGGTCGTACATCGAGGGGGCGATGAAGCATGAGTTTACCAGATTGAACGAGGTGATGAAAAAGGTGGCTAGCAGGAACGGCTTCATCAGGCGCGACAGGCTCATGCCAGCCGCCTTGAGCGCGGGTAGCTCGCTCTGCATCGAGAGTTTGCCGGTGACGAACAGTGAGGCGAGCAGCACGCTGAGCGGGCTGGTCAACAGGAACGTGTCTGGCAGGCCGCTCAAGTAGTAGATGATGATCCGGCTAACCGGGATGTTGCGGTTCATGAACCGGTCGAGGTTTTCGACCAGGTTGATGATGATGAACAGCGCGGCGAAGCTTGACAGCGCGAAGAAGAAGATGGTCAAAAACTGCCGGATGATGTAGCGGTCGATGATCGACAACTTGCCGAGACTGGTCAGCCAGCGGCTTCGCTTGCCGCCGCTGGCCGAATTATATCCCTCTGTTTTCACGCTCATCCGGCAGGCTCCCCGCTTAGTAGCCGAAAATCTCGTCGAGTGTCAGGAAGCTCACTTCGCCGTACTTGTTGAGCGTCTCCATATCGAGATGCTCTTTCTTGCCAAGCACCAGCATGGTGTGCGGCTTGTTGCGGAAGCGGGTTTCGTGGAACTTCTCGATGTCTTCGAAGGTCATGGTTGGCACTTCGCGGAACACGTCCTTGCGGATGTCGTAGTCCAGCCCGAGCTTCTGCATCTCTTCGAGCGAGAAGAGGATGTCGGCTTTGGTGATGTGTTCCGTGCGGATTTTCTGGTCGATGCCTGCCTTGGCCGAGGCGAACAGTTCCGGCGATTCAGGGAGCTTCTGCATCAGCTCGCCGAACCCTTCGAGCGCTTCGGGCAGCTTGTCAGCCTGCGTGCCGATGTAGCTGAAGATGTAGCTGTGCTTGTTCTTCTCCTTGGGCTGGCGATAGACCGAAAAGACCGAGTAGGCGAGCGCCTTGGCCTCGCGCATCTCCTGGAACACCACCGATGACATGCCGCCGCCGTAGTATTCGTTGAAGAGCGTGATGAGCGGCACCATAGAGGCCTCGTAGGTTTCGCCGCGCGAGAGCATGATGATTTCCGCCTGGTTCATGTCATAATCGACCACATAGACGTGGTTTTTCGAGGTCTCCAGCTCCGGGAACGGTTCGGATGCGGGCACCGGCTTGAACTGCTGGCTGAAGTGGCGCATCGAGCGCAGCTCTTTGATCAGCTCGTCCGGTGCTTCGGGGCCGTAGTAGAGCACGCGGTGGCGGCAGGTCATGAAGCGTTTGATCTCGGCGACCAGCTCTTCGGGCGTGAGCTCTTCGATCTCCTTGTCGCTCAATACGTTGGTGAAGGGTGATTTCGGGCCGTATTTTCCGTAGCTCACCATCGCTTCGAAGAGGATTTTACGCTTCGAGAGTTTCTCATCCGCGCGCTCCTTGCGGATTCCCTGCTTGAGCTTCTCCAGCGCGGTAGCGTCTGGTTGGGCGTCCGAGAGCAGCTCGTCGAGCAGTGCGACGGCCTGTGGAATGTTCTCCCTCAGCCCCGACAGCTTGAGATAGACGTGGTCGTCGGCGGTTAGTACGGTAAATTCTGTGCTGAGGCGATACAGCTCCTGGCTGAATTCGGCGGGCGAGAGCCGCGAAGTGCCGAGGTACGACAGGTAGTCGAGCGCCGTGTCGATTTTCCGATTCTGGTTCGAACCGGTGTCGAACAGGAAATAGAGGCTGTACATCTCGTTTTCCCGATTTTGCACGGTGTGCAGCTTGATCTCCGGCGTGAGGTCGTAGTATTTGATGTCCTTTTTGAAATCGAGAAAGTCGGGTTTCAGCTCTTTGCTTTTCTTCGAAAGCAGCTGTTTGGCGAACACCGACGAGCGGTCGCGGTTGACCTTGATCGGCGTGATCGGCGGCTTCTGGATTTTGCCTTCACTCTTGCGCTGGCCGTGCTTTTTATAGACTGCGACGTAATTCGAACCGTAGTGTTTCCTGGCGAACTCAGCAAGCTGCTCTTTGGTGATTGTTTCGAGGCGCGCGAAGCGGTTGACCTTCTGATCCCACGGCACATCCCAAACGAAGGCATCGACAAACGCTTCCGAGCGCCCGCGGTTCGATTCGAAGGCTTTTAGCTCTTCGAGCTTGAGGTCGTTGATGACCGCCTGGAGCAGCCAGTCCGGGAACTTGCTCTTCTTGACCAGGTCGAGCTGTTCGAGCAGGAGGGTTTTGACCTCGTCGAGGCTCTGGCCGTCGCGTGGCTTGGCGCTGAGGATGTGCGTCGAGTAGTCCTTCATCAGCACCAGCATCGAGCCGCCTTCGAGTACCTTTTGCTGCTGGTTGAGGTTCAGATCGATCAGACCCGCGGTCTGGTTGTAGAGGATTTTGTCGATCAGCGTCAGCATGTCGGCGTCGTCCGAATCGGCTCCGCCAAACCTGAAGCCGAGCACCAGCTCTTCGGCCTCCGGGCCCGTGACGGTTTTGATGACCGGTTTGGTGATTTCAGGTTCTACCGACGGCACGAATTCCGGCACTGCTTTCGGTTCGAGCTTCGAGAATTTGCTGTCGATCAGCTGGATCGTTTCGTCGGGATCGAAGTCGCCCGCGATGCAGATTGCCATGTTGTTCGGCACGTACCAGGAGCGGTAGTAGTTGATGACGTTCTTGATCGACGGTTTTTTCAGGTGCTCCGCCAGGCCGATGGTGGTCTGCGTGCCGTAGGTGTGCTTGGTGAACAGCCCCTCGAACAGCTCCTCCCAGAGCTTGCGGCTGTCGCTGTCCATCGTCATGTTCTTCTCTTCATAGACTGTCTCCAGCTCGGTGTGGAAGAGGCGCATCACCGGATTGCGGAAGCGCTCAGCCTCAATGGTGAGCCAGCGGTCGAGTTCGTTCGACGGAATGTCGTTGATATAGACCGTCTGCTCAACCCAGGTGTAGGCGTTGGTGCCCTTTGCGCCGATGGAGTTGAGCAGCTTGTCGTACTCGTTCGGCACGGTGTACTGCGCGGCTACGTTCGAGAGATTGTCGATGTCGCGGTAGATCGCCGCGCGACGTTCCGGATCGCTGGTGGCGCGGTACTTTTCGTACAGCTCGATGATCTTTTCAAGCTCGGCGTGCTCCTTGGCGTAGTCGAGCGAGCCGATGGAGTCGGTGCCCTTGAAGAGCATGTGTTCGAGGTAGTGCGCCAGTCCGGTGGTTTCGGCGGGGTCGTTCTTGCTGCCCGCGCGCACGGCGATGGAGGTGTAAATTCGCGGCTCGTCGTGGTACGGACTCATGTAAACCGTGAGGCCGTTCTTGAGCTTGTAAATCCGCGTGTGCAGTGAATCGCCAGGGACGGTGGTGTATGAATACTGTTCGGTCGGGGTCGTCGTGTGTTCAGTTGTCATGGAGGTACAGGAAATGAGATGGAGCAGCGCCGGGCACAGTGTGAGGCCAGTTGGCACAGCTTGCTCGTGGATTTCAAAAAAACATGGTTGGTCAGCGTTAACAGGAATCATCATCCCGCTCAGGCCTCACAAGCGTTCGTTCCGGTTCAAACAAGGGCGTAGATTACGAAAAATCCGGCAAAGTGACCGAAAAAACTGTCATTACCTGTTCGTCATGTTCTTCGTCTCTGAAGCTTGAAGAACTATAAGCGGTGGTTATTAGTTCTTTGTGAGGCCTGTCACCGCAATCTTGCCGCTTCCGCACAACCCGGGATTGCGACGGGATTCAGCGGTGTCCGCAGGTAATTGATTCATTGCTTATTATCGAGAGTTATCTATGCAAAACGTTGTGCATCGGGGAGGAGAGTTTAAACTTGAAAGTCCGTACGGGCCGACCGGCGACCAGCCTTCGGCCATCAAGGCGCTGACCGAGGGGGTGCTGCGGGGCGACCGCTGGCAGACGCTGCTTGGCGTCACCGGCTCCGGCAAGACCTTCACGGTTTCGAACGTTATCGCGCAGGTCAATCGTCCGACCCTCGTCTTGAGTCACAACAAGACGCTTGCCGCCCAGCTGTATGGCGAACTGAAGCAGTTTTTTCCACACAACGCGGTCGAGTACTTCATCAGTTACTACGACTTTTATCAGCCCGAGGCCTACATCCCGTCGATGGACAAGTATATCGCCAAGGATCTGAAGATCAACGACGAGATTGAGCGGCTCCGTCTGCGAGCCACCAGCGCCTTGCTCAGCGGGCGGAATGACGTGATCGTGGTCAGTTCGGTGAGCTGCATCTACGGCCTCGGTTCGCCGGAGGACTGGCTGGCCCAAATCATCGAGCTGCGGCAGAACATGGAGATGGATCGCGATGAGTTTCTGCAACTGCTCGTGTCGCTGCACTATCTGCGCGACGACGTTGATTTGACGCCGGGGCGCTTCCGGGTGAGGGGCGACGTCATCGACCTGGTGCCAGGCCATGAAGAGCTGGCGCTGCGCATCGAATTTTTTGGCAACGAGATCGACTCCATCCAGACCTTTGACCCCCAAACCGGCGAGATCATCAGCCGCGATGAGTACGCTTTCATCTACCCGGCGCGGCAGTTTGTGGCCGACAGCGCAAAGCTGGAAAAGGCTATGCTCGCCATCGAGGATGAGCTGGCGGGGCGGCTGAACATCCTGCGCGGTGAGGACAAGCTGGTGGAGGCGCAGCGGCTCGAAGAGCGCACGCGTTACGATCTCGAAATGATGAAGGAGTTGGGATACTGCTCCGGCATCGAGAACTACTCCCGCCATATCGCCGGACGCAAGCCGGGCGAGCGGCCGTGGTGTTTGCTCGACTACTTTCCGGACGACTACCTCGTCGTCGTGGACGAATCACATGTTACCTTGCCGCAGATTCGTGGCATGTATGGTGGCGACCGGTCGCGCAAGACGATTCTCGTCGAGCACGGATTTCGCCTGCCGTCGGCGCTCGACAACCGCCCGCTGCGCTTCGAGGAGTTCGAACAGAAGGTGCCGCAGGTGCTCTGCGTTTCGGCCACGCCTGCCGAGCACGAGCTGATGCGCTCCGAAGGGGTGGTGGTCGAGCAGCTCATCCGCCCGACCGGCCTGCTCGATCCGCAGATTGAGGTGCACCCGGTAGCGGGGCAGATCGACCACTTGCTGGCGCGGGTGCGGGAGCGCATCGCCAAGGGCCAGAAGTCGCTGGTGCTGACGCTGACCAAGCGCATGGCCGAAGACCTGCACAGCTACTTCCGCAAGCTTGGACTGCGCTCGCAGTACCTGCACTCCGAAATCAAGAGCCTCGAACGGATGCAGATTCTTCGCGAGCTTCGTGCGGGCAACATCGACGTGCTGGTGGGGGTCAACCTGCTGCGCGAAGGGCTTGACCTGCCGGAGGTGGCGCTGGTGGCGATTCTCGATGCCGACAAGGAGGGGTTCCTGCGCAACAACAAATCGCTCATGCAGATTGCCGGTCGCGCGGCTCGCAACGTCGAGGGGCTGGTGCTCTTCTACGCCGACAAGATTACCGACTCGATGCGCGAGGTGATCGACGAAACGGAGCGCCGCCGCCGCATCCAGCAGGAGCACAACGAGAAGCATGGCATCGAGCCGCGCTCCATCATCAAGTCGGTTGATCAGGTGCTCAACACCACCAGCGTCGCCGACGCCGAGGAGCGCTACCGCCGCAAGCGCCTCGGCTTGCAGAAGCGTCCTGAACTCGAACTGCAAGGCTTGCTTGACAAGCTGAGCCGCGATGAGGTTGTGAAGATGGTTGCCGAGATGAACACCGAAATGCAGCGGGCCTCCAAGGAGACCGATTACGAAAAAGCAGCTTATCTGCGCGATGAAATCCTGATGCTCGAAGAGCGGATCGGGCAAATGACAGAGTAAAACGTATTGGCCTGAAGCGCCGATTTCATATCATGACATTAAGCCTGTCAGTCAATTAACATTCCAACTCCGGAGAAGCTTACTTTCATGCTGGCTCAGATAGAACAGGAACATTACCAGAAACTGCACGAAATTCTGCGGCTTTGCCGGGCGAATCTCAAGAATTACGACGAGTCGCTCATCCAGCGTGCGTTTTTCATGTGCTACCGCGCCCATGAGGGGGAGAAACGCGCTTCCGGTGAGCCGTTCTTCTACCATCCGGTGGAGGTGGCCAAGCTGCTCGTGACCGAGCTTCCGCTTGACGGTGTCTCCGTTGCGGCGGCTCTGCTGCACGACGTGATCGAGGACAGCGGTTACACTTACGAAGACATCGCCGCCGAGCTGGGTACTGAAGTGGCGGACATCGTCGAGGGGCTGACCAAGATTTCCGGCATCATGGTCAACCGCGAAACCACCGAGGCCGAAGGCTTCCGCAAGATGCTGCTCTCGATGGTCAAGGATATCCGTGTTATCCTCATCAAGTTCTGCGACCGGTTGCACAACATGCGCACGCTCGACTCCCTGCCGGAGCATCGCCGTCTGCGCATGGCGCTCGAAACGCGCGACATCTACGCGCCGCTCGCTCACCGGTTCGGCCTCGGTAAAATGAAGGTCGATCTTGAGAATCTCGCGCTCAAGTACATCGACCCCAAGATGTACGATTACCTGCTCAAGCAGGTGCGTCTGAGCCGGAACGAGCGCATCGCCTACCTGAACAAGATGATCGTGCCGATCCAGTCTGATCTCGAAAAGCAGGGCTTCAAGGTCGAAGTGCAGGGGCGCGCCAAGCATCTCTACTCGATCTATAACAAAATGCGTCAGAAGAACAAGCAGTTTGAAGATATTCACGATCTGTACGGTCTTCGCGTTATCATCGAGAGTGAGAAAATTTCGGATTGCTTCGCGGTGTACGGCTACATCACGCAGAAATATCCGCCGATTCCGCAGCACTTCAAGGATTACATCTCCATTCCGAAGCATAACGGCTACCAGTCGCTGCACTCGGCGATTATCGGGCCAAAAGGGTACGTTATCGAGTTGCAGATCAGGACGCGCCGGATGCACGAATTCGCTGAACTTGGCGTTGCGGCACACTGGCGCTACAAGGAGAAGATTACCAAGGATGACGCGGCGGTCGATTCGTTCCTCAAATGGGCGCGCGAGCTGATCAAGGATGCTGAAACCGCCTCCGCCTTCATGGAAGGCTTCAAGCTCAGCCTCTACCACGACGAGATTTACGTCTTTACGCCGAAGGGCGACATGAAGATTCTGCCAGCCGGCGCCACACCGATCGACTTCGCCTACGCCATCCACACCGAAATCGGCAACGGTTGCATCGGCGCAAAGGTCAACGGCAAGATCGTGCGCCTCAATGCCGAGCTGAGGTCGGGTGACCGCGTCGAGGTGATTACCTCCAAGAACCAGAAGCCTAAACCGGACTGGCTCAAGATGGTGGTGACGCACCGCGCTCGGCTTAAAATCCGTGCGGCCATCAATGAAGAGCGCCGCCAAGAGATCGAAAAGGGACGCAACATCTGGGCTAAGATGGTTTCGGGCACGAAGAAGCTCTTTACCGAAAACGACGCCATTCGCGCCATCCGCAAGCACGGCATCAAAACCCCCGCCGATCTGTTCAGCGCACTGGCAAACCAGCAGATCAGCAGCGAAGAGGTGATTGAGAGCATCACCCACCCGCACGGAAAGGGCGCCGAGGCGCCGGAGGATGCGCAGGCCGCCAGGACGCAGCACAAGGAGTTCGCCGACATCGCCCGCGAGGTGCAGGAGCGCCTCCGCACGCACAAGGACGAGGTGACGATTGCCGGGATGAACAATATCGCCTACTCTTACGCCAAATGCTGTAATCCGGTGCCGGGTGACGATATCATTGGCTTCGTCACCACCGAAGGCACGGTCAAGATTCACCGTAAGAACTGTGTCAATGTCACTAACGAGAATAGCGTCAAAAGTGAGCGGATCGTCGGCGTTGCCTGGAACCGCAAGCTTGATTCCGAATTCCTTGCCGGTATTCGCATCGTCGGCGAAGACAAGGTTGGCATGATCAACCAGATTACCGGCGTCATCTCCAAATTCGACACCAACATCCGAGCCATCACGTTGCACGCCAAAGACGGCATCTTCGTCTGTAATCTGATGGTCTTCGTCAAGAATACTGCAAAGCTTGCCACGCTGATGGACAAGCTGAAAAAGGTGCGCGGTGTGTTCACGGTAGAGAGGATGTTGGCGTGACGAATACTTGATCGTTGATCATGATCGATTTTACGTGATTTGTAGAGGCGAGTTAGTGTGTCTCACCTTTTGCGTTATGTCGTTATGTCATGGGTAAACCGCACAGTTGGCACCATCCTGTTGATATGTTACTCTTGAATAATGGAGCTTTCCGGGAATCAAGGCGTATCGTTTATTGTTTGTGTGTGAAAAGGATCGTGTAGGGAATGCAAAACGAGAGGAGGTTTGTATGGATAGCAAGAAACTCAGCGCAGTGGCTTTGGCCATTGTTTCGAACGGGAAAGGCGTTCTGGCCGCCGATGAAAGTACCCCGACGATCAAAAAGCGGCTTGCTTCGATCCATGTCGAGTCCACCGAAGAGACTCGGCGGCGGTACCGTGAACTGCTGTTGACTACAGATGGCATCGAGCGTTACATCGGTGGTGTCATTCTTTTTGACGAAACCATTCGCCAGAGCACGCAGGGAGGCACGCCGTTTCCTGACGTGCTTTCGGAGCGGGGGATCGTGCCGGGCATCAAGGTCGATAAAGGCGCGAAAGCACTGGCGCACTATCCCGACGAAAAGGTGACTGAGGGGCTGGATGGCCTGCGTGATCGGCTGATCGAGTACCGGGAACTTGGCGCGGGATTCGCGAAGTGGCGGGCGGTGATCCAGATCGATGAGCACGATGTTCCGACGCCGTTCGGCATCCGCGCGAATGCTCATGCGCTGGCGCGTTACGCCGCACTATGCCAAGAGGAGGGGCTTGTGCCGATTGTGGAGCCTGAGGTGCTTATGGACGGTGCTCACGGTATCGAGCGTTGCGAGGAGGTGACGTCACAGGTGCTCGAAGCGGTGTTTACTGAACTCGACCTGCATCGCGTGCTGTTCGAGGGGATGCTGCTGAAGCCGAATATGGTGATCGCGGGGAAAAAGTGCCCGCGCCAGAACAGCCCCGAAGAGGTTGCTGAAGCGACGATTCGCTGCCTGAGCCGGTACGTTCCGGCAGCCGTGCCGGGCATTGTGTTCTTGTCCGGCGGTCAGAGCGCCGAGGTTGCTACGGCCAATCTCAATGCCATGAACGCGATGGGGTCGCATCCGTGGGAGGTGAGTTTCTCCTACGGTCGCGCATTGCAGGCTCCCGTGCTTGCCGCCTGGCAAGGGCAGGAGGGCAATGTGGACGCTGCGCAGAAGGCGCTCCTCAAACGCAGCCGCCTCAACGGCCTGGCCCGTGTGGGGACGTACTCGCCGGAGATGGAGGCTTAGGCTGTGGGCTTGGTGGACGCGTGACGAACGGATTGTAGGGGGCAGGGGGCATGACCCTGTGCCTCCTGCTCGGTTACACCACGCCATTTCGTAGGGGCGCATGGAGTGCGCCCCTACGAAGTTTTTTACCACCCAACTTCCACCCCAACTGAACTCGTGGTGCCAAGATCGAGGTTGTGGCTGACGGCGGCGGTGGCTTTGAGCGCGCTGGTGCCGAAACTCAGGCCGCCGGAGATGAGTGAGGGGTTGGTCGCCAGGCCGACCATGACGTGCAGCAATGGATTGACCACGAACTCTCCGCCGGCGAGCAGGCGGCCTGAGCGGTCAGGATCGGTCAGGGCGTTGAAGGTCAAGAGGCTGCCGGTCGGGAAGTGGAAGGCGAGTCCGGCGAGCGTGGTTCTCGGCAAGTGCTCATGACTTTCGCCGATGGTCGGGCTGTTGAGGTTCATCGAGCTGATTCCGAACGTCACGATGGGGCTGAGTTCGGCTTGTAGTCCGGCGTTGATTCCCGTGGCTGAATCGCTGCCTAAGCTATCGAACTTCTGTGTCATCTGCGAGACCGAAACGCCAAGGCGAACCGACGGAAGAATCTCTCGTCCGTATCCGGCGATGTAGGTTGTTTCATGATAATTACTTGCAGAATAACGGGTTATTCCGATCGATACGGTGCCTTTTGCATCAAAAGGAAGTCGAGAGATGTTCACCGCTCCGGCGATGTTGTCGAGACTGGAATCGCCGTACGGCATGGTATAGCCGATTGCTGCGCTGGTTTGTTTGCCAGCTGAGGCCGGATTGTAGAACAAGCCCCACGGGTTACCGGACAGGGCGGTGGTGGCTCCCGAAAGGGCGGTTCCACGGGGGTCGACCGGCAGATAGTCGAACGCTGCGTGAACTGGGGAGGCGAAAAACAGGGAAAACAGCAGGGCGGGAAGAGTGGATTTTTTCATGGCACTCAGGGGACGTGGTGGTTGCAGGGGTATCATATGCTGCGCGTGAGCAAACTCTTAAACGTACCGTAACGAACACTGAAATGCAATGAAAAGCGGTGAAATTGCCTTGGAATTGCGTTGATCAGGTTTTGCGGCGGAGTCTCGATTATTATATTTTTCTGGACAATGACTGAACTTCAACCATGAAATGAACAGCTATGAGCCGATTATATTTCCGCTCTTTTTCCAAGGTTTTACCGTTCCTGATGGCGCTTGTTATGCTCAGCGGGTGCGGCTATAATGTCATCCAGCAGAATGAGGAGGCGGTCAACCGGGCGTGGGGCGATCTCGAATCGCAGCTTCAGCGGCGCGCCGATCTGGTGCCGAATCTTGTGGCCACGGTCAAGGGTGCGGCAAATTTCGAAAAAGAAACTCTGCAGGCTGTCGTCGAAGCCCGTGCAAAGGCGAGCTCCATCCAGCTCACGCCGGAGATGTTGAGCGACCCGGCGGCCATGTCGAAATTCCAGGCGGCACAGGGCCAGCTCTCCTCGTCACTTTCGCGTCTTCTCGTCACCGTCGAGCGTTACCCCGAGCTGAAGGCTACCCAGTCGTTCCGCGATTTGCAGGTGCAGCTTGAAGGCACCGAGAACCGCATCAGCGTTGCTCGTCAGCGCTATAACCAGGCGGTTCAGGTCTTCAACTACTCAATCCGCAAGTTCCCCAACTCGATTACCAACAGTGTGGCGCTCAAGCTGAAGCCCAAGGCGTACTTCAAGGCTGACGAGGCTGCTAAAGCTGTGCCGGAGGTGAAGTTCTGAACAAGCCTGTCATACATAATTACCCGGCTCTCCGCTGGTGGCTGAAGCCGCTGTTCGTGCTTTTCGCTTTGCTTTCTACCGCGCCGCTGCTGGCCGATTTTCCGCCAGTTCCGGCGTTGACGCAGCGGGTGAACGATTACGCCGGGATGATTTCGCCGTCGGCGCGCTCCGAAATCAACAGGAAGCTTGCTGCTCTCGAAACCGAGGATGGCACGCAAATCGCTATTCTGACGGTGCCTTCGCTCAAGGGTGAGCCGATCGAGGATTTTTCAATCCGCGTCGCCGATGCCTGGAAGATTGGACAGAAAAGTCGTGATAACGGCATTCTGCTCATTGTTTCGAAGGGCGACCGCAAGGTGCGCATCGAGGTCGGTTACGGGCTTGAAGGTCGCCTGACCGATCTTCAGTCAGGCCGCATTATTGACGGTATCATTAAACCGGCGTTTGCCAAAGGGCAGTTCGACGCGGGCTTCATCGGCGCGACTGATGCGCTTGTGGCTTCCGTCAAGGGGGAGTTCAAGGCCGACTCCATCGCCAAGAAGAACCGGAAGGATGACAAGCCTTCGATTCCGCTGGTTTTCATCATTCTCGCTATTCTCTACTTCTATCTTCGCCAGTTCGGCGGACGTCATCGCGGCGGCGGCCCCTACGTCTCCGGCGGTTTTCCGGGGCCGGGTGGCGGCATCTTTACCTCCGGCGGCGGGTTCGGCGGTGATGGCGGCGGCTTTAGCGGCGGCGGTGGTGGTTTCGGCGGCGGCGGAGCGTCGGGCGACTGGTAAGCTGCAATGGAGTTCTATTCCAGACAAAAGCATGAAACAGACGATCCAGAAATTCCTGACCGACGAGGAGCGCCGCAAGATCGAAGAGAAGGTCAAAGAAGCGGAGGCCTTGAGCTCGGGCGAAATCGTGGTGATGGCCGTCGCCGAAAGCAGTAACTACCCCTCGGCGATCATGGCCGCCAGCGGGCTCATCGCGCTGGTGCTGGCTTTGGCCGGAACGCTGGGATATGGTAGCGAGAACTTGTGGCTTTTTCTTGCGCTTTTCGCTCTCTTTTTCATGGCGTCGAACGAAGCGATCAAACGTTTTCCTGTGCTGAAGCGCCCGTTCGTGAATCGCGAGGAGATGGCCGAGGCGGTCGAAGAGGCGGCTATCCGTGCTTTTTACCACCACAAGGTGCGCGAAACCCGCGACCGCACGGGCATTCTCATCTACATTTCGCTCTACGAGCACAGCGTCCGCGTGTTGGCCGATACCGGCATCGACGCGGTTGTCGGCAAGCAGGCCTGGCAGGGAGTGGTCGAGACCATTACCAACAGCATTCGCGACGAACGACCCGGTGAGGGGATCGCTTCAGCCATCGAGCAGTGCGGCAAGCTCTTGAGCCGGCACTTTCCCCGCAAGCCGGATGACACCAACGAGCTGAGTGACGCCGTTATCCTCGGGTGAACGGCAGGGGGTAACTTGTTGCGTCGCTTGCAAAAAAGCGCTTTGAACTTAATCGCTAAATGTTTTTTTAGAAGGCATTCCAACACATTCAATCGAGTAAAGGAGATCCATGAAAAAAACAGCGCTCTCAGCCTGGCATGAAGGTGCCGGTGCGAAAATGATCGACTTCGGCGGCTTTCTGATGCCGGTGCAGTACTCCGGTATCATCGCCGAACACAAGGCGGTGCGCGAAGCGGCCGGACTGTTCGACGTTTCGCACATGGGAAATTTTTACGTCAGAGGCAAGCGAGCGCTGGAGTTTCTCCAGTACGTCACCACCAACGATCTCGGCAAGATCGTGGACGGTCAGGCGCAATACACGCTGATGCTCTATCCCGATGGCGGCATCGTCGATGACTTGATCATTTACCGCATCAGCGGCGACACCTTTTTCCTGATCGTCAACGCAAGCAATTGCGAGAAAGATTTCGCCTGGCTCAGCGACCATGTCGGCCAGTTCGAAGGTGTCACGCTCGACAACCGTACCAGCGAGCTCTCGCTCATCGCCCTGCAGGGGCCGAAAGCGTTCGAGGTGCTCGGTCGTGTGTTCCCGGAGGCCGGGCTTGACAAGCTCGGTTCGTTCCATTTCGCGACCGTGCCGTTCGGTGGCGCGGAGGCGATGGTGGCTCGCACTGGCTATACCGGCGAGGCGGGCGTTGAGATCTGCCTGCCGAACGACAGGGCCGAAGCGCTCTGGAAGGCGTTGATGGAGGCTGGAAAGGATGACGGCATCAAGCCGATCGGCCTCGGGGCTCGTGATACGCTGCGGCTTGAAATGGGTTATTCGCTCTACGGCCACGAAATCGACCGGACGGTCAATCCGCTCGAAGCGCGGCTCAAATGGGTTGTCAAAATGGACAAGCCTAACTTCGTCGGCAAGCAGGCGTGCCAGCAGGTCGAGCTCGATCTTCGCAAGAGCGTGGTCGGCTTTAGCCTCGAAGGCCGCGCTATTCCGCGCCAGCATTTCAAGCTCTACAACACCGACAAGCAGGAGATCGGCGAGGTGTGCAGCGGTACGGTTTCACCGACGCTGGGTGAGCCGATCGGCACGGCCAGCATTCTGCGCGACTACGCGAAGCCCGGCACGCCGGTTTTTGTGGAAATTCGCGGCACCTTTCAACCCGGCACGGTCAGGCGTCTTCCGTTTGTCCATGCCGACCGTCCCTGAACCGGCGAGTTGATGATGCCCAGATCGAACAACAGAACGACAGCGAAGACAACAGTTCACCGGGGTGAGCTGGGCATGGAGATCGGGGGCATCGCCCTGATGCTCGTGGTGCTGTTCTGCATCGCTGCGGTGTTCGGTTTTCATGCCGCTGACGAGCCCTACATTGCAACCCTGCCTTGGTACGAGCTGTTCTCGAAAAACGCGCGGGCGGTGGCCGAATCGATGCAGAACCCCTTCGGGCTTTTCGGCGCGCGGGTGTCGCGCTTTTTCGTCCGCGTTTTGCTCGGTTACCCATCGGTGCTGCCGCTCTCCGGATTTCTTCTCTTGGGGTGGCGTCTGGTTCGGCGGGCATCGCTTAAACCGGCGCTGCTGTTTCTGCTTTACGGCCTGTTGATTGCGCTCGACCTGTCGGCCATGTTCGGCCTCTCTTCCGCCTCGTTTGCCGATGTCATGTCCGGTACGACCGGGCGGATGATGGCCGCCTTTCTCTCAACGGTGATCGGCTATGCCGGAGCTTGGGCGCTGACCGTGGTGATGGCCGCGGCGGTCACCTTTTACATGGGCCGCACCTTCATCATGGAGACGATTGCTGGAACGTATGCTTTTATGGCAAAGGTGTCGTCTGCCGTACAGGCGTACCGGGAGAACAAGGCAGCAAAGCGCCGGGACAAAGAGGAGGCGAAAGCGAGCAAAAAGGCTGAACGCATGGCCGCTTCGCTTGAGAAGGAGCGGAAAAAGGTCAGCAAAAAAAAGAAACCGGGGCGGCCAGAGCGTGCGCCCAAACCCGCATCAGTTGAACAACTAGTCGATCCTGAGCCTGCAATCGCGTCCGAACCTGAGATGGAAGCGGTATCCGAGCTGACGCCGGAGCTGCTCTCTGAACCCGAACCGCCGCTCACGCCAGCCGAACCCGTATTCCAGCCGCTGGTTTTGCCAGAGCCGGGAGCTGGCCCTGAGATGACTATTAACAAGGGGGTGCAGGAACGCGAGGCCGATCTGGACGAGCGGAAGCTGAAGGTCAGGACGCACGACCATGTCAAGTACCGCTTTCCCTCCATTGATCTGTTGCAGCACCCGAAGGAGGATGATGAGCGCTATGACGAGCGTCATTTGGCGGCCACCAAGGATCGGCTGCTTGAAAAGCTGAAAATCTACAAGATCGATGTGGTTCGCATCTCCACGACTGTCGGCCCGCGCGTGGCGCTCTTCGAGCTGGAGCTGGCTCCCGAGGTGAAGATCAGCCGCATCAAGTCGCTCGAAAATGACCTGGCGATGGCGATGGCCGCGCGCGGCATCCGAATCATCGCGCCGATTCCGGGCAAGAACGCCGTTGGCGTGGAGATTCCGGTCAACAAGCCGCGGCTCGTTCTCATGCGCCCGGTGCTGTCGGTCGAGAAGTTCAAGAACAGCACCATGAAGCTGCCGATCGTGCTTGGCAAGAGCATCTCCAACGAGGTCGTCGTCGATGACCTCACTACCATGCCGCATCTGCTCATCGCGGGTGCGACCGGCGCGGGCAAGTCTGTGGCGATCAACGTACTGCTCACCAGCCTGCTCTACTCGAAGCGCCCCGACGAGGTGAAGTTTGTGCTGATCGATCCAAAGCGGGTGGAGCTGTTTCAGTACCAGCACCTGAAGAACCACTTTCTTGCCAAATTTCCCGGCTTCGACGAGCAGATCGTCACCGATCCCGAGAAGGCGGTGATGGCGCTCAGGTCGGTGGTGCGCGAGATGGAGCATCGCTACACTCTGCTAGAGCAGTGCGGTGTGCGCAACATCGGCGACTACAACAAAAAAAGTGACGAATCGCTCTGCTACCTCGTTGTGGTGATCGACGAACTCGCCGACCTGATGATTACTGCTGGCCGCGAGGTCGAGGAGCCAATTATCCGCCTCGCCCAGCTTGCGCGTGCAGTGGGGATTCACCTGATTGTGGCAACGCAGCGCCCGTCGGTGGACATCATCACTGGCATCATCAAAGCGAACTTCCCCTCGCGCATCGCCTTTCAGGTGGCCAGCAAGGTCGATTCGCGCACCATTCTCGATGTGTCGGGCGCGGAGCAGCTGCTCGGTAATGGCGACATGCTGTTCCAGCCTGCGAACCTGCCGAAGCCGATTCGCATCCAGTGCCCCTTCGTCTCAACGCAGGAGGTCGAGGCGATCACCTCCTTCATCGGCCAGCAGCCTTCGCAGAAAGAGGAGTGCCTCTTGCCCGAACCACCTGCGAGCAACGGCTCATCGTCGTCCAGTAACGGGCAGGATCGAGACAAGCGCGACGCCATGTTCGAGGAGGCCGCTCGGCTTGTCGTCATGCACCAGCAGGCCAGCGTCTCGCTGTTGCAGCGCCGCCTGCGGCTCGGCTTCAGCCGCGCCGGACGGGTCATGGACCAGCTCGAACAGAACGCTATCGTCAGCCAGCCCGACGGCAGCAAACCGAGAGAAGTCCTCATTCGCGACGACGACTCGCTGGAGCTGCTGCTGCGGAACCTGGAGTGAGGGAGAATGAGGAGTTATGAACACTTTCCTCAAAAAGCAAAACGGCTGCCCGAAAGTTTTCCGAGGCAGCCGTTTTGCTTTTTGAGCGCGGTTTCGTTCAGACCTGCTCGACGCGGGCG
>CBEUNJ010000005.1:0-31138 GCA_965544465.1 uncultured Chlorobaculum sp.
CTGCAAAAAGCAAAAAAAGCCGGGCTCTCATTTCTGGTCGTCGAAGCGCCGATCTACCACATGCTGCTCGACGAACCGAGAATCGGCGACGGACACCCCGCGATTCTGCGCAGAGTGCTGTTACGCAAACCGGCGATAGGCCCGATATCCGGCAATCGCCTCTTCTCCGCGGAAACGCAGCGCCATCCCTGCAACGCGCTGATCCTTTCGGGCAAGGAGCTGATCATCAGCAAGCCCGGCTCCGTTTTCGACGAAAAATTCCGGGAATGCGCAGACCGGAAAGCGCACTACCACGAACTCCATCCACCTGCGCTGGCCGGTTATCATATCTACCGGAAAACGAGTGCCGGAATGCAACCTGACTCTCCATGACGAGCCGGTTTGCCACTGCATGGTCTGACCAATCCCACCGTTTTGCTTACCTTTCCTTTGCAGCACTGAACGACCAACCCTCAACGCTCATCCATGTCTCCAGCCAGCCACAAACGCATCATCGGCATCGATTTCGGCACCAAGCGCATTGGCATAGCCAAAAGCGATCCTCTCGGGATATTCGCCCAGCCGGTGGGCACGTTCGACATGGCCGGGCTGCTCGAAACGCTTGCAAAGCTGCGTGATGAGGAGGGCATCAAGCTGATTGTGGTGGGCTATCCGCTAAGCGACAAGGGGGAACAGAACCGGATGACTTCGGTGATCGACCGGTTTGTCGCGGAGCTTCGCGAGGCGTTTGTCGGCATTCCGGTCGAGACCGCCGATGAGCACCGTTCGTCGCGCTCGGCGATGAAAATTCTGGCCGCTTCGGGCGCGAGCCGCAAGAAACGCCAGGAGAAGGGACGGCTCGACACCGCCGCCGCCTGCGTGATTCTGCAAGGGTGGCTCGACAGCCGCGCCTGACCAACGCACGCCCCCGCACTCAAGGGCATTTTAGGTTTAACATTTCAGCCTGGCTTCTGTATCTTTACCGATGGGCATTTCAAGAGCCGAAATGCACCGGACGATACTTCTCACGCATAACCGACCGTTTTCACTCCATGACCAATTCGGAAACCCTCGCAATGTTCAAATCGAGCGGCGCTCTGCTCGATGGCCATTTCAAACTCACCTCGGGCCGCCACAGCAACTCTTACTTCCAGTGCGCCAAGGTGTTGCAGTACCCGGAGTACCTGTCGGCGATCTGTAGCGAAATCGCCGCCCAGTTCAGGGATTGCGGCATCACGACGGTCATTTCGCCCGCCATCGGCGGCATTGTGGTCGGCACGGAGGTTGGCCGCCAGCTCGGCGTCAAGACGATCTTCGCTGAACGAAAAGAGGGCACAATGATGATCAGGCGCGGCTTCTCCATCGACCCGTCCGAACAGGTGCTGGTGGTCGAGGATGTGATCACCACCGGCGGTTCTGTCGTTGAGGTGATGGAGCAGGTCAGGGCGACTGGAGCCACGGTTGCGGGCGTCGCCTCGGTGGTTGACCGCAGCAACGGCAAGGTGAAGCTCGCCGACAAGCAGTTCTCGCTCCTGATGATGGAGGTGGTGAGCTACGCGCCGGAGGAGTGCCCGCTCTGCAAGGAGGGTATGCCGATTGACGCGCCGGGCAGCCGGGCAAACGCAAAATCCTGAACGTATCGATGCGGGAGGATATCCACACCATTTCGTTCGTCGGACTCGGCCTCATGGGCGCGTCGCTGATGCAAGCACTCAAACGCGCGGCAGCGGCGACCGGGCGCACCATCGAGATGATCGGCTTCGATCCGGGATTCAGCGACGACGATGTTACGGCCATCACCGGCGGGCTCGGGCTGAATCGTTTCGAGCGTGATCCGGAGCGACTCTACAGTGCCGATCTCGTGGTGCTCTGCGCGCCGGTGCGGACGAACATCGCCCTGCTCGACACGGTCAAGCAGTACGCTCCGGCTGATACGCTGGTAACGGATGTGTCGAGCACCAAAGCTGAAATCGCGAGCCGGGCGCAGGAGCTGAAGCTAAACTTCATCGGCCTGCACCCCATCGCCGGACGCGAGCAGCAGGGCTACCGCGCGGCCTCGCCGGAGCTGCTTTGCGAGCGCACGGTGATCATCTGCTCCGGCGACACACTGCCGGAATCGGGCCGTGCCGTCGAGCTGGTCGAGCTGCTTGGAGCCGCCAGTTGCCGAGTGGCCACCATGACGCCGGAGGAGCACGACCGCATCTACGCCAACATCAGCCACCTGCCGCAGCTGCTCTCGACCGCGCTCGCGCAGCATTGCCGCGACAACGTCGGCCATTCGGGGCCGGGATTCATCTCGACCACAAGGCTTGCGGGAAGCTCGTGGGCGGTCTGGCGAGATATTGTGCAGACCAACCGCCACAACATCGCCAGTGAGCTGGAGGCCTTCTCCGCGCTGCTGGCCGACCTGGCCAAAGAGGTGCGCAACAACCAGACTGAGGAACTGGATGCGCGGTTCAGCGAAGCGAACCGGCTCTACCAGCGCCTTCAGGAAAGGGGTTGCCCATGAAGCTCGCCATCATCGTCAATATCACACGCGACAAGGCGCTGGAGCTTGCCCGCGAACTGGTCGCCTGGCTGGAAGAGCACTCGATAGACTACGCCTTCGACCGCCAGTCGGCCAAGGCGCTCGGCAACGGCAAGTGGGAAGAAAAGGCCGACCTGAACCAGCACTGCGACGCCTTCATCTCGCTCGGCGGCGACGGCACGCTACTGCTCGCCTCCCACTGTTCGCACTCGAAGCCGGTGGTGGGCATCAACGTCGGCGACCTCGGCTTTCTGACCGAATTCAGCCCGGAGGAGATGTGGACAGCCGTAACCCATCTGATAAGCGGCAACTACTCGATCCACACCCGCTCGCAGCTCGAAGCGTCGCTTGCGTCGGAGGAGCCGATGAGCGCCTTGAATGACGTCATCATCGAAAAGGGCACCGCATCGCATCGGCTCCCGGCGTTCGTCATCCGGCTGGACGACGAAATCCTCGGCTCTTACCGCGCCGACGGCGTCGTCATCGCCACCTCGACCGGCTCGACAGCCTACTCGCTATCGGCGGGCGGGCCGATCATCGCGCCGAAGTCGAACGTCTTCGTCATCACACCAATCTGCCCGCACATGCTGACCATCCGGCCAATCGTCATCAGCGACGACAAGATCATCAAGATTTCGGTCGATTCGCAATCGGGCAAGTTTCCGCTGAAAATGGACGGAATCCAGAAAAAATTGCTCGCTCCGGGCGAGGTGGTCACGGTCAAAAAGTCGCCGCACCACGTCAACCTGGTGGCCAACGAAAAGCGGAACTACTGCGAAATCCTTCGCAAAAAACTGCTCTGGAGCCACGAGCACCCCACAGGCCAGTAACCGCACCGAACCATCGACCAACCTACCAGCCTCTGTTTTCCATGACTGAACGCATCAGCGCCTTCTGGCTGAACCGGCTTCTCGGCATTCCAAGCGCAACGCCACTCGATCCCGCATCGATGAGCGCCCGGCTGTGCGTAGCATTCTGCCAGGCGCCAGAACTGAGCCCGCGGCTGCGGGAGTTCACCGCCGCGCTGCGGGAGGCGCTCCGGCAATGCGGCGTGTCGGTCGCTGACGAAATGGCGGAGAACAGTCGGCCATCGCGCTTCGAAGCGGGCACAGCGGTGATTGCGCCGGGGAGCTTTCCCGACAAGCTGCTGCCAATCAACCGGGTTTCGACGCTCTACAACAACCTGATCGTAGGCGTTTACGACGAACCGCCGCCGGTGCGCCATGGCCAGACGCCGCAAGAGACGCTCGACGCGGTGATCGGTCGGCTGGCGTGGGAAATGGTGCATCTGCTGATCTATGTGACCGAAGAGTCGTGGACGGTGTGCAGCATGAACGGCGGCATCACCACCTTCGACACACCGCTGCCCCAAGCGCACGACGTGCTCGAATCGCTGATTCCCAAAATCACCGCACAGGTGGTGCCGCCGCGCGACGGCGATCTTGAGCGGCGCCACGGAGCGCTGGAGAGTTCGACGCCGGAGTTCCGCGAAATTGCCGAAGATTTCGTGACGTGCGGAAAGCGTTGGGCGGCCAATCCGCGATTCATGAACCACACCTCGCGCGAGTCGCTCAGCTACCGCAACGACTTCTACCGCAAAATCGTCTCGCGCTACCTCGACGACCGCAGCGGCATGAGCTACGGCTTCTTCGCCCGCCAGCTTCCGGTGTCCGTCGAACCAGCCGTCAAAGCGACGGAGTGCGATGAAGCTGGCGAAAAGCTCGTGCCGGTCACGGTGGTGGGCAAGCAGCTGCTGGTTCCAGTGCCAAGCGTGCGCATTCTGACGACCCGGTCGGGATGCCGCAAAACGGCCATCAATCCGGAGCGCGATCTGGTGGAGATCGGCCTCGAAGCTGGCGGCAAACCGTGGCTCGCCACTCCGGCGGGACTGCCTGCGGACTTCGTCACCCGCCCATCGTTCGACACGCTCACCATCATCGCCCACGCCCTCGGCAACGTGATGATCGCCAGCATTTTGCGCACGCTTCGCCCCGAGAGCCGCTTTCCCAAGCTGCTCGAACGCTTCGGCAGCGGCATGACCCACTGGCACCACTACCCGGACGACGATATGATTCCGAAAGGGTATATCAAACATGGAAGCCAAAATCCTCCTGTCTCCTGCTCGACTCCGCAATCGGCGGCCTACAGCCTCCTCGGCAAACTCAACGCGCTGGAACTCGCGCTCGAATCGCACATCGACTATCTCGGAGACGTACACATTGAACCCGGCCACGGCACCAACATCGTGGGCACCAGGTCACTAAGCAGCATGGCGATGTTCCTGAACCCGGAGCAGTGTGCCTGCGCGCAAAAGGAGTAGCGAAAGAGAGCGATTCACCACAATTGAAACAGAACCCAACGCGATCACCTGGCTCAACACCTCTCGCTGTAGGGGCGAGCCGGCGTGTTCGCCCCTACAGCCCGCCCCCTGCAAGAGGATGAACAATGGATGACAGCGGCAAAACCCCGCCCATTATCCATTGTCAATCACCCCTGATTGTCGCTGTAAGCCCAGCGCCCCTGATGTTCGAGGATCATCTCCACGATCTCGCGCACGCACCCTTTTCCTCCTTCATAGACTGAGATATAGGCCACGCGGTGGCGCAGGTACTCAACGCCGTTGATGGGCGTCACCGGCAGACCGGCAACCTTCAGCAGCGGCAGCTCGTCGATGTCGTCGGCGATGCAGGCGCACTCGTCGTCCTGCAAACCGTGGCGACGTTTGAACAGCTCGTACGCTTCGAGCCGATCCTCGCCGTCGAGGAACAGATCGGTCGCGCCCGTCGCTTCGAGCATCGAGCGATACGCTCCGGCATCGCGCCCGGCGATGACCGCCACCTTCATGCCAAGTTGCAGCGCCTCGCGGATAGCGACCAGGTCACGCGCGAACAGCGAGGGCATCTCCCGCCCCTCGGCGTCGAGGGTGATAGTGCCGGTGTTGAGAACGCCGTCAAGAGAAGAGACCAGCGCCTTGATGCCGTTGAGGGCCTCACTGATCTGCGATGATGGATCAGCCTGGTAGGGCTGCATACCGAAAAACTGGAAAGAGCTCAAGAGTTTGATTGGTTTGGTGAATGAAAAGCATCGCGGATCGACTGCATACAGTCCTGAAGCTGCATCAGCTCGCGCACCATGGCGTGAAACTGTTCGAGCGGAACCTGCGTGGCAGCGTCCGACATGGCACTCGACGGTTCCGGATGCACCTCGAAAAAGAGGCCATCAACGCCCGCCGCAACCGCCGCGCGGGCCAGTGGCATCAGGAAGCGCCGATCGCCGCCTGACACGCCCGATGAGGCACTCGGCAACTGCACGCTGTGCGTAGCATCGAACATCACCGGCCAGCCGGAATCGGCCATGATGGGCAGGCTCCGGTAATCGACTACAAGGTTGTGGTAGCCGAAGGTAGTGCCGCGCTCGGTGAGCATGATCTTGCGGTTTCCGGTCGATGCGGCCTTTTCGGCAGCCAGCGCCATATCCTCCGGAGCCATAAATTGCCCCTTCTTGATGTTGATGGCCAGGCCGGTAGAAGCCGCCTTCGTAATAAGCTCGGTTTGGCGAGAGAGAAACGCTGGAATCTGGAGCACATCAACGTGTGAGGCGGCTAAATCTACATCTGAAGTTTCATGAACATCGGTCAGAACGGGCATGTCGTACACCTCCCTGATTTCGCACAGAATCTCCAGCGCCTCGCGATCGCCCATGCCGGTGTACGATGAGGCCGACGAGCGGTTCGCCTTGCGGTACGAGCCCTTGAAAATGATCGGAATTCCCTCCACCTCGCGAATCCGGTCGAGTTCTTGGGCGACTTCCACGGCCATGTGTCGGCTTTCGACCAAGCATGGCCCAGCGATAAGAAAAAGCCCTTTAGGCCCAGGAAGCGTCGCGGAACCGATCGAGAACTTTTGCATGAGGTACTCCGTTATATGTTAGGACGTGACAGTAGTCAACAACATTGCTGTTACGCGCAGGATTCTATGTTCTCAGACGTTAAATTTAATCAATATTTTTTCTTTTCACTTTTCCTCAACCATCGCTGTCTATGAATAACGCAGATACCAGACAAAGGCTTGCTGATATTGAAAAGCAGATCGCGAGCCTCAAGGAGGAGCAGGCGACCGTCAAGGCGCAGTGGGAGTCTGAAAAGGAGCTGATTCATGGCTCACGCAAGCTCAAGAAAGAAATAGAAGACCTCAGGGTAGAGGCGGAAAATTATGAACGGAGCGGCGACTACGGCAAGGTAGCTGAAATCCGCTATGGCAAGATCGCCGAAATCGAGAAGAAGCTGGAAGAGAACAACCGCAAGATCGAAGCGCGGCAGGCCTCCGGAGACCTGATCATGAAGGAGGAGATCGACTCTGACGACATCGCTGAGATCGTCTCACGGTGGACAGGCATTCCAGTCAGCAAGATGCTCCAGTCAGAACGACAAAAGCTGCTCGGCATCGAAAAAGAGCTGCATCGCCGCGTAGTCGGTCAAGACGAGGCCGTGCGCGCCGTCAGCGACGCAGTCAAGCGCTCGCGTGCCGGGATGGGCGACGAGAAGCGGCCCATCGGCTCGTTCATCTTCCTCGGGCCCACCGGCGTCGGCAAAACGGAACTTGCGCGCACGCTGGCAGAATACCTGTTCGATGACGAGGACGCGCTGATCCGCATCGACATGAGCGAGTACATGGAGGCGCATACCGTCAGCCGTCTTGTCGGCGCACCTCCCGGCTACGTCGGCTACGAAGAGGGCGGCCAGCTTACTGAAGCGGTGCGGCGTAAACCCTTCTCAGTTGTGCTGCTTGACGAGATCGAAAAAGCGCACCCGGATGTGTTCAACATCCTGCTCCAGATTCTCGATGACGGACGCCTGACAGACAGCAAAGGGCGCACGGTGAACTTCAAGAACACCATCATCATCATGACCTCGAACATCGGCGCCCAGCTCATCCAGAGCGAGATGGAGCGGATCGACGGCGAAGCTTCCGAAGTGGTGCTCGAAGGGTTGCAGGAAAAGCTCTTCCAGCTACTCAAGCAGCAGGTGCGCCCAGAGTTCCTGAACCGCATCGACGAGGTGATTCTGTTCACGCCGCTTACCCAGGAGAACCTGCGCGAAATCGTGACCATCCAGTTCAACCTCATCAAAGCGATGGCCGCCCGCCAGCGCATCACGCTCGACATCACCGACGAAGCGCTGATGTGGCTCGCCCGCACCGGCTTCGACCCTGCCTTCGGCGCGCGTCCACTCAAGCGCGTCATGCAGCGGCAGATCACCAACCGGCTGTCGGAGATGATCCTCGCCGGTCAAGCAGGCGAAGATGACACGGTCGAGATCAGCCTTGAGAACGACGCCATCGTCATGAAAAAACGATAAACCTGAACCCGCAAGCCGGACGGAGCTTCCAGAAGCGCTGTCCGGCTTGTTACTTTCCCGCCCACCATGAACAAGAGCCTCCTCGTGGCGCTGCTGCTTCTGCTGAGCTTCACCACCGCGCTGGCCGCGCCGACGCCCGACAGCCTGTCGATCAAGATCGGCCAGATGCTCATGGTCGGCTTCCGGGGGCTCGACGCCAGCAGCGATCCGGCATTCGAGAAGGCGCTTCGAGCTGGCCAGATCGGCGGCGTGGTGCTCTTCGATTACGACGTACCCGCAAAATTACCCGTGCGCAATATCGAGTCGCCGGAACAGGTTCGACGACTCACAGCGGAGCTGCAACGGCTCGCACCGATTCCGCTCTTCATCGCCATCGACCAGGAGGGCGGACGCGTCTGCCGCCTCAAACCGGCGCGAGGCTTTCCGCCGACCGTCTCCGCCGCGCACCTCGGCAAGCTCGACAACGCCGACAGCACCCGGCAAGCCGCTGGAACCACGGCGAAGCTGCTCAAGAACCTCGGCATCAACATGAACCTCGCACCGGTTGTCGATCTGAACGTCAATCCGGAAAACCCGGTTATCGGCAAGCTTGACCGGAGCTTCTCCAGCGATCCGGCGATGGTCGCCCGGCAGGCACGGCTTGTCGTCGATGCGTTCCACCGCCACGGCATCATCGCCGTACTGAAGCACTTCCCCGGCCACGGCAGTTCAACAACCGACACCCACAAAGACTTCACCGATGTCACCAACACCTGGTCGAAAACAGAACTCGAACCGTACCGGTCGCTGAAGCGCGAAGGGTACGACAACCCGGTCATGACCGCACATGTCTTCAACGCCCACCTCGACAGCCTCTACCCGGCGACGCTCTCGAAAGCTACGATTGACGGCCTCCTGCGCCAGCAGCTCGGCTTCCGGGGCGTGGTCATCAGCGACGATATGCAGATGAAAGCCATCGCCGACCGCTACGGCCTCGAACAGGCAATCCGGCTGGCCATCAACGCCGGAGTTGACGTGCTGCTCTTCGGCAACAACGTCGGCGCTTACGACCCGAAAATTGCCGAAAAAGCCCACGCCATCATCCGCCGCCTCGTCGATAACGACTCGATTTCGCCCGAACGGATCGACCAGTCATACCGGCGCATCATGGCCCTGAAACAACGAACCATCCATCCAGCACCATGAAAACCCTCTACATTGTCCGCCACGCCAAAGCTGGCTGGCACGATCCGGCGATGGCCGACTTCGACCGCATGCTCACCAAACGCGGCAACAAGCAAGCTGAAGAAATGAGCGAGCTGCTTCGAAAGAAAAAAATCACGCCCGAACTGCTCATTTCTAGCCCAGCAAGCCGAGCGATTGAAACCGCCGAAATCTTCGCCGACACTCTCGGCATCGAGCGCGAGCAGATCATGCAGAAGATTGAAATCTATGAAGGGCAGGTCGGGGCGCTCGTCGCCATCGTCCAAACACTGCCCGAAGAATATGGCACGGCGATGCTGTTCGGGCATAATCCGGTCATCAGCGCTTTTGTCGATTGGCTCACCGGCAAACCTGCCGGGGATATGAACACCTGCGGCATCGCAAAAATCGATCTTGAGATTCCGCACTGGAAGGACACTGCCGCCGGCTGCGGCACGCTTGACTGGTACAGCTATCCGGAAAAAGAGTAAGGAAGAGGAAAAGAGAGTTCGATCTGTTTTGAAGGCCTGAATGCCTCAATAGTGCTCGGGCTTGGGATCGCGGGTCATCAGATCGAGGATCGCCTGCTGTGCGGGCTTATCTTCGAAAAGCATCTCATAAACAGCTTGCGAAATCGGCATGTCGACGCCAAGCCGGTCTGCCAATTTGAGCACAGCCTTCGAAGTGAGTACCCCTTCGGCCACCATACTCATTTCGCCGAGAATTTCGTCGAGCTTAAACCCCTTGCCGATCTGCTCACCGACAGCACGGTTGCGGCTGTGGCGACTGAGGCAGGTGACGACGAGATCACCGATGCCGGAGAGACCCGACATGGTGAGCGGGTCTCCGCCGAGCTTTTCGCTGAGGCGCGAAATTTCGGCCAAGCCACGAGTGATAATGGCCGCCTTGGCATTGTCGCCGAAGCCGAGGCCATCGGAAATACCGGCGGCGATGGCGATAATGTTCTTGACCGATCCGGCAATTTCAACGCCAATCAGGTCGGTGTTGACATAGACGCGAAAACGCTGGGTGTGAAACACCTCCTGCACCAGCAGCGCCGTCTCTTTGGAGAGCGAACAGGCCACCACCGTGGTCGGCTGGCGCTGGGCAACCTCCTCGGCATGGCTGGGCCCATAGAGTACCGCAAGCTGCTTCGGCTTGAGGCCGGGCAGCGTCTCAAGCAACACTTCGGACATCCGCTTGCCAGTTTCCAGCTCGATGCCCTTGGCGACATTGATGATGATCTTGTCATTGAGCGGAAGGCCGGCGGCAAAGCCTTGCGCGGTCTGGCGCAACGCCTGCGAAGGCACGGCGGTGACGATGATATGTGCAGGACGCACAGCTTCATGAAGATCGGCAATCACATGCAAGTTATCGGGAAAGAGCACTCCACTGAGATAACGCTTGTTTTCCCGATCGGACTCCAGCGAGGCCACAAACTCAGGTCGGTGAGCCCACAGCCGAACCTCGTAGCCCTTCTCCGCCAGCAGGATGGCCAGCGTCGTGCCCCAGCTGCCCGCGCCAAGCACGGTGATGTTCATCCCAGACTTCGCCATGTCAGGAGCGACGCCCGAAAGTCAGGCGATTTTCGGTTCCGGAAAAGAGGCGCTTGATGTTGGCCCGGTGCGTGTAGATGATCGCCGCCGCGACGATGCCACCGAAAATCAGCAAGTGGTAGTCGAGGCTATCGTGCACGAGCCATTTGCCGAAAAAGTGGTAATCGAGCCCCGCGCCGAGGTCGAAGAGGTACTTGCGAATCGCGATGATGAGCGGGAAGGCGATAGCGGCAAGAATCGAGCCGACCGACACGTAGCGCGTGATCGTAATGGCGAGGATGAACACCCCGATCACCATCAACATGCTGATCGGAGCAATGCCGATAAGCATGCCGGCGGCGGTGCTGACCCCCTTGCCGCCTTTGAATCCGGCGAACACCGTAAAAACATGGCCAATGACCGCACTCATACCCGCAATCAGGTTCAGGGCGATTTTGTTCATGTCGGGAAACGCGCCGAACGGGTGAGCCTTGAAAAAGGCCACGACCGACACGGCGGCAACCGTGCCTTTGGCGATGTCGATGAGCGTAACGGCAAGCCCCGCTTTCCAGCCAAGCACTCTGAAGGCGTTGGTGCCGCCAGCATTGCCGCTGCCAAACTCACGAATATCGATGCCCTTGAGCATCCGCCCCGCGATGATGCTGGTCGGAATGGAGCCTATGAGGTAAGCAACGGCGATAATGGCAAAAAATGTCAGCATATTGGGTCTCGATTAAATGGCAGACAAACACATAATCGAAGTCTCAGGCCTTGACGACCTCACCTATAATGTAGGCATTTTCCTCTTTGGACTTCAAGTAGCCCATGAGGTGATCAACGCGATCCTTGCGGACGATCATCACCAGGCCAAGGCCGAGGTTGAAGGTGCGGCGCATATCCTGTTCGGGCACCGAGCCCACCCGACGGATCAGGTCGAAAATCGGCAGCTCCGGCCACGACGTCCAGTCCACCGAGAGCGCCAGCCCGTCCGGCACGATGCGCATAGTGTTGCCCATAAGCCCGCCTCCGGTAACGTGAGACATGCCGCGCACATCGCCAGTTTCGAGCAGCGGCTTGATGACTGGCAGGTAGGAGCGATGCACCTTCAGCAACTCCTCGCCGACCGTGCCTTCCAGCTCGTCGAAGCGTTCATTCATGCGCCCCTCGAACACCTTGCGGGCCAGCGAGTAGCCGTTGGTGTGCAGACCGGTCGAGGGCAGACCGATCATGACGTCGCCCTCTTCGATTGTCGAACCGTTGATAATTTGCGGCTGATCGACCATGCCGACAATCGTTCCGGCAAGATCGAAATCCTCCACGTCATAGACGCCCGGCATCTCGGCGGTTTCGCCGCCGATGAGGGCAGCGCCGTTCTCGCGGCACGCCTTCACCATGCCGGTCACTACGGCGGCGGCGATCTCCGGATCAAGCTTGCCGCAAGCGTAGTAGTCGAGGAAGAAGAGCGGACGCGCGCCACAAACCAGAATATCGTTCACACAGTGGTTGACCAGGCACGAACCGACCGTGTCGTACTTGCCCAGCTCGATGGCGATCTTGAGCTTGGTGCCCACGCCGTCGATGCTGCTGACCAGCACCGGCTTTTGATACTGCGCGAAATCGGGCTGGAAAAATCCGCCGAACGCCCCGATATCGGTCATCACCTGCGGGGTAAAGGTCTGGCGAACATGCGGCTTGATGAGACGAACGAACTCCTCGCCCGCAGAAATATCGACTCCGGCTTTCTTGTAATCCATAATAATTAGTTATCCTGTTAGATCCTTTTCGTTCAGCGATAGACGGCCTTCAGCTTCCGGCCGGTTTCTCGAAGATTCCGGCGCAGCGGTCGGCGGTAAAGAATTCGCAGTGCAAAGCGGCGACCGCTGCGGCGACGTCGCCCTCATCGACCACCACGCCGACATTGATCTCCGAAGCGCCCTGCGAAATCATGCGCAGGTTAACGTTGCTCAACGCATTGAAAATCCGGCCAGCAACGCCCTTCGACATACGGAGATTGTCACCGACCACGCTCACCGTGGCCACCTTGTGCTCGATCTCCACCTCGCCGAGCGTCTGTAGCTCCTTGATAAACACCTCGTTCACCACGGCGTCGTCAACGGTCAGGGAAACCGAGACTTCGCTGGTCGAAATCATCTCGACCGAAATGCCGAAGCGCTCGAACACGTCGAACAATTCGCTCATGAAGCCGTGGCGTCCGAACATCCGGTTGGAGCGAATGTTGAGGATCGCCTGCGCCTTCTTGACGGCGATCGACTTGACCAAACCGCCGTGGCTCTTGCCCTTCAACAGCTCAGCATCGTTGGTGATCAGCGTGCCCTTGGCGTCGGGATGCCAGGTGTTGAGCACATAGACAGGGATGTTCTGCTCGACCGCCGGAGCGATGGTGTCGGGGTGGAGCACCTTCGCGCCAAGGTAGGCCAGCTCGGCGGCCTCAGAGAAGGTCATCACCCTGATGCTGCGCGCATCGGGAACCATCCGGGGATCGGTGGTCATCACGCCATCCACGTCGGTCCAGATTTCGATAGAATCGGAGTGAAGCCACGAGCCGAACAGCGCCGCCGACAGGTCAGAGCCGCCACGGCCAAGCGTGGTGGTCTTGCCCGCCTCGGTTGCGCCAATGTAGCCCTGCGTCACCACAACCGTACCGGCGTCAAGCAGCGGCTTGATGATTTCGCCGGTCTTGTTCCGGCAGGTCTCGACAAGCGGGCGGGCGAAGCCATACCGGTCGTCGGTGATCATCACCGTCCGGACATCGATCCACTCGCACGGCGTACCGCTCTCGTTCAAGGCGGCGGCGAACACGGTAGTCGAAAGCAATTCGCCAAACGAGCAGAAGCGATCCTTCGAACGTTCGGTTAGCTCGCCGACAATCTCGACGCCTTCAGTCAGCCGTTCGATCCGAGTGACAAAGAGGTCGATCCTTTCAGTCAGCTCTTCTTTGAGTTCAGCGCTCTGAATCAGCTCACCGACCAGATCGAGGTGAAACTGCCTGACCTCGCGAGCCATCGTCAGCGCCTCTTCGAGACGGCCCGATCCTGCCGCATCGGCGATCTGAATCAGCTTGCTGGTAATACCGCTACACGCGCTCAGCACAACAAGCGGCGCGCCCGTTTGTTTCTTTTCAGCAATGTTGGCGATCGCCTGCCGCATAGCCGAAGCCGAGCCGACAGAGGTGCCGCCGAATTTCATAACTACCATAACCGCAATCAAATGAATGTGTTCCTGATCGATTATTGCTGTTCGTTCAGGATCGTTTCCAGTTCATATTTTCAGTATAATGCCTATGATTGAGCTCACGCATGAGCCCGCAACAGCAGCAAATCGTTGCCACAACAGCCCATAGAACAAATCTATCGAATCATGTCAACGCCCGTAACCGCGCAACGCGAACTCAGAATCGCACTGCTCGCAACACTTGCATTTCTCATGCTTGCGCTTAACGCTTGCCAAAGCTCACGACCGATTTCCGAGCGAATGGAGAGCAAATATAGCTTAAAAAAGAGAAAAACTTCTATCTCGTGCCTCCGCTCCGTAGGGCGGGAGCAGTGCGTGCTGCCGGTAAAGGTTTCCAAACGCTCATACAAAACAATGCGCCACTTGATCGAGCAGTTGAAGGGAATCAAATTCCATTATGGAGGAACCACTCGCAAGGGATTCGACTGCTCAGGCTTCGTGCAGTACCTCTATGCCAAAGCCTTCAACGTCGCGCTTCCACGAGTTTCCTATGAGATGGCTTTGGTCGGTTCGATGGTGCCGCGAGAGCAGCTTGAGCGCGGTGATCTGCTTTTTTTCGCTTTCACAGGCGATGTCAGCCATGTTGGCGTCTACCTTGGTGACGGGCATTTTGCCCACGCCTCATCGGCCGCCAAGAAAGTCACCATAAGCTCCTTAAAGGAAAGAAGCTACGCCAAGCACTTTGCCTTTGGCGCAAGAATTATCCAGGTGCAACAGTGACAATGCGCAATGAGGTGGCAGAGGCGCTTCCCGACAGAGAAACACAACAAGAACCAAGCCGCCACTTCCTCTGTACGGCTCCTGCTGCCACTTTTGCTATCTTTGACCCACAGAATTCACTCACACCAACACAACATCCATGCAGCCGCCGAAAACCCACAACCACATCGAACTGGCGTTCGAAATCGACAGCGACCTTCACGAACTTTACATCGCCATCCTCTCGCAGGAGGGCATCAAGTATTTCCTCGAAGAGGACAACAAGCTGCTGGCCTACCTGTCCGAGAGAGAGTGGAACGCCGAAAAGGAGGAGTCGATCAACGCGCTGTTGCTGAAGACCTTCGGCTTCGTGCCGTCCTACAAAGCCTCGTTCATGGCCGAACGGAACTGGAACGCCGAGTGGGAGGCGCACCTCCAGCCGGTGGAAATTTCCGACCGTTTTCTCATTATCCAGCACCAGAAAGAGTACGACCTCAAACCGGGACAGATCGTCATTGCGATCAACCCGAAAATGTCGTTCGGCACTGGCTACCACGCAACCACGCGCCTGATGCTGCGCCAGATGGAGGAGCTGGATCTGGCCGACAAAAAGATTATGGACATCGGTACCGGCACCGGCGTGCTGGCTATCGCAGCCCGCAAGCTCGGCAACCGCAACCCGATCCTGGCCTTCGACAACAACGCCTGGGCAGCGGAGAACGCCGTCGAGAATGTCGCCAAAAACGACGTGACCGGCATCCAGGTGGAGCTGATCGATGCCGAGGAAGAGATGGTGGCACACCTCAAGGAGGGCTACGAGCTGATCTTGGCCAACATCAACAAAAACGTGCTTGACCGTATCCTGCCGACGATCCGCCGCCACGCGCCATCAGCGCAAGTGCTGCTCTCCGGCGTGCTGGTTTACGATGAACCGTGGCTCAAAAAGCTCCTCAAGCACATCGACTACACCAACGTCAAAACGATCTACGAAGACGAGTGGCTCTCCGCGCTCATCGAACCAAAGCACTGATTGAGACTGACGAGTCAGAATCAGGGGGAGGGGCACTACCCCTCCCCGGCTTGAAAGCCGGGGCAACATGAATGTAAGGTCGAGTTCTCGCTAATAATTATTAAACCCATGTCCAACGCAACCGAACGCATCGCCTGCATCGACGTCGGCACCAACACGGCGCTCCTGCTCGTTGCCGACCTCGAACCCGAAACCGACAAGATCGTGACGGTCGAACACCGCCAGACCATCGTGCGCCTCGGCCAGAAGGTCGATGAACACCGAATGATTCACCCGGAGGCGCTCGACAGGCTGACCGCCTGCATGGCGGAGTACCGAACGCTGTGCGACCAGCTCGGAGTGCAGCGCATCCTCGCCGTCGGCACCAGCGCCTTGCGCGACGCGGCGAATCGCGACAAAGTCATCGCAGCGGTGAAGAATGCGACGAGCATCGAAATCAGCTGCATCAGCGGCGAAGAGGAGGCGGCGCTCACCTTCTTCGGCGCGGTGGCCGGACTGTCGGAGGTGCCGGAGCCCTTCACGGTGATCGACATCGGCGGCGGCAGCACCGAAATCATCATGGGCACGACCAGCGCGGTCGAAAAGGCGACAAGCATGAACATCGGCTCGGTGAGGATGACCGAGCGCTTCTGCGCCGCACAGCCGCCGTCGCCGGAGGAGTTCGAGGCGGCGCGGCAAGAGATCGACAGCCATCTGGCCGCCGCGCTGCCACCATTCTTCGCGGGACGCAGCCAAGTGTTTGGCGTGGCAGGCACGCTAACGACCATCGCGCAAGTGTGTCTCGGCGACAGGCAGTTCGATCCGGAAAAAGCGCAAGGTTTCCGGCTGGAGTACGACGCGGTGCACGAGCTGCTCGAACGGCTCCGCGCGATGACGCTGGATGAAATCGTGGCGCTCGGAATGCCCGAAGGGCGCGCCGACGTCTTCACAATGGGCGTGCTGATTTTGCATCAATTCATGCGGATGCTCGGCGTCGGCAGCCTGACGGTCAGTATTCAGGGACTGCGCTACGGCGTGGCGCAGCAGGAGCTTCAGAAGCTTCGCAACCGGAGCTGAGGGCTCACGGCTTGCGGCACGAAAGCCAGACGAGTCTGCCCGACGCATCCTTCGTGAAAAAGAGATAGCGCTCGCTGCTCTCGCCGATGTTGTAGCGCTTGCGCAGCTCCTCGACGGACAGCGGAAAATCGCGCCGCTGAATGGCCGCCTTCGTGATCCCCTGCGCGGCAAGCTCCTTCCGGAAACTCTTCGGCCTGAACAGGCGGCACTCCTCAATCCGGAAACTCCGTCCGGGAACGTGCTCAACCAACCGATCCGACGTAAGATAATCGACCGTGCTGTTCAGAAATTCGAGATGCATTTGATAGGCAAGCTGGCCCGTCAGGCGCGCCTTGATGATCGCCGCATCCGGCTCGTAGAGCCAGCCCTGGGGTTTGTCCGCGACCTGACGATCAGGCGGTTCGTTCCCGGATGAAGTAATCTCAAAGGTCTCACCACCCAGGCACACCGCACGGACTTCCGGCTTACGGCCAGCTTCGCGCTCACGGTCGAGCAGCAGTAGCACCTCCTTGCACTCTCCACCGACCGACACAGCAATAACCGTAGAAAGCGCCGGAAGTTGCTGTTCCAAGCCGCTGATCTCTAGCACAGGCGAGGCCTTGATGCAGACCCGTCGCGACTTGCGCAGCATCAGGCCGTGCAGGCGCACCACGTCGGGACTCGACGCCACGAGCCCCGCCGAACGCCCGCCATGTTCCCGACGCGCCGGATCGACCAGCAGCCAGTCGAACGAATCGTCCACATATCCAGCTAGCAGCTCCGAGCTGTCGCCGATGCGCGTCTCGACGTTGGCGACGCCCATCACGCGCCGGTTCGCCTCGGCCAGCCTCGCCAGCGACTCGCTTCGCTCGCACGACACGACGTGCTCGAAGCGCCTGGCCAAAAACAGCGTATCGATGCCGAGGCCGCCCGTCAGGTCAATAGCCCTCCGCCCCTGCATGAGCGAGGCTTTCCACTCAGCCGCCCGTTCGCCGGAAGCCTGTTCGAGCGCGAGTTTGGTGTAGAGCAGCGGAAAGCGCGACAGCTTCGGCAGCTTCACAGCGGCCTTCTTCCGGCACGCAATCTGCTCGGCCATCGCCCGCACCGGCAAGTCACTCCGCCCATGAAAGCCCATCGCAAAAGCCGCCGGATCGTCGTTCGTGTGAGCGTCGATCAGCGCAAGCACTCGCGGGTCGAGGAGACTGTGGAGTTCGTCGAGCGTCATCGTTCTCTCTCCGCCCTGCGCTCCCCGGCAAGCACGCGGCGCAGCACCTTGCCTACCGCCGACTTTGGCAACGAGTCGCAAAACTCGATGTATTTCGGGACTTTGTAGGCGACAAGCTTCTTGCGGCACCAGGCTTTCAGCTCGGCGGGGTCAAGCTCAGCGCCGGAGCGGAGCACCACCCACGCCGCGACGGCTTCGCCCTGATAGCTGTCTGGCACTCCGGCCACGCCGGTTTCGAGCACGGCGGGGTGCGCGGCGATCACCTCCTCGACCTCGCGCGGCCAGACCTGAAAGCCGCCCGGCTTGATGACATCCTTTTTGCGATCCACGATGTAGAGATAGCCGTCGCTGTCGAGATAGCCGAGGTCGCCGCTGTAGAGCCAGCCGTCGCGGAGAATGGCTTCAGTCTCTTCCGGCTCGTTCCAGAAACCACTCATGCACTGGGGTGAACGGATCACCACCTCGCCGACTTCGCCCGAAGGCAGTTCATCTTCGCCCGTATCGGCGTCAACAATGCGCACCTCCACATCGGGCACCGGCATCCCGACCGAACCATGCTTTTTCACCCCAAGCAGCGGCGTGCAAGCCGGCGAAACCATCGTTTCGGTCAGCCCATAAGCCTCGATAATCGTCGCGCCGGTCAACGCTTCGAAACGGCTTCGGGTATCGAGATGCAACGGAGCCGCCGCTGAAATAATCAGCTTGAGCGAATCGAGCGCGTGGGGATACTCATTGAGCAGCGGATGAGCGGCCAGCGCGTTGAAGAGCGTCGGCACGCCCGGCAGGAGGGCCACGCGCAAACGCTTGATGGTTGAAATCAACATTTCAACGTCGCGCGGATCGGGCACGAGCGCCATCGGAGCACTACGAAGAAAAGCGATGGGCATCATGGCTACCTGCGCATAGACGTGGAACAACGGCAGATTGAGCATGATGACGCTCCGTTCCTGGCCGAGCACGACGCTGAACCAAGCATTGAGCTGCATACCGGTCATGATTGGGGCCTCGTGCCGCCCGACGGCACATTTCGGCTTGCCCGTGGTGCCTCCGGAAAAAAGAAACAGGGCCGGCTCTTCCGGCAGCGGATCAACGAGTTGCGCCGCTGAACCGCGATACTGTTCAATCATTGAACGCATGGCGAAATCACCGGAAAGCAGCGGCTGTCCCGCGCCCGGAGCGGACGATTTCGACTCGGGAATCATGTAGTCCCGCAGCTCGGAGACCGCGACCATGTCGAGCAGGCCGCGCCGCCTGAGATGACTGATCTTCTCGTAAAACGGCGCAAGCACGATGGCGATGGCCGCCCCGGATTCATCGATAGCCCGCTCGATTTCGTGCTCCGTCCAGAGCGGATTGAGCAGCACCGCAATACCGCCGCTTTTCCAGATGCCGAATTCGGCAATAATCATCTGCGGCGAGTTGGGCAGCAGCACGGCCACCCGGTCGCCCTTGCGCACACCACTGGCAAGCAGGGCTGCGGCAAATGCGTCACTCTCGCGCTCAAGCTCTCCGTAAGAGATCGAGTTGCCCATGAAAAGCAGGGCCGGATACTCCGGATGCTCGCACGCAATCTTACGCAAAAGAGCAGGCAGGGTAATGGAAGGATAAGGCTTGAGGGTTTGCGGAACCCCTTTATCGTAGTGGCTGAGCCAAGGCTTTTCAGTCATCATGGTCGCGGCTGCGGGTTATCACATGAGAGCGCCTCTAAAAAGTGTCACGAGAGAGCCGAGGGCAAAGCGGATGGAGCACAGAAACCGGAGCGTACTTGCAGCAGTACGTGAGCATTTCGAACACCACCCAACACAGCAATCAAGGCTCGTCATCAGTGTTTGAGGTGCCCATGATCCGTCATGTCACTGATGGGCCAACATAGCTGCGCTGGTAGAGACAGCTCAACCGCTCTCGAATATACATCGTTCAGCGGAATTCCTCGACCAGTACCTCACGGAGCGCCGAGGTGAGCCGAGCAAGTTCAACTTCGGTGATAATGAGCGGCGGCATGAGATAGACGAGCCTGCCAAAGGGGCGAACCCAAACGCCGTGCTCAACGAAGCGCTGCTGAATGCTCGCCATCTCGACCGGCTCGTTCAGCTCAACGACGCCAATCGCGCCGAGCACCCGCACCTCGCGCACGCCGTCAAGCTTCGAGCAGGGAGCGAGCCCTTCGGCAAGCTGCCGTTCGATGCGCTGCACATTGGCTTGCCAGTCACCGGCGAGTAGCAGGTTCAGGCTCGCCACGGCGACCGCGCAGGCGAGCGGGTTGGCCATGAAGGTAGGCCCGTGCATGAAAAGCCCCGGATTGCCGCCGGAGATTGTATCGGCAACGTGGCCGGTGGCGACGGTGGCGGCCAGCGTCATGTAGCCGCCGGTGAGCGCCTTGCCAAGGCAGACGATGTCGGGCGTGACGCCCGCGTGCTCCATCGCGAACATCTTGCCGGTGCGCCCGAAGCCAGTGGCGATTTCGTCGAAAATGAGCAGCACGCCGTGCTTCGCGCAAAGCTCGTGAAGGTGCCGCAAGTAGCGCGGATGGTAGAAGCGCATTCCGCCTGCGCCCTGCACGATGGGTTCAATGATGACCGCTGCGATGGTGCTGGCGTGCACTTCGAGCGCCTGCCGCATCTGTGCAATCGCCTCCTCCCGCCACACTTCACTGAAGCCGCACGACGGCGCTTCGACGAAGAGCTGCTCCGGCACCGCGCCGCTGAAAAGGCTGTGCATTCCCGTCACCGGATCGCAAACCGACATCGCCATGAAGGTGTCGCCGTGGTAGCCGGAGCGCACGGTGAGCAGGCGCTTTTTCTCGGGTTTGCCCACCGCCTGCCAGTATTGCAGCGCCATTTTGATGGCCACCTCGACCGATACCGAACCGGAGTCGCAGAAGAAGACGCGGTCAAGCGGAGCAGCCAAGAGGCCGGTCAAGATTTTCCCCAGCTCGATGGCTGGTTCGTGCGTCAAGCCGCCGAACATGACGTGACTCATTCGCCCGAGCTGCTCCGAGACAGCGCGGTTCAGCGCCGGATGGTTGTAGCCGTGAATCGCCGCCCACCACGACGACATGCCGTCGATAAGCTGCCGCCCATCCTCAAGCTCAATCATCACGCCGCTGGCGCGTTTGACCGGCCAGACCGGCAATGGATCGGCCATCGAGGTGTAGGGATGCCAGAGATGATGACGGTCGAAATCGATATCCATGCTCAACAGGTCTGCGGATTGATGATGCGGTTCAACGCCTCTGGATCGAACCAGCGCCCCTCCGCGTCGAGATCGACGAGCGGAGCGCTGCCGAAACCGTAGCGCTTGAGGGCAGCGGCGATCACCTCGCGCGTGTCGCGGGCGATGGCTTCATCCACCTCGAAGAAGCGGTTGTAGATGAGGCCGCGTACTTCGATGCCGCGCGTCGCGCACGCTTCGAGCGAGAGCAGCGTGTGGTTGATGCTGCCGAGGCGGGGCGATGTAACCAGCACGAGGCCGTAGCCCGCAGCACGCACGTAATCGGCGAAAAGCAGCGCCGGGGTGAGCGGCACGAGCAGGCCACCAACCCCTTCAAGCAGCACCAGATCGTAGCGCTGCTGCAAGCGGAAGGTGCTGCGCCAAATTTCCATGAAGTCAATCTCGCGCTCCTCCATTGCGGCAGCAAGGTGCGGCGAGGCGGGAAAGCGGAAGAGGTACGGACAGGTCGTGCCGTCGCGGTCATCCTCCTGCAAATCGATCCCCATGAGGCGGCGATGCTCGGTAATGTCTTCGGCGACGCCCTCGCAACCGGTCTGCACGATCTTCTGGGTGATAACGCGCAAGCCCGTTTCGGTGAAGTGCCGCGCGAGATGGCCGGTGGCGGCGGTCTTGCCGATGCCGGTGTCGATGCCACCGATAGCGATGACCGTGCCTCTCATTGTTTTCTCCGGAAGCAGCACCAGACCGGATGCCAGGTAAGCGCAACACCGTGCTCGGTGGAGTACGACGCCTGGTAGCGTTGCAGGAACTCACGATGCTGCGTGCGCGTCCAGCTTCGCCGAGCGACGCCATTCACGCCGGTTGCGCGGATGTGGCGCAGCACAGCTTCGGGCGACTCGAACTCCTGTCGGCGCAGTTCGTCGTGAATCTCGGCAACCTCGAACGCCTTGCCCGCCAGCGCGGCAATGTCGTCGAGGCTCCGGTAACCAAGCGCCGTGCCGCCGAGTTCCGAGATTTCGCGCATGTTCTCCGTGCTGAAGGTGCTGAACGCCACGACGCCGCCCGGACGGACGGATGAGGCGAGCCGCTCGAACAGACGCGCCGGATCGTGCAGCCACTGCACGGTAGCGTTCGAGACGACCAGATCGAGCTTGCCGGGCAGCGGATCGAGCTGCTCGACGTCACCCGGCAGGAACTCTGTCCGCCCGATTTGACGGCAAGACACAGCTTGTTCGACGAAGGCACGACTTTCGGCAACCAGGTCGTTGGCAAAAAATGTGTCCACCGAACAGTGCCCGAACAGCCGCGCAGTAAGCATCCCCGCGCCGCAGCCAAACTCCATCACCCGGCCAAGGTGGCCCGGCAGAGCCCCCGCCCGCTCGACCATCGCGAGCAGGCGGTCAGCCATGAACGCCTGCACCTCGGCGTTGCGCTCGTAGGAGGGCAGGGCGCGGCGAAAGCGGCGGCAGACAAGCTGCTTGTCAATCTGGCCACTCATGCCAGAAGCTCCTCCAAGACTTCGGGATGATGAAAGGGGAAATGCGGCATGGCTGGATATTCGACCACTGGCACTCCGGCCTCCAGCCACGCACAGCGCTGGTTTTCGGCGCGAAAAATCTGGTCGCGCCCGCCGACGGCAGCTTTCGAGAAGCGCCATGCAGCAACGGCCTGCTCGCGGTCGCTGGACAGCACGTCGGCAATCGCCTGTAACTCCTCCTTCTGCCCGGCGGAGCTGCGCCCGGAGCGGACGATTTCGACAATTTCCGATGGCACGCCAACCATCATCCGGCGCTCGAAGCGCTGGCGATTAAGCTCGTTCCACCCATCGAGCGTGCCCATGAACACCTCTGGCGCAATGCCGCGTTCGGCGTCACACGGCCACGGCGTGCCATTCAGTGCCACGGCGAACTCAACCTTGTCGAGCCCCGCGCGAGCCGCCGCCCAGACGCCCATCGACCAGGCAAGCAGCTCGACCGAATCCGCTCCGTCCACCGCCTCGCCAAGCCAGCCGGGAAGCGAGAGATCACGGTAGTCGTACACCACGGCGAGGTCGCGCCCGACAAAGGCGGACGAGCTTGACACAAGCCAGTCGGCCACGCGCCGGTCCATGCCCCAGCCGTTAAAGAACAGCAGCAACTTCCGGCTGCCGCTACGAACAATCCACTCCGCCCTCATTGACGCAGCGACTTCATCGCGTTGACAAGCTCGTCAATTTGCCCAACATCGAGATCGGCCCGCAGGGAGAAGCGCAGGCGGGCGCTGTTTTCGGGCACCGTCGGCGGACGCACCGGCAAGGCATGAAAGCCCGCCTCGCGCAACGCGGCGGATACCGCGACAGCCGTGCGGTCTTCGCCCAGCAGCACCGGCACGATGTGGCTGTCGCCAGGCGAGTCAAAACCGGCGGCTTGAAGCCCCGTGCGCAGCCTCGCGGCCAGCCCGAGCAGGTGCTCGCGCTCCTGTTGCATTTCGAGCTGGCAGGTGAAGGTCATGCGGCTCCAGGCCAGCACCAGCGGGGGCAGAGCCGTGGTGAAAATGAGCGTGCGCATCGTGTTGACCAGGTACTCCCGGTAAAGACTCCGCATGACGGCGTACGCCCCGACCGAGGCCATCGCCTTGCCAAACGTGCCGATAAGAATGTCGATCTCTTCCACCAGCCCCAGCGCTTCGCACAAGCCGAGTCCGTGCTGTCCATAAACCCCGGCACCGTGCGCTTCATCGACAATCAGCACCGCACCGTAGCGCTTTTTCAGCTCGACCAGCCGCTTCATATCGGCCAAATCGCCATTCATGCTGAAGACCGATTCGGTCACGATGAACAACTGGCGGTAGCGGCCAGCCGCGTCGCGAAGCAGTTGTTCGAGATGATCATAATCGGCGTGGTGATACCGGCGGTACCCAGCATCGGCAATTCTGAGCCCGTCGATGATGCTGGCGTGGTTGAGCCGATCGGAGAGAATCAGATCGTGGCGGGTGGAGAGCGCGGGCAGAATGCCGGTGTTGGCGTGGTAGCCGCTGTTGAAGACCAGCGCCGCCTCGAAGCCATAGTTTTCGGCGATGACCGATTCCAATCCGTCACCGATGCTGTGATTGCCCGTCAACAGCCTCGACGAGGTGCTGGTCATGGCAAACCGCCCGTCCGCGCCGCCGTCAGCGGCCACCCGCTCCATCCACGAAGCAAACAGCTCACGATCGGCTCCGAGTCCGAGATAGTCGTTGGACGACAGGTTCAGCAACGTGCGCTCACCAATCGTGATGTACGGTCCGCGCCGCTCGCCGATCTCCGGAATGGTGCGGTAACGCTGCCTGGCCTTGAGCTTGTCCAGCTCCTGCTGCATGTGCAGCTCCACCGGCAGGAGAGCGCGACCAACGCGTTTTTTTTTCTGCTGGCTCATGAGAACCTCCCGATCTGTCCGGCAAGCTGCCGGTCGGCCTCAATGTCGCGACCTCTGGTGGTGAGATAACCACCGGTCAGAAAACCGTTCGCCCCGGCAAGCATCAACAGCCCCTGGAAATCCTTCATCACGGTCTCGCGCCCGGCAGCAAACTTGATGATTTTCGAGGGATGCGCGAGGCGGCAGAGGGCGAAGGTCTTGGCGAGGTCCGGAACGGAGACCGGCCCGGCCCCTTCAAGCGGCGTGCCGTCGATAGGCACCAGCACGTTGAGCGGAATGACCGTTACGTCAAGCGCTTGCAGCGCGAAGATCATGCCGATGCGCTCCTGCATCGTCTCGCCTGTGCCGATGATGCCGCCGCAGCAGACCGCGACGCCATGCGCGCGCAGCCGCCGGATGGTTTCGATGCGCTCGTCAATCGAGTGAGTATCGGCGATCAGCTCCCGGTAGCGGCCCGGCTCGACCTGGATGTTGATGTTGTAATTCGCGATGCCGTGGCGGGCCAGTTCAGCGACAGGCTCCTCGCCAAGCACGCCGAGCGAGGCGCAGACTTGCAGGCCGGGCAGTTCGCGGTGGAGCAGATCGATCATGCCGAGAATCCGCTTGAACTCCGGCGTCACCTTCCGGTAGCCGTACCCGCTGGTGACGATGCCGAAGCGCTCGATGCCTTGCCCGTGCAACACACGCGCCTGCTCAAGAACTCTGGCGTCATCGACCAGCCCGTACACCTCGACATCGGCGCTGTTGTGCTTCGACTGCGCGCAGAAGCGGCAGTTCTCGCCGCACACGCCCGATTTGGCATTCATGATCGAGCAGGCGTGCAGCCCTTCACCATTGCCAGCCACATACCGATTCTTCACCTTGTTGGCCAGCGACACCAGATCGAGCACCTCGCTCTCGGGAAGCTGGCCCAGCACCGAAGCAAGTTCAAAGGAAATGGGCTCACCGGTATCGAGCACGCGGTAGGCCTTTTCAATATCGGGATGCAGTCTGGAACTCATGGCATTACGGGTTATCATTCGTGATTGAGCCCGGACGCAGATGGGCCTCGCCGGAAGCGACCGACCGCACCCGACCATCCTCGCCGCGCAGCAGCAGATGGCCCTGCGGCGACAGACCCGCCTCGGTGCCGACGAGCACGCGGTTGAACTGTTCGATCTGCAACTCGCGCCCCTTCAGCCAGGCGTGCGCTTCGAGATGGGGCAGGATGAAGCTGAGATCATCCCCATCGAGCCACTCGCCATAGAGTCGCTCGAAACGATTCAGCACCGAGGCCAGCAGCCGGGCTCGCGAGAGCGTGCGTCCGGTTTCAAGAGCCAGCGAGGTGGCGATGCCCTGCAACTCCTCCGGGACGGTTTCGAGATTGACGTTCAGGCCGAAGCCGACGACGACAAAGTGGGTGAAGTCAGGCTCCGACTCCATCTCGCACAGAATGCCGCACACCTTGCGCCCGCCGGCAACGATGTCGTTCGGCCACTTGATGAACGCTTGCAGCTCCGGGCACTCTTGCGCCAGAGCACCGTGAATTGACGCAGCGGCCACGAGCGGAATCTCCGGCGCCCGCACCGACAGCCAGACCGGCGGGCGCAACACAATCGAGCAGTAGAGATTCACCCCCGGCGGCGAAACCCACGCGCGGCGCATCCTCCCCCGCCCGCCGGTCTGGCTGTCGGCCACCACCACCGTGCCCTCCGCAGCGCCCTCGCGAGCCAGCGCCAGCGCGCGAACGTTGGTGGAATCGACCTCCTCCAGCCCGATAAAGGCGCGCCCGAACGACGCGGTTTCGAGCAGCGGACAGACCTCACCCGCCACCGGGGCTCCGGTCAGGCGCTCCAGCCGGTAGCCCCGGCCGCTCACCGCCTCGATGGTATATCCGACGCTCCTGAGCGCTCCGATATGCTTCCACACGGCGCTTCGGCTCATCCCGAGCTCCGCGCAGAGCGCCTCGCCGGAAACAAAGCCGCCCTCGTCGATCAGGCGCTGAAGAATGGCTGAAGCGACAGGATTCACGCCGTCACCTCCAACAAGGCGCGTCGCAGCAGCAGCACACTATTATTAATCAAAGGGAACATTCATACTCGACTGGCAGACGGTTGATGCGGCTCGCCACCCGGCGAAAGCCACAATTGTCAACCTGAATGTAGGCAGAGGTTGACAATTGTGCAACCCCCCAACGTTTGCGCCAATCCGTAACGCCTCCTGAACGCTGTTGGCATCAATGAAGGCAGCTGCCCCGGATCGCGCGCCGCTTACCTGGCGTAGCCAGAGGCCATCATGCGGCGCTCGTAACTTGCGCGGTACCGCTTGAGGCCCTGGAAAATAGCCCAGGCGATCTTGGTCTGGTGCTTGCGATTGCGGAGCATTTTCTCCTCGGACGGATTGGAGAGATAGCCGGTCTCGACCAGGATGCTCGGCATCGAAGGCGTCCAGAGCACCATAAACCCAGCCTGGCGCACGCCGTTGCCGATGGTGCTTTTGGAACGGTCGAGGCAGTTAAGCACATCCTGGGCCAGCTCGGTCGATTGCTGGGCGAATGCGCTTTGTGCCATGCTGCTCATGATGAGGTACTCGTCGGAAAAGCCCTTGTAGCTCTCCTTGTAGTTCTCCTCCTCGGTAATGACCGAGTTTTCAAGCATAGCTACCTTGAGCGCCGACCGGGTTTTGTGAGGCCCAAGAATATAGACCTCCGGGCCACGCACCTTGCTTTTTCCCACAATCGAGTTGCAGTGAATGCTGATGAACAGCTTACCGCCATACCGGTTAGCGATTTTACCGCGCTCCTTGAGCGGAATGAAGCGGTCGTCCTTGCGGGTGTAGATCACCTTGACATCGGGCCACTTCTGTTGGATGAACAGACCCAAGTCGCGAGCGATGTTCAACGCGATATCCTTCTCTCGGGTACCCCGCGTACCAATGGCTCCGGGATCCTTGCCTCCGTGACCAGCGTCGATCACGATCGCATCAAGCTTCCACTTGTCAACGTCATGGTTCAGGCGAGCCTGAATCAAGCGCTCCTTCTCGGTGCGGTGGATCGCATCGACATCAACGTCGCTCATGATAGAAACCACATAATCATTCCTGGCCGCATCGTAGCGGAACGAGGAGGACTTGATGGTGAACGCCGAAGTGTTAAGCGAGATAGTGAACTGCATCGCGCCCTTGCCAAGCGAGACGGGGTTAATCGATTTGACAACCCCATCGCTAAAGGTTCGCGTAAGGCTTTTCCTGTCGCCATCAACGTCCTCGATGGTCAGATAGGCTGTCCCGTTTTTGTCGGGCCGGAGAAATGAAGCCGGACGTTTCCTGCCTGATGCAGAAAACCGGATCACCACGCCATTCGCCAGTGTTGCAACGCGAATATCGTTCAGCCTGGTTTTGCCGTAAAGCGAACTGCCCGCGCCCGCCCTTCCGGATGACGATGCCGCCGTGAACGCACTTCCGGGCCGCTTGGTATCGCCGGAAGCGAGTACTCCGACCAGGCGTCTTCCGTCCGGCAGACGGCGGCCCGACAGATGAGCCATGATCCGGTTCGACGCAGAGTCGTACCGCACGGTGCGGCCAAACCACAGGGAGAGCATGCGGCATGCCTGATCGACCGGCAGATACATCCGGCCGCTCCGCACCAAGGGCGCGGCGGCAAGCTGGATGACCCGCTTCGGAGTCGCACCGGAGGCCGAGTCGATCACCACGAACTCGCTGCCGTTCCTGAGCACACAGCTCGTCACCGACTGGCCGAACGCCTCGTCGATCTGCATGGTCGAACCGTCAAACACGCTGCCGAGCCGCAGGGCACGGGCGAAAGAGGCCATGTCGGTCATGAACCCGCCGCCGGACGGGTAGCCCTGAACCTTGATGGTATAACTCTGCCCCGGCCCGTCGTAAACGCGCATCAGCAGAGCACCCTGCCCCGCCGGGGGTAAGGCTTGGGCTCTTGAAGTGAAAAGAAGCGTCAGAACCAGCACGCCAAGCAGGCGTAACAGCGGAAAAGATATGCGTTCAGGCATTGACGTTGTCACAATCATTATTTATTGGAGAAAGCAGCGGGGCACAACGCCCCGGAAGCGTCCGAAGTCACGATTTCATGCCCCATCCAGCGCAGAGACGCGGGCTTTTTTGGACAAAGAGAGACGCTCTGCAATAATAAACAATAAATAGATTACCATCCCTCGCCGTTTTCGCACAAGTTTTGTAAAGAGTCCGGCGACAGACCGTTCATGGCGGAACGCGGCCAAATTTGTTTTTTGGGACGCAAGCCCTATCTTTTTGTTCAATCCGGGACGGCGCGGCAATACGGGCTCGTCCCTGCAAAATTTTCGCGACGGGGCCGTTGCGGCTCCCGAAACGCGCGGCAGGTTGCAGCGATGCCCTCTGTCCAAATCCCAACGCAAAAGGGATCACAACCCAATGGCTTCAAAAAGCGCTACTCCATCGGCCAAAAACAGGACGCTCATCGTTGTCGAGTCGCCATCCAAGGCCAGAACCATCAACAAATACCTTGGCGACAGCTACACGGTCTATGCCTCGGTCGGCCACATCAAGGACTTGCCGAAAAAAGAGATCGGCATCGATTTCGACAACCACTACGAACCCCGCTACGAGGTGATCTCCGGAAAAGAGAAGGTGGTGCGTCAGCTCAAAAAACTTGCCGGCGAGGCCAACGAAGTGCTGATCGCCACTGACCCCGACCGCGAGGGAGAGGCGATTGCCTGGCACATCTCCAACGAGATCGAGTTCGCCAAAAAGCCGGTCTATCGCGTGCGCTTCAACGAAATCACCAAAAACGCCATCATCGAGTCGGTCAACAATCCGAAACAGATCGACTACCGGCTCGTGCGCTCGCAGCAGACCCGGCAGGGGCTCGACAAAATCGTGGGCTACAAAATCAGCCCGTTCCTCTGGAACGTGGTCTATCGCGGCCTGTCGGCTGGGCGTGTACAGTCCGTAGCACTCCGGTTGATCTGCGAGCGAGAGAACGAGATTGAGGCCTTTGAGCCGCAGGAGTACTGGACGATCTACGCCGACTTCACCGCCCCGACCGGCGAGACCTTCCGCACGAAGCTCGTCAAGGTGAAGGGCAAGAAACCCGACATCAGCTCCGGCGAACAAGCCGAGGCGATTGTATCGGCCATCCGCGAGCGGTTGTTCGCCGTGGAGGCGATCGTGCCGAAGGTGATCCAGCGCAAGCAACCGGTACCGTTCACCACCTCGCTGTTGCAGCAGGCCGCTTCGAACCAGCTCGGCTTTGGCTCGAAGAAGACGATGCGCACCGCGCAGCAGCTCTACGAAGGCATCGAACTCGGCCCGGAGGGCGCGACAGGCCTCATCACCTACATGCGTACCGACTCGACCCGCATCAGCGGCGAAGCGGTCGCGCAGGCGCACGCCTACATTTCGCGGCAGTTCGGCGAGGAGTACAAGGGGTTCGGCGGCAAGGGCAAGGCCAGCAAGAACGCGCAGGACGCGCACGAAGCGATCCGCCCGACCTCGGTGGAGCGCACGCCGGAAACGATGCGCCGTCATCTGTCCGCCGACCAGTACAAACTGTACGAGCTGATCTGGAAGCGCTTCGTGGCCTCGATGATGGCTCCGGCCAAAATCGAGCAGACGCGCGTTGACGTGACCGATCAAGAGAAGGAGTTCGTCTTGCGCGCCACTGGCAACAAGGTGCTCTTCCCCGGCTTCTTCAGGGTCTATGACGACCAGCAGGAGCTCGATTACGAAGCGCAGAAATCGACCCGCGACGAAATCGAAAAAGAGCAGTTGGTCAAGCTGCCCGAAAAGCTCTCTGTAGAAGAGCAGCTCAAGATGTCGGAGCTCAACCGCAAGCAGAGCTTCACCCGTCCGCCCTCCCGCTTCAGTGAAGCAAGCCTGGTCAAAGAGCTCGACAACTACGGCATCGGCCGCCCGTCAACCTACGCAGCCATTTTCTCGACCCTTCAAGAGCGACGCTACGTCGAACTCCAGAAAAAGAAGATCGTGCCGACCGAGCTTGGCAGGGATGTGTCAGCCATCCTCGTGGCCAACTTCCCCGACCTGTTCAACGTCAAGTTCACCGCCGAGATGGAGGCCGAACTGGACAAGGTCGCCTCGGGAGACGACGAGTACGAAAAGGTGCTCGACGCCTTCTACCGCCCGCTCGAAACGGTGCTAAGCCATCGCAAGAGCGATCCGCTCATTCCGCAGAACCGCGACGCACAGGTGTGCGACAAGTGCGGCGAAGGGCACATGATCGTCAAGTGGACCAGCAGCGGCAAGTTCCTCGGCTGCTCAAACTACCCGAAGTGCAAGAACATCAAGGCGCTCGCCACCAGCAAGGTCAAGCCGAAGGAGACCGGCGTCCAGTGCCCGGTCTGCGGTGAAGGGCACATGCTGCTGCGCAACGGCCGCTTTGGCCCGTTCCTGGCCTGCTCAAACTACCCGAAGTGCAACACGCTGCTCAATTTGAGCAAGCAGCGGCACATTGAACCCATCAAGACGCCACCGCTCACCACCGACCTCGAATGCCCGAAATGCGGCGCGCCAATGTACCTCCGCACCGGCAAGCGAGGGCTCTGGCTCGGCTGTTCAAAATTCCCCAAATGCCGCGGACGCCTCTCGTGGAACTCGCTTGACGAACAGACCCAGAAGCGCCTTGAAAAGGCGATGGACGAGCATCTGGCCGCGCATCCAACCAAAGCCATCACGATGATGGACGGCACGCCCGCGCCGATGAACCTCCCCATCGACGACATCATCATCCGCGCGGAAGACTCAGG
>CBEUNJ010000006.1:0-31118 GCA_965544465.1 uncultured Chlorobaculum sp.
GCAGGCGGTGGCTGAATGGGTTTGGGATCAGAACGCCAGCGGGCAATGGAGGCCAGGCATGGGGCAGCCGGGCCGTGGAGCTGGCCGGAGCGACTGTGAGCAGCAATAATCGCACGAAGGCGCGAATATGACGCCATAAAAAAAAGCAGCAGGATATTCCTGCTGCTTTTTTCCCGTCTGAGCGGCCTCGTATGAGTGGTATGAGGAGTACCCTTGGGCAGACTCGAACTGCCGACCAACAGTTTAGGAAACTGCTGCTCTATCCACTGAGCTACAAGGGTAGAAAAGCTACTCTGGCCGGTAATGTACAAACTTATTTTTCAGGAAGCAAGAGGGCTCCGCCGGGTACACGGCGCACCGTGCACTCGGCGGGATCAACCCGAAGCGCTCATTTACGTTCTTCCAAACATGCGGTCGAGTTCGCCGAGTGAGAGGCGAATGATGACCGGTCTGCCGTGCGGGCAGACGTAGGGCATTCGTGTGGCGAACAGGCGGTCGATGAGCATCCGCATCTGTTCGACGTCGAGCTTCTGGCCGGTCATGATAGCATTGCGACAGGAGTACGATTTGGCCAGGTTGTCGCGCTTTTCGAGCTTCAGCTTCGAAGCGTTCTCCTGATATTCGGCAATCATGTCCTGCAAGATCGTGGCCTCATTGCCGTCGCGCACGTCCGGCGGCACGCCCTCGATCATGACGCTCAGTCCGCCGAAGGGACGAATCGTGAAACCAAGCCGGTACAGCTCTTCGGCGATCTCCTCATAGACCTCGTACTGCCAGGGCTTGAGGTTAATCTTCTGCGGAAAAAGCAACTGCTGCGAGTTGGGCACCGCCTCGTTCATCACGTCGATGGCGCGCTCGTACAGCACCCGCTCGTGCGCAACGTGCTGGTCGATAATCATCAGGCCGGTCTTGATCTGGCAGACGATGTACTTGTTATGCAACTGCCAGATTTTCGGTTCCTTGTCCGGCGCGACAGGGTTCTGCTCTTCTGCGGCTGATGGCTGGTCGGCTGACGGCGTCAACAGCGACTCCTGCACCATCGAAGGGTATGGTTCTCCGGAGCCGGAACCGAAAGACGATTCAACCGAGTCAATCGATGGCGATGGCACGGACGCGCCGGAGAGATCGAACGCACCCTGCCGGTAGTTTTTGTACAGGTCGCCCGTGGTCGAGGACGGCCCCGACACGTTCGAATAGGTAAGCTTGCGGGCACTGCCCTCCGACATCGAAAACCCAGCGCTTTCGGATACGTTCGTTGACGGCGCGGCGACGCCCGTAGCCTCAGGCGAAAAATCGTGCATCCGCACCGCCCTTTTGATAACCGGATAGACCATACTCCTGATGCTTTTTTCATCCTCGAAGCGCACCTCCAGCTTGGCCGGATGGACGTTCACATCGACAAGCGCCGGATCGAGGCCGAGAAAAAGCAGTGCGAACGGCGACTGCCGCCCTTCGAGCAGTTCGCCATAGGCCTGCTGGACGGCCTGCACCAGCATCCGGTTCTGGATGAGGCGGCGGTTGATGAAAAAGTACTGGTCATATTTCTGGCGCACCATCATGCCGGGCTTGCCAAGATAGCCGCCAATGGTCATGAAGTCGTTGTCCTCGATCACCTCGATCAGACTTTCGCCGAACCCTTCGCCGTAAAAGTGGCTCAGCCGCTCGCGAACATCCGGCGTGCGGAAGTGGTACAGCTCGTGCTCGTCGTTGATCATGCGCCACTCGATCTCCGGATAGGCCAGTACGAACGCCTTGACGGTTTCGTGAATGTGCTTGAACTCGGTGGCGTTAGACTTCAGGAACTTGCGGCGAGCGGGCACGTTAAAGAAGAGGTTTCGTACAGAGATCGACGTTCCAGGTTCGCACTGCACCGGCTGCGGGCCTTCGATTTCGCCGCCGGTGCTCGTGAGCTGAAGACCGACCGGCTCGCTTGTCCGGCGGGTTTTCAGCTCAAAGTGAGAGACCGACGAAATGCTCGCCAACGCCTCACCCCTGAAGCCGAGCGTCCTGAGTGCATCGAGGTCGTCAACCCCGGAAATCTTGCTGGTAGCGAACCGCTCGACACTCAACAAGGCGTCGTCACGATCCATGCCGCAGCCATTATCGATGATACGAACAAGCTGCCGCCCGGCCTCCTTGATGATGACGGTGATGGCTGTCGCACCGGAATCAATTGAATTTTCGACAATCTCCTTGACCACCGAAGCCGGTCGCTGCACGACCTCGCCAGCCGAAATTTTGTTGGCAACGATATCAGGAAGTTTTGCAATGGAAGCCATAGATCAAACACGCAGTTTTCATTGGATGGCGCATCTATTCCGGAACAGACCACCTTACGCTCGAGGAACACCGGTGGAAAAATATACACAATTCGGAGGCCCCTGAAAGCGTTCGACAGCAATCAGAACCGGTTCGATCAGGAGCCGGGCTGTTTCAATCTGACCAGCAACGCGCGGAGAGCGGCTTCGCTAAAACGGGCTTTGTTCTGATGACGATCCCCGTGCATCGAGAACGTCGAAGCATCGACCGTCACCTCGCCTGTCGAAGAACGGGAGGCAACCGCGATACAGACCGTGCCGACCGGCTTTTCCGGCGAGCCGCCGCCAGGCCCGGCAATGCCGGTCGTGGAGACCGCGATGTCCGCGCCGCTCCGTTCGAGGCAACCGCAGGCCATCTGCTCTGCCACCGGCTCGCTGACTGCACCGTAACGCTCGATGGTAGCCGCTTCGACGCCGAGCAGGGCGACCTTGGCCTCGTTGCTGTAGGTGACCAGCCCTTGCAGGAAGCAGCCCGACGAACCGGCCACGTCGGTCAGGCGGCTGGCGACGAGCCCGCCGGTGCACGACTCGGCTACGGCCACGGTCTGGCTTCTTTCGAGCAGCGTTTCGACCACCACCTCTTCGAGCTGCGCCTCTTTGACGGCATAGACAAAGGGGCCCGCACGCTCGACGATGGCATCGACCACCTTGCGGTTCTCCGCATCGACCTCCTTCTTGCGGCTACCGGAAGTGCTGACCATGAGGCTCACTCCAGCGGCGTGCGGCAGGTAGGAGAGCGTGGTACCAGGCGGCAGCGTCTCTTCGATATGAGCAATCATATCGGCAAGCTGCGACTCGCCAATCCCCATCGTCATGACGGGGGTGTGGCGGATAAACGCACCCGAGAGTGGCTCGAAAAAAGGAATGACCGTGAGCTGCATCATCGCCTCCATCTCCACCGGAACACCCGGCATAAGAACAAGATAGCGGCCCGCGAACTGCGGTGCGCACTCGATGATCATACCCGGCGCGGTGCCTTTGGTGTTCGGGATGACGACCGAGCCTTCGATCACCATCGCCTGCAACCTCATCGCCTGGGTCACCGCCGGACGACGGCGGCGGCGGAACATGTCGGCGATCCGCTCGAACGACGGCTCATCGAACACAAGTTCCCGGCCAAGCAGCTCCTGCACGCTCTTGCGCGTACGGTCGTCGTTGGTCGGGCCGAGGCCGCCGGTCATGAGCACGGCTTCGGCCTCTTCGAGCGCCGACGTCACTGCATCGCGAATCGATTGCGGATCGTCCGAGCAGGTGACGATGCAGCTGACCGGAATGCCGATGGTGCCGAGCTGGCGCGCGATGAACGGAGCGTTGGTGTTGAGGCGATGCCCTTTGAGCAACTCGTCGCCGATGGAGATGATGACTGCTTTCATGCGCCGCCTCAGACCAGATGGCTTGCGATACGGAGAATATCGGCGAAGACGCCTCCCGCAGTCACCTCTCCGCCCGCACCCGGCCCCTTGACCACAAGCGGGGTGTCGAGGTAGCGGTCGGAGGTAAAGACCACCAGATTCTCCGTGCCGTTCAGGCCAGCCACCGGGCTTTCGAGCGGCACGCGCTTCAGCCCCACGCTCGCCTTGCCATCCTTCAGCTCGCCAGTATAAGCGATGCACATGCCCTCTTTTGCCGCCGCCGCCATCTCTTCGACGTACCAGTCATCGATCATCGCGAGACGGTCGAGGAATTCGGTGGCGGTCATGTCGCCCTGACACGATTCGGGCACGAGGCTCTGGCACTCCACGTCGTCGTACTCAAGCTGGTAGCCGAGCGCACGCCCGAGAATGAGCATCTTGCGGGCGAAGTCCGCGCCGGACAGATCGTCGCGCGGATCGGGTTCGGTGTAGCCGGACTCGTTGGCCTTGCGGACAATCTCGCTGAAGCGACCGCCCTTGCGCAGCTCGTTGAAGATGTAGCTCAGGGTGCCCGACAGAACCCCCTCAATGCAGACGATCCGGTCGCCGCTGTTCTTCAGGTCGTTGAGCGTGCTGATGATAGGCAAACCTGCGCCGACGTTGGTTTCGTAGAGGAAGCGGGCGTTGCTCGACCGTTCAGCCTTCATGATTTTGCCGTACAGCTCGCCGGAACCGGCCATGCCGAGTTTGTTGGCCGTGACAACGGAGATGTTCGCCGCGAGCAGCCCAGGGTAGCGTTCGGCGACCTGCTTGCTGGCCGTGCAGTCCACCACGATGGTGTTGTGCAGATTCTCCTCACGAATCAGCTCGATGTAGCGACCAATGCCCTCGTGCGCTCCTCGCGGCTTCATCGACTCCTGCCAGTGTTCCAGATCGATACCCTTCGGCTCAATAGAGATCGCACGGGTGTTGGCCAGGCCCGACACGACGATGTCGAGCGCCAGCTCTTTTTGCAGCGTCGGACGATGAGCCCTGATCTGGCTGAGCAGGCTCTTGGCGATGGTGCCAGTGCCAGCGATGAAGACGTGAACCTTGCGCATCGACAGGAAGAAGGACTCGTGGATGCAGTTGAGCGCCTTATCTTCGTCGCCGCTGTCGATGACCACCGAAATGTTCATCTCGTTAGCCCCCTGCGCGACGGCGATCACGTTGACGCCGTTCTTGCCGAGCGTTTCGAACAACTTGGCCGAGACGCCCGGATGGCCGGGCATCTTGTTGCCCACGATGGCCACCATCGCAAGGTTGCGGCGGACGCTGACCCGATCGACCCGGCGCTCCTCGATTTCGCGTGCGAACTCCTCTTCGAGCGCCTTTTTAGCCATCGAAGCCTGGCCAGGAGCGACCGCAAGGCTGATCGACTGCTCCGACGAAGCCTGGGAGATGAAGATGACGTTGACGCTGTGCCGCGCCAAGCAGGTGAACACGCGCGACGCCGTGCCCGGCACGCCCGCCATGCCGCTGCCGGAGAGGCTGAGCAGAACCACGCAGTTGATCGAGGTAAGGCCGGTGACAGGCCTCGGCTGGCCAGCGGTCGATGCCGGCAGTTCACCGATCCGGGTTCCGGAGTGTTCGGGATTGGTGGCGTTGCGGATGAGAAGCGGAATGGCCGCCTTCATCACCGGCTGCACGGCCAGCGGATGCAGCACCTTCGCGCCCGCGTGGGATAGCTCCATCGCCTCGGCGTAGCTGACCTCCGGAAGCACCTGCGCGTCGGGCACCCGCTTCGGATCGGCGCTGAAAAAGCCGTCCACGTGCGTCCAGATCGAGACCTCTTCGGCATGGAGCGCCGCGCCGAGAATTGTGGCTGTGAAGTCGGAGCCGCCGCGCCCGAGGTTGGTCACGCTGCCCTCCGGCGTCGAGGCGATGAAGCCGGTCACGACCGGAACGGGGTCATATGTTTTGATACGCTCCTTGATGCGCTTGCCGGTGGCGAGCCGATCAACTTTCGCGTAGCAGTAGTTCGCGTCGGTCACGATCAGCTCCCGCGCATCGATGCATTCGGCAGGCGTGCCGGAGAACTCCAGGAAGCGGCTCAGTATCCGGCACGAAAGCCGCTCACCGTAGCTCATGATGAGCGCAAGGCTCTTGTCGGAAAGCTCGCAGAGCAACGCAACGCCGTGAAGCACGTCGTTCAACTCGGCCAGCATCTCCTGAAGCCACGCCTCCTCCGGAGCGGCCTCGCCACCGAACAGCTCGCGGATAACATCGATATGCAGTGAACTGATCGTCTCAAGCGTTCCGTGCCAAGCGGCATCACCTTTGCCTGCCTGCGCTCCGGCTTCAACAAGCATGTCAGTCACGTTAGCAATGGCCGAAACCACGACGATAAGCTCCGAGCGCTCCAGCTCATTGCAGATGATAGCGGCTGCGTTGCCGATCTTCGACGCCGATGCAATCGACGATCCTCCAAACTTGAATACCTTCATGCTGTACAATAGCGTTACACGATTAAACTGACTCCGTAATTTCTTACGGAGAGCCCAATAATACAAACCGGAGAGCGTTCTTTTTCCGAGAGTTTTGGTTATGATAGGAATTCCCAACAACAAAAAAGCGCCCGATACTGAGGCGCTTTCTGTGAAAAACTGCTGTTGCTTGAGCAATCACTGCTTCAGCGCGTCGGCGCCGCCGACGATCTCGCTCAGTTCCTTGGTGATTGCAGCCTGACGCGCACGGTTGTAGCTGATGTTCAGATCGCGAATCAGCTCCTTGGCGTTCTCGGTGGCCGAATCCATCGCAGCCATTCGAGCGGCCTGCTCGGCAGCATTGGACTCCAGCATCACGCCCCAAATCTGGGTATTGAGATGCTTGGGAACCAGCTCGTCGAGAATGGCTTCCGGCGAAGGCTCGTACAGATACTCGCTACCAGCGGACTCTGCAGCCGGCTCCGCTTCGGGAGCGATCGGCAGCAGCTGCTCGGTTTTGAGGTTCGGCGCAAGCACCGATTTGAACTCGTTATAGACCAGCACAACCTTGTCAACATCACCTTTCAGATACATCTCTGAAGCGAGTTCGGCAATCTCCTTTGCCGAAGAGAAGTCGAGATGCTGAAAAACACCGGGATAAGCTTTTGTGACGTTGTAGCCTCTCTTCCGGAAAAAGTCGCTGCCCTTGGTTCCGGCGCAGATCATGGTGACAGCACCCTTGGCATACTGCTCCGCGTACTGCTCGTGAATGACCTTCTGGGCAAGCTTAATAATATTGGCGTTGAAGCCGCCGCAAAGACCACGATCCGAAGTAACCAGCACCACCAGCACTTTATTCACCTCATCACGGGGTGCAAGCAGTGGATTGAGCGAGGTATCGACCTTGGTCGAGAGGGAGGCGAGCATCTCCTTCAGCTTCCCGGCATACGGACGGGCCTGAATCGCCCGGTCCTGGGCCCTTCTCAGCTTGGCGGCCGCAACCATTTTCATAGCCTGGGTTACCTGCTGGGTGGATTTGACACCCTTGAGCCGTATGCGTATATCCTTTAACGTTGGCATGTATTCCGAAACATTGTTGGTATTGCCGAATCACTTGCAAACGCCCCTGAACATCCAAGGGCGTCCGCTCACTTATGCTACCTTCAGGCCTTGTACTTTTCTTTGAACGCGGCGACATACTTCTGCGCCACATCTGTCAGCTTGGAAGCCATATCGGACTCAAGCTTGCCAGTTTCGGCAATCGACGAAAGGATGTCAGAATGCTTCTGCTCCAGCATTTCAAGGAAACTCGCCTCGAACTGGCGTACATACTTGATGTCAACCGTGTCGAGCAAGCCCTTGGTGCCGACGAAAATGATGGCAACCTGCTTCTCAACCGGCATCGGCACGTACTGGCCCTGCTTGAGGATTTCAACCAGACGGGCACCACGGTCGAGCTGAGCCTTGGTGCTCTTGTCGAGGTCGGAACCAAACTTCGCGAAGGCCTCGAGCTCACGGAACTGGGCGAGGTCGAGCCGAAGCGTACCGGCAACCTTCTTCATCGCCTTGATCTGAGCGGAGCCACCAACGCGAGAGACCGAAATACCGACGTTGATAGCCGGACGCTGGCCTGCGTTGAACAGGTTCGACTCAAGGAAAATCTGACCGTCGGTGATCGAAATCACGTTGGTCGGGATGTAAGCCGACACGTCACCAGCCTGGGTCTCGATAACCGGAAGCGCCGTGAGGCTGCCGCCGCCCTTGACCATCGGCTTCAGTGCGTCGGGAAGATCGTTCATCTGCTTGACCACTTCGATATCATCGGTAATCTTCGCAGCGCGTTCGAGGAGGCGCGAGTGCAGGTAGAACACGTCGCCGGGGTATGCTTCGCGTCCTGGCGGACGGCGAAGGAGCAGGGAGAGCTGGCGGTAAGCCACGGCCTGCTTGGAAAGATCATCATACACAACCAGAGCGTGGCGGCCAGTGTCGCGGAAGAACTCGCCGATAGTCGCACCAGCGAACGGAGCGATGAACTGGAGCGGAGCCGGGTCGGATGCCACAGCCGAAACGACCGTGGTGTACTCCATTGCGCCGTATTTCTCAAGGGTGTTGACCACCTGCGCAACCGTCGAGCCTTTCAGACCGACAGCGACGTAGATGCAGTGCACGCCCTTGCCCTTCTGATTGATGATGGTGTCGAGCGCCACGGCGGTTTTACCAGTCTGACGGTCGCCGATGATCAGCTCACGCTGGCCGCGGCCAATCGGAATCATGGCGTCGATAGCTTTCAGGCCGGTCTGAAGGGGCTCATCGACCGATTTACGGAAGATAACGCCGGGAGCCCTTCGTTCAAGCGGCAAGCGCATATCGGCGTTGATCGGGCCTTTGCCATCAATCGGTTCACCGAGCGGGTTAATCACCCTGCCGAGCATCGCCTCACCAACGGGAATGGAAGCGAGAATGTTGGTACGCTTGACCGTATCGCCTTCCTTGACCAAATCGGCCTCGCCGAACATAACAGCACCGACATTGTCTTCTTCGAGGTTCAGGGCCATGCCCATGACATCATTGGGAAATTCGAGGAGCTCACCTGCGGCGACCTTCGACAAGCCGTAAATACGGGCGATACCGTCACCGACCTGCAGAACGGTTCCTACATCATATATATCCGCTTCCGACTCGAAACCAGCGAGCTGCTTGCGAAGTATGGAAGACACCTCATCGGGTCTGACTGCTGTTGACATATGGAATTCGATAGGTTATTGTTAAGAAAAGAAAAAGATTCTCCGTACCTTCTTTTGAATTTGGCTACGGCCCGTCACCCTCAAAAAAAAATCGAAGCCAAATTTAATGAAAAGCTTTTAGTTATTCAAACGCCCGTAACAATTTGGACAAGAGACTTTTCCAGAGCAGCTTGTCACCGTGCCGTTTCAGCAATCTTGCCCCATATCACGTTATGAAAACCGTCACTGGATTTGCGTCGGCAACGGTCGGAAATGTTGCCTGCGGTTTTGACGTCCTCGGTTTTGCCATTACCGAACCCGGTGATGAAGTCATCTTGACGCTTCATGAGGAGCCTCGGAGCAGTGATCCTGTAACCATCACCTCAATTGAGGGTGACGGCGGAGCTTTGCCGCTCGACCCGAAGAAGAACACATCGAGTTTCGTCGTACTCAAGTTCCTCGAATATATCCGTTCGACCAAAGGCATCGACTTCAACGGCCACATCGACCTTGAGCTGAAAAAGCACATGCCTCTGTCCAGCGGCATGGGCAGCAGCGCAGCCAGTGCCGCAGCAGCACTCGTGGCGGCCAACGAACTGCTCGGTTCACCCTGCAACAAAATGGAGCTGGTGCACTTCGCCATCGAGGGCGAGCGCGTGGCGTGCGGCTCAGCCCACGCCGACAACGCAGCACCAGCCATGCTCGGCAACTTCATCCTGATCCGCAGCTACCAGCCACTCGACCTGGTCACCATCAGGCCACCGAAAAATCTCTTCTGCACGCTCGTCCATCCGCATACGGAGGTGAAAACCTCGTTCGCCCGCTCCGTGCTGCCGAAGTCGATTCCACTCTCGCTAGCCACCCGGCAGTGGGGCAACGTGGGCGCTCTGGTCTCGGGACTGTTGATGGAAGATTATGAGCTGATCGGCCGCGCACTGGTCGATGTAGTCGCCGAACCGAAGCGCGCACCGCTCATTCCGGGCTTCAATGAGGTCAAACAGGCAGCACTCGACGCCGGAGCTTTGGGATGCAGCATCGCCGGATCCGGCCCGTCAGTGTTCGCATTCTCCTCATCCCGCAAAACGGCTGAAGTGGTCGGCGCAGCCATGCAGGAGGCCTTCAGCACATCCAAAGCAAAACTTGAGTCCGACATGTGGGTCTCCCCGATATGCAACCAGGGCGCACGCGTCATCAGCTCAACCCCTTGAAACGCATTACGATATGATCTTTTACAGCACCACGAAAGCCTCCGCTCCCGTCACGATGAAAAAAGCCACGCTCAAAGGGCTCGCCCCCGACGGCGGCTTGTACGTGCCATCCGAAATGCCGCGATTCTCCGCCGAAGAGCTTGCGCTCCTGGAGAGCGGCTCGTTCACCAATATCGCCTTCGCCATCGCCAAGAAGTTCGTTGGCGACGAAGTACCGCTCGACAAGCTCTCGGATTTGATCGGCGACAGCTTCACCTTCGAAACGCCGCTGCATGAACTCGACGCCGACACCTTCGTTGAGGAGCTGTTTCACGGTCCGACACTCGCCTTCAAAGATTACGGCGCGCGCTTCCTGGCGCGGATGACCGGCTTGTACGCCGCCGAGGAGAGCCGGATGATCACCGTGCTGGTGGCCACGTCCGGCGACACCGGCAGCGCGGTAGCTTACGGCTTTCACGGCATCCCGAACACTCGGGTGGTGCTGCTCTACCCCTCCGGTAAGGTAAGCCGACTTCAGGAGCAGCAGCTCACCACGGCGGGCGACAACGTCTACGCTCTCGAAGTACAGGGCGATTTCGACGACTGCCAGCGGCTCGTCAAACAGGCGTTCGTCGATGAGTCGCTCCGCCAGAAGCTGACGCTCACCTCGGCCAACTCCATCAACATCTCGCGCCTCATTCCCCAGTCGTTCTACTACGCCTGGGCCGCCTTGCAGCTCCGCCAGCGCCAGCCGGACGCCCTGCCCGTTTTCTCGGTGCCGAGCGGCAACTACGGCAACCTGACCGCCGGCGTGATGGCTAAGATCATGGGCTTTCCAATTGGCGGTTTCATCGCGGCCTCGAACGCCAACGACAGCGTGACGCGCTACCTCGACGAGGGGCGCTTCGAGCCGAAGCCGACCATCAAGACCCTGACCACGGCAATGGATGTAGGCAATCCGAGCAACTTCGCCCGGCTCCTGCACTTCTATGGCGGCGACTTCCGCACAATGGGTGAGGACATTGCGGGCATTGCCGTCTCGGACGAGGAGACCGTCGAAACGATCCGCTCCGTGAATGATCGATACGGCTACCTGATGGACCCCCATACCGCCGTCGGCTATCGGGCGCTTGAACACTATCGTAAGCTCAAGCCCGGCGCAGCCAACCCGGCGGTTGTGCTCTCCACGGCGCATCCGGTCAAGTTCGACGAGGCAATCCGCACGGCTACCGGCAAGGAGGTGCCGATTCCGGCTTCGATGCACGACATCATGAACAAGCCCAAACAAGCAACGCTCATCGGCACCAAATACGAGGAACTCGCCGAGTTCCTTACCCGTCTCGACCGATAAGCGCCAGAGCTCGACAGAACCCATGAATCTCCAGACACTTCTTTTCTTTCTGGTACTCATCCCGATCATGTTCTTCGGGATGCTCTTTGCGCTCATCCTGAACCTGTTCGACCCGACCGGCGACCGTTTTCACAAAATGGCCGCCTGGTGGGGGCGCTTTGCCTCAACGCTGCTCGGCATCAAGGTCACCATAGAAGGAGAGGAGAATTACAGCCCCGACCAGAACTATCTGGTCGTAAGCAACCACGCAGGCATGGCTGATATTCCACTGATTCTCGGCACAATGAAGCTCAATCTGCGCTTCGTCGCCAAGGAGGAGCTGGGAAAGATTCCGATTTTCGGACGGGCGCTGAAATCAGGCGGGTACGTGTTCATCAAGCGGGGACAGAACCGAGAGGCGCTGCAAAGTATGCTGCAGGCCGCCGACACCCTCAAAGCGGGGCGCTCGATCCACATCTTTCCTGAAGGTACACGCTCGAAAACCGGCAACATCCTGCCCTTCAAGCGCGGCGCGTTCATCATTGCCGAAAAAGCGAAGGTGCCGGTGCTGCCAGTCACCATTATCGGCAGCAACCTCATCACCCCGAAACAGAGCCTGAAGATCAACCACGGCACGGTGCGCATGATTATCGGCAAACCGATAGACCCCACCCAGCACGCCAAAGCCGAAGAACTGATGAAAGAGAGCTACAAGGTTATCAGCGAAACGCTGGAGAAAACGAACAACGCTGCGTAAAAAGACAAAAACAGCAAGGGCGAACACACAAGGTTCGCCCCTACAAATCACCGTGACAGCTCACCTCTCCGCCCTTGCCGCAACTGACGTCTTTTTCTACAGAAGCACAGCGTAGCAAAGCACCCACAAGAGGCGCCCTTATCCCAACTGCTTGTACAGATTAACCATCTCGATAGCGCCCATCGCAGCGTCGAAGCCTTTGTTGCCCGCCTTGGTGCCGGCGCGCTCGATGGCCTGTTCGAGATTTTCGGTGGTCAGTACGCCGAAGGTGACCGGAATCATCGTCTCCATGCCGACCTGCGCAATGCCCTTGGTCGCTTCAGCGGCGATGACGTCGAAGTGCGGCGTGGAGCCGCGAATGATCACGCCGAGGGTGATCATGGCGTCGAACTTGCCCGAGAGCGCCGCTTTGCGCGTGACCGACGGCAGCTCGAACGCGCCGGGGCAGCGAATCACCGTGATGTTTTCAGCCGATCCGCCGTGGCGCACGATGCAGTCAATCGCGCCCTCCAACAGCTTCTGGCCGATAAAGTCGTTGAAGCGCGAAACCACAATGCCGAACCTGATCCCCTGAGCAGTCAGCGTGCCCTCTATGTTTTGAAGCTGCATGATGTTGTTGGTGTTATTTACTAAAGTGGACGATGTGGGCTTGGTGGACAAGAATACCACCCCAACATTATCCATTATCAATTGTCAATGATCCATTGTTCCTCAGTCATAGCCCAGCATTTTTTCTACCAGCTCCACGATGACGTGGCCTATGGCAATGTGGCACTCCTGCGTCCGGTCGGCGCTGCCGGTGTGAGGTACCACCACCGCGAGGTCGGCATGGGGACGGATCGCGCCGCCATCGCCGCCAAGCAGAGCAACGCTCTTCATGCCGAAGTTGCGTGCCGTTTGCATTGCCTTGAGCACGTTGGCGCTGTTGCCACTGGTCGAAAGTCCAACGAGAATATCACCCGGACGACCGTATGCTTCGACGAGCCGTGCGAAGATTTCGTCGAAACCGAAATCGTTACCGCCCGCCGTCAGGGCCGAAGTATCGGTCGAGAGCGCGATGGCCGGAAGCGCAGGCCGGTTGACCGAGCTGCGGTAGCGGATGGTGAGCTCGGCGGCCAGATGCTGCGCATCTGCGGCGCTTCCGCCGTTGCCGCACAACAGCACCTTGCCACCGCTTGTGAACGTCTCGGCGATCATCGACGCCATCGCTACAATGAGGTCGCTGTCACGACGAGCGACCGTCTCCTTGAGCCGCGCGCTGTAGAGCATCCGCTCGAGCGCCAGCTCTTCATAGCGGCCAGAGCCGCAGCTTCCTTCCGAACAGTTACACTGCTGAGTCATGGCCTCACTGCTGTGTTGAACATTTCTTGAAATATAAAGAAAAAAGAGCCGACTGATCGGACTGATCCGACCGGTCAAAAAAAACTCCGCCGTGCTGATGCAGGCGGAGCTTTGAAGACGAATGTTAACCAGCGATTAGTGGTACTTGGCGCTCTCTTCCTTGACAAACTCGACGAGGAGTTTCAGGTTGGCCGGATCGACGTCGGGCAGGATGCCGTGGCCGAGGTTAAAGACGTGGCCGGAGCAGTCGGTGTGCTGGCCGTACTGCCTGAGCACCTTGGCGGCTTCGGACTTGATCGTCTCCGGAGTGCCGTAGAGCACCGTCGGGTCCATGTTGCCCTGGAGGCAGACACGATCGTTCAGCTCCTTGCGGGCTTTAGCGATGTCGATGTTCCAGCCGAGACCAACCGCATCAGTGCCAGTATCGGCGATGTCGGAGAGGATGGTGTTCATATCTTTTGAGAAGACGATCACCGGAATCTCCGGATAGGCAGCCTTCACAGCGGCGACGTTCTGCTTGATGTACGGCAGGGCGAATTCGCGGTAGTCATCCTCAGAGAGGGCGTTTGCCCAAGAGTCAAAAATCTGGATGGCGTCCGCACCAGCTTCGACCTGCTTGATGAGGTAGGCGCTGATGCAGGTGGTGATTTTCTGGAGAAGCTGGTGGGCCATCTGCGGCTCACGATACATCATCTTCTTGGCGTTGGCATAGTTCTTCGAACCGCCGCCCTCGACAGCATAGGTGAAGAGCGTCCATGCCGCGCCCGAAAAGCCGATGAGCGGCACGCGATCGTTCAGCTCCTTCTTGGCGAGGCGAATCGCGTCGAACACGTAGCCAAGCTTCTCCTCGACGTCGGGATCGATCAGTTTGTCGATATCAGCCTGCGAGCGGATCGGCGGAGTCAGCTTGATGCCTTTGGACTCGATGATCTGGACATCCATGCCCATCGCTTCGTTCACCACGAGGATGTCAGAGAAGATGATCGCCGCATCCACGCCCATAAGCTCAACCGGCTGAATCGTAACTTCACAAGCCAGTTCAGGGGTTTTGCAGAGGGTCAGAAAGTCGGTTTTGGCTCTGACCGCACGGTATTCAGGCAGGTAACGACCTGCCTGGCGCATTACCCAGATGGGAGTACGGGGGCACGACTGCCTCTTCAACGCCCGAAGAAAAAGATCATTTTTGAGCATGGAGTGCAATGATTAATGATGTTGTAAAAAAAGCGGCCTCTCGGGCCGGAGCCCTTGCAGACATTGAATAAATCAGCTGCAAAAGTACACTTGTGCAGCCGGATTGGAAAACTAAACGGGCGCCCTTCTCGTAGCGCCCGAACAGACCGGCACGTCAGGCCGTGACGATATGTCGCTTGATGCCAAGCTGGCGTTCGGAATAACCGAGCGCAAGGCCTACCATTTCGGAAAGATGGTAGACCGGAATAGAACCCTTGAGATTATTCTGCTTGAGCGCCTTGGCCTGATAGCCATCGAGCACGGTGTGGCAAAGCGGGCAGGGCGTAACAATAAAATCAGCCTTCTCTGCCATCGCCTCTTCCAGCGCCTCGGCGGCCACGTTCAGCGACTCCTCCTCGGCGACCAAGAGTGTGTGGAAGCCGCAGCAGCGGTTCTTGTGGTCGTAGGGAATCGCCTTACCACCAAGCGCTTCGAGCAACAAGTCCAGCGAGGTCGGCTCAAGCGGGTTGTCCTTGCCAAGCACGGTCGAAGGGCGAAGAATATGGCAGCCATAAAACGGCGCGATGCGCACATTGGAAAGTGGCTTCTTGACCTTCTTGCGGATAACGTCGAGACCGACGTCGTCGATGAGCACCCAGAGCAGGTGGCGCACCTCGGAGGTCCCGCGGTATTCGAGCCCCTCGTCCTTGAGAATCTCGTTGACCTCAGCCCTCAATTCGGCAGATGCATCGAGCTTTTTCTTGGCGGTTCTGATTGTCATCAAGCAGGTGTTGCAAGAGACGACGAGGTCGAGACCTTGCTTTTCGGCAAGAGCGATATTACGGGCATTGACCAGCGCAAACTCCTTGGGATCCACGTAGTCGAGATTGCTCCCGCCGCAGCAAGCGCTTTCATGCAACTTGACCAGTTCAATGCCAAGATCATGCTGCCAGAGGTCGATCGAACGATCCACCTCGCGGGTCATCGCTTCATTGATGCAGCTCTGATAGTAGGCGTAACGCTTCATACTGCTATTCTCCGGATTTTTGTTGGTGCTCCTTCGTGACATGGCTGGCCATCTCTTTCAGCTCCTTACGCAGAGACTGAATGCCCTTCGATGCCTTGACCAGCGGCGGCGGCGGCGGCGTGCGGCGCTTGAGAATCATCTTGACAGCCATCGGCAAGAGATTCTTGAGCGTCCAGCCAAGGCCATTGGTGCGGATCGGCAGGGTCGCTTCCACCAGCTTGCCCTTCTTCCCGATATCATCCTTGAACGCTTCGGCGTGACGCGCGCCACTGGTGTCCTTTGTGCCGCGCTGTTCGATGGCGTCCTCCCTGATGCCGTGGATGGCATCCATAATCGGAATGTTCTTGACGCAGGTCTCCTGGCATCGGTAGCAGTGGGTGCAGTCCCAGACGCCGTGATCCTTGACCAGGCCAGCCAGTCGCTGTTCATGAATGCCGTCGCGCATATCGGCGTTCATGCGATACGATTTGAGCAGCACCACCGGAGAGACATATTCCTTGTTGGCGCGCAGAATCGTACACTCCGAAACGCACGAAGCACAGAGAATGCAGTCGGTCGCCTTGTCGTACTTCGAAAACTCCTCCTCGGAAATGAGAAACTCCTTCTTGCCCCACTCTTCTTCTGGCATTTTGGAGTCAACCCAGTTCGAGTACTTCTTCATTTTGCCAACCAACGGATCCATTTCAACCACCAGATCCTTAAGCAACGGAAAGTTCCTGAGCGGCTCAATGGTGATGACGCCGGGCTCACGAGCCTTTTCGAGCTCGTCCCACACCTGGGTGGTGCAGGCCAGCTTGGAAATTCTGTTGATTCTCATGGAGCAGGAGCCGCAGATGCCGGCCTGGCAAAACGCCCTGAAGGTCAGCGTTGAATCGACATGCTCCTTGATATAGTTGAGAGCCCTGAGCACGGTGATACCTTTTTCGAGCTTGATCGTGTAGTCATCGAAATAGGGCTTGCTATCCACCTGAGGGTTGAACCGGTGCACCCTGAAGGTGACGTCCCGGCTCTCCTCCTGAGGCTGTATCGTAGAATCGCTCATTGAATATCCTTCGGTTAATAGGTTCGTTCCTGAAGCTCGTACTTGCCCATCGTGACCTCCTTGAAACCAAGTTTCGGATGACCGCTTTCAAGAGTGTAGGTGGTGTGCTTGTGCCACTTTTCGTCGTCACGCTTCGGGAAGTCGGTCCTGGTATGCGAACCGCGACTCTCTTCTCGGACCAGAGCGCCAGCGGCCACCGTATCGGCCAGATCGAGCATGTTCTTCAGTTCAAGCACCTGCGTCAGGTTGGTATTGTAAATATCGCCCGTATCGAACACGCGGACATGCTTGAAGCGCTCCTTGAGATTTTCGATCTCCTCGATGCCGGTTTTGATCTTGCTCTCTTCGCGGAAGATGCCGACGTTCTGGGCGAGCGTCTGACCAAGCTCTTCGCGAAGCGTGCCGTAGCGTTCGTAATGGCCCTTGGGCTGCATATAGCTTCTGAGTTCCTGCTCCTTCTCTTCAACCTCCGCCTGCGTGATAGTGGCCGGATTGAAGTTGCGCGCCTCCTCGGCTGCCGTCCGTCCAGCGATGCGGCCAAAGACGAGAATATCAAGCAGCGAGTTGCCGCCAAGACGGTTCGCACCGTGCACCGAAACGCAGCCGCACTCGCCAGCAGCATAGACTCCCTCCATGATGGTGCGCCCCTGGTTGTCGGTATCGATGCCGCCCATCGAGTAGTGCGCCGTAGGACGGATCGGAATCGGCTCGTCGATCGGATCGACGCCCTCGAAGTACATACACATCTCGCGAATCTGCGGCAGGCGCGACTTGATGAGGTCAGCACCGAGATGGCGAAGATCGAGATGCATGTATTGTCCAGCCGGGCTGTCGAAGCCGCGGCCTTCGAGAATTTCAGTTTCAATCGAGCGGGAAACGAGGTCACGTGGGCCAAGCTCCATCTTGGAAGGAGCGTAGCGCGACATAAAACGCTCGCCGTCGATGTTCACAAGATACCCACCCTCGCCTCGTGCGCCCTCGGTCACGAGCAGACCGCTCTTGCGCAGGCCGGTCGGATGGAACTGCACGAACTCCATATCCTTGAGCGGAATACCCGCGCGGTAGGCGATGGCCTGACCGTCGCCAGAGTTACCCGCCGCATTGCTGGAGCGGTTCCAGTACATCTTGGCGTAACCGCCAGTGGCGAAAATGACCGTGCGTGCCGGAAACGCCTCAACCTTGCCGGTCTTCATGTTCATGGCAATCAGGCCGCGCGAACGGCTGCCGTCATGAACGAGATCAAGCGCGAAATATTCATTAAAGAAGAGCACACCCTTGCGCAGGCACTGTTCGTAGAGGGTCTGAAGAATAGTGTGGCCGGTTTTGTCGGCGCAATAGCAGCAGCGCGGACGGCCCGCGCCGCCGAACGGACGCTGGGCGATGGTCTTGTCATCGAGCCGAGACCAAGGTGTGCCCATGTTTTCCAGCGTGCGGATGATCTTGGGCGCATCAGAGCAAAGCACCTCGACGGCATCCTGGTCGGCCAGATAGTCGCTGCCCTTGATGGTATCGAAAATGTGCATCTCGATGCTGTCGTCCTTAGCCGTGTTGGCCAGAGCAGCATTCGCTCCACCCTGTGCGGCAGAGGTATGGGAACGGTTCGGATAGACCTTCGAAAGCACAGCGATAGTCAGCTCCGGATTGGCGTTCATAGCTTCCATAGCCGCATAAAGGCCGGCACCGCCACCGCCAACGATGACAATATCAAATGGTTTCATAGACAATCGAAATTCCTTGCGTGAACGCCCGGGAGCGGACATGCTGGTTGGGAAAAGGGTTGCCGCCCCCGCCGGAAGCTGAAGCTTTCACAACCGGCGGGGCCAGCGAGACTGGTAGCGCTATAGAGCGATATGATCGTCGTGGGCCGGAAGCTCCTCGACAGCATGCAGCACGTCGGTCATGTTGAGCACGCCAATCACCTTGTTATTGTCCATAACGGTGAGCCGCCTGACATTGGTGCGTTTCATCATGCGCAGCGCATATTTAACCCTCATGCCCGGATTGACGCTCAGGATGGGCTTGCTCATGATCTGGAAAACCGGAGTGTTCCAAGGATCGCGATGCACGTCCTCACCCGGATCGATCACTTTTTCGAGAATGTCCTTTTCAGTCACGATACCGTAGTTGTCATCCTCGTTGCGTGGCAAGACAATAAGTCCGCTCTCACCGGTCTTTTTCATGAGCTGCAAAGCTTCAGCCACGGTGGAGCTGCCTTGGATAGTGTGGAACTCCTTCTGCATAAGGGCGGAAACCGGAAGGGTTCTTAAGGTGATGAGCTGATCCATGTCGATATTCTCTCGTTTGAAAAGGACAGGCTGTCCCGTTACATATTGCTTTAAACTGATCGCGCAGAAGCCTCTTGACAAGGTGTTCTGACGCAGGGGAGGCATGCTTCGGCAGAAAAAGCCTAAAAAAGCACTATCCTGTAATATAATGGAATGAGGTATGAAATAAAAGTCAAGGCGGCGGAGAAAAGCTCAGGCAATGCCGTGCGCTTTTTTGTAGGCTGCCCAGTTAGCTTTCAGGTCAATGAAGGCCTCTACACCGGGCTGGAGCAGGAAGGGATTGCTCCTTTTTTCCTCGCCAATCGTCGAAGCTGGACGGACGCCGTAGTCGTGTCCGGGGAACACGCGGGTCTGTTCCGGAAGCGCCAGCACCCGCTCATGCAAGGAGCGATACTCCTGCCGCGCATCCTCGTCGCTCCACGTACCGCCAACCTTACCGACAAAGAGCGTATCGCCCGTAAAGAGCGCGTCGGCGGCGTGAATGCAGATCGAGTCCGGCGTGTGGCCGGGAGTATGCAGAATCGAGATCGTGCTCTGGCCGAAAGGAAACTTCGCGCCGTGCTGCACGGCGATGCCGGTAAGCGGACAGCGCTCTCCGTAGAGCAGGACGCGAAGGCCGGTCAGGCGCTCGAACTCCGCGTTGCCGTTGGTGTGGTCGCTGTGCCCGTGCGTGGCAAAGGCATAACCGAGCCGCCAGCCATTTCGGGCAGCGGTCTCGGCTACAACGTCGGGGGAAAAGGAGGGATCAACGGCGAACGCCGCACCCGTCGCCTCGTCCGCGCAGAGATAGCCAAAGTTGCGATCCCCTCCCGTTCTGATCTGTTCAACCAGCACTCCCATGGCAGCGGCACTCCTCAGCCGGTCTGCTCGACGTTCATGAGGAAAGCTCTGGCCGGAAAGTTGGGGTCGACGGCGACCGGCTTCTCCTTGATCTCCTCCATCACCTCCAGGGCTTTGTCGTCGTCGAGAATAGCGAAGCAGAGCGAAGAGTAGGCTCCGATCGACTCTTCGGATGGCCACCAAGCCTCCTCCTCAAACTCCGTGGGCTGGCAGTTGCAGCCCCGGATAGAGATGTTGCTGAACATAGTGACCCTGTGCTTCCGGAAAAGCTCCCGCACCAGCGGGCGGGTCTCTTCGTGGCCCATAACCGCAAGAAATTTCATGGCATGCACTCCGCTTATTTGTTTCGTTTTTCAATCATGTAGTAGACCAGCGGCACCACCACGAGCGTCAGCACCGTGGAGAGCACACCGCCCCAGATCATCGAGATGGCCAGCCCCTGGAAGATCGGGTCGAAGAGCATCACGATAGAACCGGTGACCACCGCACCCGAGGTGAGAATGATCGGACGAGTACGGACGGCTGCCGACTCGATGATCGACTGCTTGAGCCCAATGCCCTGTTCGCGACGAATCTCAATGAAGTCGATCAAAAGCACGGCGTTACGCACCATGATACCGGCCAGTGCAATCATGCCGATCATACTGGTCGCCGTAAAGAACGCATGGTGAATGAAGTGACCGGGAATAATACCCACCAGACTCAGCGGAATGGAGATCATCATGATCAGCGGCGTCTTGAAAGACTGGAACCAGCCGACGATCAGCAGGTAGATCACGACCAGCACCACGGCGAACGCCCTACCGAGATCGCGGAACACCTCGTAGGTGATCTGCCACTCGCCATCCCACTTCATCGAGAGCTTCTGCTCCGAGGTCGGTGGAGCCGTGTAGAGCGGGCTGATGTTGTAGCCGCCCGGCATTTCGAGCTTCTCGATCTTCTTGTCCATGTCGAGCATTGCATAGACCGGGCTCTCGGTCACGCCAGCAACATCAGCAGTGACGTACACGACACGGCGCAAGTCCTTGCGATAGATGCTCTTGTCCTGAACCTTTTTGACTACCTTGACCAGTTCGGACAGCGGCACCATTTCGCCCGCGCGGCGGCGTGTGGTAAGCGTGCCCATGCCCTGCGACTGCACGAAGACGTTCGACAAGTCTTTGAGCGAGGTGCGGTCAGCTTTCGGCAGGCGCACCTGGATGGTGACCTGTTCGAGGTCTTTCTGATGGTGCAGCACGCCAGCGTCCATGCCCGCAATGGACATGCGAAGCGTGTAGGCGATCTGCTCGGGCGTCACGCCGTAAGCGGCAGCCTTCTCCTTGTTGACCACGAGGTTATAGACCTCCTGATTGTCCTCGACCAGCCAGTCAACGTCAACGACGCCAGGCGTCTCCTTGAAGATTTTCTTCACTTTCCGAGCCAGCTCGATCTGCTGCGCCTCGGTCGGGCCGTAGATTTCGGCCACAATGGTCGAAAGCACAGGCGGGCCCGGCGGAATTTCGACGATCTTGGCGTTGCCGTTATAGCGCTTGGCGATCTCCTGAACTCCATCCCTGACGCTCTTGGCAATATCGTGGCTCTGCGCGCTGCGCTCGCCCTTGTGCACCAGGTTCACCTGGATGTCAGCCATGTTCGAGCCCTTGCGCAGGTAGTAGTGGCGCACCAGACCGTTGAAGTTGATCGGTGCGTTGACACCAGCATAGTACTGGTAGCTCTCGACCTCCGGCACCGTCTTGAGATAGTTCGAAATCTCCTTGGCCACCTGCGTGGTCTTCTCCAGCGCAGTGCCTTCGGGCATATCGAGAATCACCTGAAACTCGTTCTTGTTATCGAACGGCAGCATCTTGAGCTGCACCATCTTGAGCGGAATCATGGCAATAGCGCCAACCAGCATCAGGCCAACAATACCGAAAGCCATCCAGCGCTTGAAGGCGCTGTCGATCAGCGGCGAAAGGATGCCGTTGAAGAGCTTGTAATAGACCGTCTTCTTGATGTCATACTCTTCGTGGCCTTCGTCATCAGCCTTGAGCAACCTGTAGGAAAGCCACGGGGTGACGATCAAAGCAACCATCAACGAAAAGATCATGGCCAGCGAAGCGCCGATCGGCATCGGGCTCATGTAAGGGCCCATCAAGCCAGAGACGAACACCATCGGCAACACCGCTGCGATCACCGTGAAGGTGGCCAGAATGGTCGGGTTACCCACCTCACTCACAGCCGCGATAGCCGCTTCAAGCTTCGGCATCTTCTTCATCGAGAAGTGGCGGTGAATGTTCTCGGCGATGATGATCGAGTCATCCACCACAATACCCGTCACAAAAATGAGCGCGAAGAGCGTCACCCTGTTGAGCGAGTAATCGAGCAGATAATAAACAAGCAGCGTCAGCGCGAAGGTGATCGGCACCGACATGAAGTTGACCAGCGCACCCCTCCAGCCGAGGAAGAAGGCGACAATCACGGTCACGGCAACGATGGCGATGCTGAGGTGCTCAAGCAGGGTGAACACCTTTTCGGTCGCGGTTTCACCATAGTTACGGGTCTGGGTGACGGTGATGCCGGCAGGCACCATGGTGCCTTTCAGGTCGTTGACCTTGGCCAGCACCTTGTCGGCAAGCACGGTGGCGTCAGCGCCCTTGCGCTTGGCGACGGTCAGGGTGACGGCGGGATACTCACCGTGGCGGCCTTCGTGGTCGGCAGCGCCCCAGCCGAAGAAAGCGTAATTGTCAACTTCTTCCGGCCCGTCAGTAATCGTTGCGACATCGCGCAGATAGACCGGAGAACCGCCATCGAGACCGACGACGATGCTGCCAACATCCTTGGCGCTCTCAAAGAAGCGCCCGCTCCTGACGATCACCTCCTTGTTGAGGTTTTCGAGGTTGCCGGAGGTCATCTGGCTGTTCGAATTCTTGAGCTGTTTGACGATCTGGAAAGAGCTCACATTGTGAGCGACGAGCTTCTGCTTGTCGAGCAACACGCGAATCTGGCGTTTTAGACCACCCTTGACCTCGACGTCGCCAATGTCCTTGATCTGCTTGAGCTGGTCGCCGAGATCGACGGCCACCTTGCGCAGTTCATACGGCGTGGCGTGCTTGCCCCAGAAGGTGAGGTTGAGTACCGGCACGTCATCGATGGAGACTTTCTTCATGAGCGGCACCTGGACGCCTTTCGGCATTTTGTCCATGTTCTTCATAAGCGTGGCCCAAAGCTTCACCATGCTGGGTTCGGCATCCTCGCCCACCTTATAGCGAACGGTCACAAGCGCGAAATCCTGCATGGAGGTCGAATAGACGTAATCGACCCCCGGAATCTCGGTCAGCGTGCGCTCGACAGGCTTAGCAACCCGATCCTCGACCTCAGCCGGAGCTGCGCCGGGGAACGGGATGTAGATATCCACCATCGGAACCACGATCTGCGGCTCCTCCTCCCTCGGCGTCATAAAGGCGGCCAGCACGCCGACCAACAGAGCCGCCACCATAAGGAGCGGCGTAATCTTTGAATTGATAAACTGTTTTGCCAGTTTACCGGCAATCCCCTCATTCATTTGACTGAACCTCCTCTGCTGCGGCCTGATTCTGTTTTACAAAAACACCTCCCTCAAGTTCGGGATCGTACGATCCCACAATCTGCGAGTCCCTTTCCAGGCCAGCAAGCACGATGACCTCAGAGCCGACGGTATTGCCGGTGCGAACCCAACGAGCCTCGACCCGCCCATCGGCGTTGACAGCAAGCACGCCAGTCAGCGCCCCCTGGCGGAACACCGCCGTCTTGGGCGCAACGATATACTCCACGCCACCTTCGTTCAGAACCCTGACGGGTACGAGCGCGGAAGCCGGAACCTTCTTGGCGTCATGGGCCGCCTTGTGAGGAGCGGAACCCTCAGAGCCGCCATGACATCCGGTCATGAAGACCGGAATGGCAAGGGCCATGAGAAACACCAACTGTATGGATACCTTTTTTATCATGATGTGGTTGACTTCTGTTGAACAAACAGGTTGATGCGGTGACTTACTTACCGCCGGAATAATAGTCATACTCGCTTTGGGCGATGCAGTAGTCGTAACGGGCCTGGTTCAGACGCATCTTCGCCCAGGTATAAGCGCCTTCGCGCATCAGGAGTTCGAAGGTCATGGCCATGCCGCTCTTGTACTGCTTGCCGATAAAGTCGAAACTGACCTTGGCCGCATTGAGCGACTGGCTTGCCACCGCGATGCGCTCGCGCGAGGTAATCAGCGCGCGACGAGCCATGTCGAGATCAAGATCGCTCTTTTCCTTGGCTGCTTCGTAGTTGTAGCGGGCTTCCAGCGCCTGCGCCTTGGCCTCCTGAATCTTGCCACGGGTAGCCATGCCGTCGAAAATCTGCCACTGCACGTTCAGGCCAATCGTCCAGCTCGAACCTTCGGTGCCGAGAAAGGAGTTGTCATGCCAGTTCTGCTGGGCAAAGGCGTTGAGCCTCGGAAGGTTTTTGGCGCGTTCCATATCGTGCTGGTAGTCCCGCACCTCCTCGAACGCCTGAAGCGCCTTGAGGTCACTGCGGCCCTCCGTGCTGGTCGTCTTGACCGAAGCCGGGATTTTCGCATCAACCGACAGGCTGCCGACCGGCACGATAGTGTCATCTTTGCCAAGCGCAAGCATCATGCGCAGGGAGTCTTCGGCGTTCTTGATGCCGTCCAGAATCTGAAGCTTCTGATCTTGCATCTCGGCAAGTCGCACCTGCGTGGAGAGCTTGTCGGACTTGTTCATCACCCCGGCATTGTAACCGCGGGCCGCCTCAGCACTGTAGCCCTTCATGATACGAATCGACTGTTCTAGATCGGCCAGATTTTTCTTGGCCAGAAGCATACCGTAGAAGGCTTTCTTGACGTTCAGATCAATGGTCTCCTCGGCGCGATTGACCATAAACCCCTGCGCCTTGCGAGCGCTCTTGGCAATCGAACCGCCGATAATGGCGTCACGATTGTAGAGTGGCTGCTGCACCTGGAGGCTGGTATGAAAATCGGTCAGCGCGGCAGGATGGTTGAGGTTGTCCAGCGCGAAGTCTCCAAAATCGGGAGGAGCAACATTGAAGTTGTAGTAGGCAATCTCTTGCTGGAGCTTACCCACCAGCACCGCGCCGGGATCGTTAGAGTGCATGACGGTTTCGGAGAGCGTCACCTTCGGCAGATACGCCTGCTTACTCTGCACAATCCGCGCGTCGGCCTGATCGATCTTAGCGCGCTGGGCTTTGAGCATGGTGTTGCGCTCACGCGCCATCTTCAGCGCATCATGGAGCGAGAGCTTCAGTGTAGCCGCATCGGCCTGCCCATAGGCGGTCATACCGGCCACGAGCAGGGCGAGGAACCTTCTGATTACCTTCTTGGTCATCTATTTTTTTGATATGAGTTTGAGAATTTTTTCCACGCTTCCCGAGTCCTGCCTGCTCAGGCAGTTCTGGAGGTTTCTGTTCAGAACAAGAGAGTAGGTATTGTCGAGTGCGGCTTTAGCAGCCTGAAACTGGGTTACCACCTTCTGACACTCCTCTTCGCCCTCAAGCATCCGGATCAGACCGTGAATCTGGCCATTCACTTTTTTCAGCCGCACGATCACATCGTCCATCCTGCATTCATCGTTATCGTTCATCATCCGTCCCCTTTCATGCCAATGCAGAAACACTGTTTAACGACCCACTCCAAATCTGCGCCCCCTACAACTGCCAGGAGTATAACACATGTCACATGTCCAGAGCGCAAAAAATGGTACCCATACCCCGTTAGGGTATTGAAAGTATAAAAAAAACAAAACCATGTGCAACATGCAACAAAATAATACTCTCCTCTCGGTTTGAGGCGACTTCAGAAGTGGATGATAGTAGCAGCGAAAAAATCAAAGACCGCCCAGAGAACACTCCCGAGCCTGCTCGAAATGGCGTTGCAACGCCTTAAAAAAACCAGCCAGTTCTTCGAGCATCGGCAGATGACCGGTGTCTTCGAACCGTTCGAGAGCGGTCGGCCACTCGCTCAGTTCCTTTCGCCTCTCGTAGAGGGTGATCATCCCTTCAGGCGGAATCGTCCGGTCGGCCATTCCGACGACACAGAGGAGCGGAGCCCTTATCCCGACCGCCGCCTTGGTATAGCGTCCCACGGTAAGGGGATCTATGGTGAACCTGCCGACCGCCGCCGACGCATCGTTGTCGCTTGTAATGAAATCCTCAACAAAAATGTCGCGGAAGCAGCTTTCGATCGGTTTCCCGATCACCCGGTCTATGAACAAGGACTTGAACGGCTCGAAGCGGAACAGCCCCTTGAGGTTCATCGACAGGCCGATCATAGCGCCAAGAAGCACATGATGAAATGATTTGAGGAGTTCGTCGTCGAAGATCCCGCAGTTGACGATGGTCACCGAAAGCAGGGCATCGGGAAAACGATTGCAGACCTCGGTTGCGACCATCCCTCCCATGGAGTGGGCAACAATATGGAGCCGCCTCCCGGCGAGCAGTCCGAGTCCTTCGAGCAGCTTCGCAGCCTCGTCCGCAAACCCTTCGACGGTGAACGGCGGAAACGGCCTTTTTACCTGCGTTCTGCCGGTGCCGCTCTGATCGAACGATACACAACGATACCTCGGAGACAGAAGCTCGATCAGGGGCTTCCAATACCTCGAAGAAATCGACCAGCCATTGAAAAATACAACCGTCTCACGGCTGTCACCGGCAGCGCCCCCCGTATCCTCGTAGTAGAGGTGGCATCGTTCGATATCAAGATGGCTCATCAGGCAAAACTCCGCTGTTCAGGCGATCCTGCCCCAACGCGGCAGAAAAGCCCCTGTTCGTTTCATGTACTCTTCGTACTCCTGGCCGAAATGCCCGATCATCATCCCCTCCTCTTTCAACCCCCATCGCAGGGTCAGGATAATTGCAAGAACACTCAACACGGTCACGGGAAGATTGGCCGTGGTCAACGAAAATGAAAGAAACAACACCATCATCGCAGAATACATGGGATGGCGGACAAAACGGTACGGGCCGCTGGTAACAAGGTGATGATTCTCTCGCAGGACAGGCAGCGGAGACCAGTAACGTCCGAGCGTCCTGAGGGTATAGGCGAGAAAAGGAAAGGCCAGAAAACCCATCGCAGCCCCAGCATACCTCAGCCAGTGAGGCAGGGGCAAGTGAAAACGCTCCATCCAGGAAGGGTACCAGGCATAGCTGAACACGATAAAGAGCCAGAAAAAAAACATAGCCCCTTGGAACAGTATCCTGAAACCGTCCGAGCGACGCCCCTCACCGCCTCTCGGAAGCAACCGCTCGCCCTGCCGCTTCAGTCGTGCGGAGAAATATCCCCTCATGCCAAACCCGGCCACATACATGCCAACGAAAAGCACCCTGAATGGAAGTTCATCATGCATAAGTTGCATCTCAAGAATTATTATACGGCAAGCACGCCGGCTAATGCTGACCGAACAACATTCTGAGTGGAGCCGTCACGACCTTGCCAATCATGTCTGGTGGCGACATTCTGTTGATGCACGCCCCATGTGAGGTATTGGCCAGGATTCTCGACGCAAGATCATCCATGGCCGGCTGGATATCCTCTCCGAACATGTTGAGGAACATCCGACCTTCGGCGGTCGTGCCAGCCGTACCGGCCTGGAGACTGGTGCGGATGATTCCGGGAATGATGGTGCTCACGTTCACCTTCATCCCATTCGCCTCTTTGATCAGCGATTTCGAAAAATAGTGGACTCCGGCCTTGGCGGTGCCGAAAACGCTCATACCCGAAATCACACTCCCGTCCGCCCCCTGCCCCTCCAGGTTGTAGATATGTCCGCCACCCTGCTCTATCATGCGGCGGAATGCCACACGAGAGCCGTTGATGGTTCCCATGAGGTTAACATCGACGGTTTTGGTAATATCAGCATAATCGAGCTTCCAGAACGGCTGCATGGGGTGAGCGCAACCCGCGTTGTTGATCCAGATATCGACTCTCCCAAACTCCTTTTCAGCTTTCTCCCAAAGCGCTTCCAAGTCGGAAAGAACGGTCACGTCGCAACGACAAGAAAAAAGTGGCGCTCCAGGGTGTTTTTTTTTCAACTCCTCCAAAGCCAACCCGAGACGCTCTGTAGAGTGGCTGCTGATAATCACCCCGCAGCCCCTTGCCAGAAAAGCGCTGGCAAGCCCGAATCCGATGCCGCGGCTGCTGCCGGTAATAACAATAGTTTTCATGATGGATTTTCCGGTTACTGTTCCTCAAATATCCACGCACGCAATCAACTGCCCCGCAGCATGTCTGCGCGATGTGAACCCGTAGAAATTTCAATAAAAAAATTGATATTTTCCCGCTCCGCCTCCAGAACCCCCGGCAAGCCCCTCTGCCGTAGTACAAGAAGAGGGGAAAAGCACCGGAACTGTTGGCTCGAGATGACCGTTTACCATTCTCCATACAGCTCCGGAACACCCCTTGTCAAGAGGCAAGAGCAAGAGATCGGCAATGAAGAAACCTTCGCCTAAAACACAACGTAATATGAAATAAACACAAAAAATCCACCATCCAGAACAGATAATTCCACTTTGCCATGGAAGTCACCGGAAAAAGCAACGCAATCGTTGTGCTTGAATCATGCTTGCAGGAATCAACCATATATTTTTCCAATCACGAAAAAATCCTGAAATGTAACCCGTACTGTAAGCATGTAAAGTATCTCCGGGATCTCGATATTTTTCAGTGGACTTTTGAGTTGGATGACCCGAGAAACAACCCCATCATAGCTATCTTTTTTATCAAACAGAGTCAGGAAATTCTACCGGTTGACAGCCCTGCCTTTTCCAGATGCACCACACGAAACCTTCATCCGGTAGACATAAGGCGGCCTGGAAAGAAAATCCGGTGGACCACAGCTGATTCCGTTCCCGACCTGAGCCCCATCAACAACCACACGTTTATCGGTACGACCAATTCCGAAATCTGCCTGCTCCATCAGTCAGACAACAGAACCGCCGTGCATTTCGAGACGAACATCTCGCTCGACTTCAAACTCTCCTTTCCCCTGAACCTCATGCCGGAACCGGTCCTGAAATTAATGAGCGAAACGCTCATGTCGAACATAATGCAGCAGGCCACCGAGAGCATGCTATGCCAAGTTCAGGCGGACATCTGCTGTTCGACTCAAGACATATCAGCCGAAGGCGGGAACAAGTAAGTCCAGAGGCGTTTCAGCGTGACGGAGCAAACGCCCAGCCGACAAAATTTTTGATCATGCCGAGTGATCCGCCAAACCCCAGCTTGAGGGCAGTAAGCTTGAGCACCTCAGGATATTTCAAGGCCACGTTCACCCCGATAGTCATCATCTCCGAAAACTGAAGCCTGTCCTTGAACATAGCCTCTCGGTATCGTGGCGGCAACTCGTCAAGGACGATCATCACCTCGTTCATCAGTTCATTGACAAAATTTGGGCTATCCGTCCCCTGGTTATAGCACATATACTTCATCAGGTTTGCCATGGCTGCCACATTCGGCTCGTAGGCATTGATGGAGGAAAGGCTTCTGGCGGAAAGCTGATTTTCATTAAGCGCCCGCTCCAGCTCGGCGGTCAAGCGCTCAAGATTCCTCACCATCGAACCGAAACCGCAAAAGGTCAGCGGAGAGCCAAGGGTGGCAGCATCGCCAAGCATGAGGATACGGTCATCAGCAACAACCCTTGTACAGCCGAAACCGTCATGAAAATAAGCGGGAATGATGCCATACACCGGGCGCTCGATTGCAAAAGCCGTTCCCGGATTCTTGTAATCGGGAAGCTTTTTAAAATACGTCTCGAAAAGGCCAAGAAGAGATTTGTCGTTATCCGAATCGACTGCGTCGTAGAAAAAAAGATAGGTGATGTACTGACCTTTACCGGCAGGAAACCCCTCCCAGATAAGCTGGCGTCCACTTCCGGCACTGATATCGGCAGGCTCCGTACTCACCAGAATTTCGCCGGTCTGGTGATCGACCCCTTCAAGCCCGGTCGAAATGGTACCTACGGTTGGGCAAACATGGGTATGGGGACGCCCTTGATTGAGCTGCATGGCCACAGGAGAAAGAACCCCCATCGCATCAACAAACACTTTTGCCCTGTAGTAGAGCGTTTGGTTGTTCGAATCGACAGCTTCCACGACGACGTAATCATCGAACCTGTAGAGCTTTCTGAATGTCGTTGCCCCAGACACCCTGCATGCCGGATTGCTAAGAAGTTTGTCCAGAGCCTTTCCAAGAAGCATGTCGGCATCGACCGCACAATCAAGAACGTTGTCCAGATAAAGCCTTCTCTGCCGACCATTTTCGACAAAAAATTCCGCCCAGCCAGTCTTGTACCGGCAAACGATACAGGCATCAACCTCCTCTTTGGTCAGCAACCCTATTCGGCTGAAGGTATCGAGTTCACCTCTTGAGATGTTCCAGTCTCGGGTTGAACGCCCCGGCACGTGGCTGTCTATAACCATTATGCTTCGCTGGTACAAGGACGCCATGACAGCGGCATGCAAAAGACCAAGCGTCCCGCCAGCATACATAATATCAAAATCACCTGACGGGACGACATGAGCAGGCAGCTCACTTCCGTCGAGCACAACAACAGGCACATCCCGCTGACTAAACGCTTCCCAGTAATGGTCTATCTCCCGGATACGCCGCAAGTGCGACTCCCCGTCCATAAGTGAACTGAAATGCCTATAGACAAAAGGATACGTCTCTTTTATAGCCGCCAACATGTATCAAGGGAGAAAAAGTATTGCAAATAGTGTAACATTAAATTTAAACTATTTGCGTTCTACCACAAACCACTCACACCTTTCGCCATAACATGGGCGAACACAGCGGCGCACTTGCCCATAGATGGATTATTCTGTAGATTCAGGTTTTTGTTTAGCTCATCTTGCAAACCACTCAGTGAGGGAAGTACCTATGCCGAAAAGCTCTGCCGTTGAATTTCTAAAAAAAATGAAGTCAGACAGCGAACTGGCTGAAAAAGTCAACAATGCCGAAAATAAGGACGCGCGGTGGGAGATCATCCGGAGTGCGGGATTCGACTTCACCAGGGAAGAACTCGATCACGCTACCGTCGAGGCGCTCAACCATTTTGAGCGTTGGAGTTGGGAGGCAAGACTGATTGCCGACTGGCTGTAACCGCCTTCCGGGCATACTGGAGATGTAAAAAAGGCTGTCGAGAAACATCGTGCTTCTGCGGCAGCCTTTTCTGTTCTTTTCTGCGCTAAGCGTCTACTTGAATCTGAACGGGTAAAAAAAGCCGCCGCCCGATTCCACAGAGCGACGGCCAG
>CBEUNJ010000007.1:0-28896 GCA_965544465.1 uncultured Chlorobaculum sp.
AATCACCTTACACTGCTCACGTCTTTGTCTGCACCAATGATCGCGGGGGAGAGCGGAAATCTTGTGCGGATGGTAACAGTCAGCTTGTGAAAGCACAATTGAAGGAGGCTGTTGAGTCGAAAGGCTGGAAAGGGAAAGTGCGGGTATCGACGTCGGGTTGCTTGGGGGTTTGCGGCGAGGGGCCGAATGTGATGATTTATCCTCAGAAGCTCTGGTTTTCCGGTGTCACTCCGGATGATGTGGATGAAATTTTGTCCGCGCTCGAACGTTTGATGGCGCAGGTTTGAGTGGGGAATAAGCCCTGTATGACTGATTCTATTCCCAGATCAAAACAATGTTTGACGAGGTTGCTTTAGCGCGAGAGATGGTTTTGCCACAACGCACAAGCCCCGGTTTTTGGCCGGGGCTTGTGCGTTTGACGTGTCGCTGATTGCTCAGCTTTCGTTTTCTTGCTCGCGGAGGTTCTCGATGACTCCGAGGTCTTCGAGGGTGGTGATGTCGCCTTTGATTTCGTTGGAGGTGGCGAGCTCGCGGAGCAGGCGTCGCATAATTTTACCACTGCGGGTCTTCGGAAGGCCTTTGGCCCAGCGGATTTCGTCCGGCTTGGCGATGGCGCCGATCTCTTGCTGGACGTGCTTGCCGAGCGATTCACGCAGTTTGGCGTCACCTTCGTACTCGTCCTTCAGCGTGACGAACGCGACCAGCGCGTTGCCCTTGATGTCGTCCGGACGGCTGACCACGGCGGCTTCCGCGACCGCTTCGTGCGAGACCAGAGCGCTCTCGACCTCGCTGGTGCCGAGGCGGTGGCCGGAGACGTTGACCACGTCATCGACGCGGCCCATGATCCAGATGTAGCCGTCATCGTCCTTTCTTGCGCCGTCGCCGGTGAAGTACATGCCAGGGAATTCTGACCAGTAGGTCTGCTCGTAGCGCTCGTCGTCACCGTAAATGGTGCGGAGCATCGAGGGCCACGGGTGTTTGACGACCAGGTAGCCGCCTTCGTTGGCGTTGCACGGGGTGCCGTCCTTGCGTACGACGTCCACCATAATGCCGGGTAGCGGGCGGGTTGCTGTGCCGGGTTTGGTCGGGGTTGCGCCCGGCATCGGGGAGACCATGATGCCGCCGGTTTCGGTCTGCCACCAGGTGTCCACGATGGGGCATTGTTCCTGACCGACATATTTGTGGTACCACATCCACGCTTCGGGGTTGATCGGTTCGCCGACCGTGCCGAGCAGGCGGAGCGAGCTGAGGTCGTGCTTGGTGACCCACTCGTTACCGGCGCGGATGAAGGCGCGGATGGCTGTCGGGGCGGTGTAGAGGATCGTGATCTTGTGGCGGTTGATCATGTCCCAGAAGCGATCCCACTGCGGGTAGTTCGGCGCACCTTCGTACATGAAAACGGTTGCGCCGTTGAGCAGTGGGCCGTAGATCATGTAGGTGTGGCCGGTGATCCAGCCGATGTCGGCGGTGCAGAAGTAGATATCCTCGTCCTTGATGTCGAACACATACTTGAACGAACTGGCGGCGTGCACCATGTAGCCGGCGGTGGTGTGCAGAATGCCTTTCGGTTTGCCGGTCGAACCGCTGGTGTAGAGCAAAAAGAGCGGGTGCTCGGAATCGACCTGCGCCGGTTCGCATTCATCCATGGCCAGCCCCATCAGGTCGTGCCACCAGTGATCCATGCCGTCGTGCATGTGAATTTCTTCGCCGGTGACTTTCAGCACGATGACGTTTTTGACCGACGGGGTGTTGACGACCGCTTCGTCAACGATGTTCTTGAGGTTGATGGTGCCACCACGGCGGCGGGTGCCGTCGGAGCAGATGACCAGTTTGGCGTGGGAGTCGTTGACGCGTTCGGTGATGGAGTTGGCCGAGAAGCCGGCGAAGATCACGTTGTGCACCGCGCCGACACGAGCACAGGCGAGCACGGCGATGACCAGTTCAGGCACCATGCCCATGTAGATGGCAACTTTGTCACCCTGTTTGATACCGGCGATTTTCAGGACGTTGGCGAATTTGCTGACCTGGCGGTGCAGTTCGCCGTAGGTGAGGATGCGCTCGTTGCCCTCTTCGCCTTCCCACATGATGGCCGCCTTGTTCTTGCGCCAGCTGTTGACGTGCACGTCAAGGCAGTTGTAGGCGATGTTGGTCGTGCCGCCATTGAACCATTTGGCATACGGAGCATTCCATTCAAGCACCGAGTCCCATTTCTTGAACCAGTGGAACTGTTCGGCCAGATCGCCCCAGTACTTGTCGGGATCTGCGGCTGCATCGGCATAGAGTTTTTCATACTGCTCCATGCTTGAAATGTGCGACTGGGAAGAGAACGCTTCCGGCGGTGGAAACTTCCTCCGCTCGGAGAGAACCGAACTGATCGATTCAGAGGACTGGCCTTTCGTTTGCTCAGTAGCCATTGGTAATACGGATTTGTATTGAAGAAAATGTCTGCTGCTCCTTGAGAAAGCACCGACGTTTTGTCCAGGTTGGGTAGGGACCTGGGGCTATCCCTTTTAGTGACTTCCTTGTGTGCTCTGAACCGCTCACGAAATGGATTCAGAAGCATGGCAAATAGATCAAGTCCAAAAAGTTACAGAAAAAAAACAGATGATGCCAAGAGCCTCATCTCATCACTTCGTTGTCATTGTTGCGGTTTTACGGCGAAGTTGACCAGCTTGCCGGGCACGGCGATTTCTTTGACGATCTGCTGCCCGTCGAGGAACTTCGCGACGCTCTCGACCTTTTTGGCCGCCTCGATCATCTCCTCTTTGGCGCAACCCGCCGGAGCTTCAAACGTACCACGCAGCTTGCCGTTGACCTGCACGGCGATGGTGAGCACGTCGTCTGCGGCGAGCTTTGCGTCGAAGACCGGCCATGCGGCTCCGCTGATCGACTCGGCGTGACCGAGCGTCTGCCACAGCTCTTCGGTGATGTGCGGCGCGAAGGGGGAGAGCAGCACCAGCAGGGTTTCGGTGGTCTCGCGGCTGTAGCATCCCGCTTTGGTGAGCTCGTTGACCAGCACCATCATCTCTGAAATGGCGGTGTTGAACTTGAGTTGTTCGGTATCTTCGGTCACCTTTTTGATTGCCTTGTGCATCCGCTTGAGGATTGCATTGGACGGCTTGCTGTCGGTGGTTTTCTGCGTTTCGGTGTTTTCGTCCCACACCAGTCGCCACACCTTGTTCAGGAAGCGGCTGATACCTTCGATGCCGTGGGTGTTCCACGGCTTGACCTGTTCAAGTGGGCCGAGGAACATTTCGTAGAGGCGTACCGCGTCCGCGCCGTAGGTGCTCAGCACGTGGTCGGCAGGGATGACGTTGCCGCGAGACTTGGACATCTTTTCGTTGTCTTCGCCGAGAATCATGCCTTGGTTGAAGAGGCGTTGGAACGGCTCTTTGGTGCTGACCACGCCGAGATCGTAGAGTACCTTGTGCCAGAAGCGTGAGTAGAGCAGGTGCAGCACCGCGTGCTCCGCGCCGCCGATGTACAGATCGACGTTCATCCAGTACTGCTCGCGCGACGGATCGACCAGCGCGTCGCTGTTCTCGGGGTCGATGAAGCGCAGGTAGTACCAGCAGCTTCCGGCCCATTGTGGCATGGTGTTGGTTTCGCGGCGGAACTTGCCGTGCTCGTCCTCGCCGTAGAGCCAGCTTTCGATGTTGGCCAAGGGCGATTCGCCGGTCGATGTGGGCTGATAGGCCTCCACTTCCGGCAGCGTAAGCGGGAGGTTGGTTTCGGGGCGCATCGTGCCGTCTTCGTAGTGCTTGATCGGGATCGGCTCGCCCCAGTAGCGCTGGCGGCTGAACACCCAGTCACGCAGCTTGTAGTTGACCTTGCGCTTGCCTTTGCCCTTCGATTCAAGCCAGTTGGCCATGCGGTCGAAGGCGGTCTTGAAGTCGAGGCCGTCGATGGAAATTTCGTCGTTCGAGGAGTTTACGCACACGCTTTCCTTGCCGTCAAACACCTCCTCTTGCACGTCGTGCGGGCTTTTGATGACCTCGCGGATCGGCAGATCGAATTTTTTGGCAAACTCCCAGTCGCGGCTGTCGTGCGCCGGGACACTCATGATGGCGCCAGTGCCGTAGCTGGTGAGCACGAAGTCAGAAATCCAGACCGGCAGCGCTTCGCCGTTGGCCGGGTTGATGGCGTAGGAGCCGGTGAAGACGCCGGTTTTCTCCTTCTGCAAACCGGTGCGCTCCAGCTCGGTTTTGAGCTTGGCTTGCTCGATATATTGTTTAACTGCAACGAGCTGCTGGGCGATGGCGAGCTTTTCGGCCATCGGATGCTCCGGCGAAATGACCAGGTAGGTTGCGCCGAAGAGGGTGTCGGGCCGCGTGGTATAGACGCGCAGGTTGGTGCGGTGGCAGCGCAGCTCGAAGTCGATCTCGACGCCCTCAGAGCGCCCGATCCAGTTGCGCTGCATCTGCTTGACGTTCTCCGGCCAGTCCACTTCGTCCAGATCTTCGAGCAGCCGCTCGGCGTAGGCGGTGATCTTCAGCACCCACTGGCGCAGCGGGCGACGGACGACGGTCAGGCCGTCGGCCAGCTTTTCGTCCACCTCCTCGTTGGCGAGCACCACGTTCAGTTCCTCGCACCAGTTGACGTCAACCTCCGAGATGTAGGCCAGCCCTTTTTCGTAGAGCTTCAGGAAAATCCACTGCGTCCACTTGAAGTAGTTCGGATCGGTGGTGTTGACCTCGCGGCTCCAGTCGTAGGAGAAGCCCATGCTTTTGAGCGTCTCGCGGAAGCTGGTGATGTTTTTTTCTGTGGTCAGGCGCGGATGCGTGCCGGTCTTGATGGCGAACTGCTCGGCGGGCAGGCCGAAGGCGTCCCATCCCATTGGGTGCAGCACGTTGTGGCCGCGGCAGCGTTTGTAGCGCGCTATGATGTCGGTGGCCGTGTAGCCTTCGAGGTGACCGACGTGCAGCCCCGAACCGCTCGGGTAGGGGAACATGTCGAGCACGTAATATTTAGGCTTCTCGTGGTCGGCGGAGGAGGCGAAGGTCTGTTCATCCGCCCACCGGGCCTGCCACTTTTTCTCCAGTGCTGAAAAGTCGTATTTCATTACTCTCTCTCCTCTCCGGTCTGTTCTCTTGTCGTGTTCTGAAATGGTGCAGGGAAAATAACCCGGCACCAGTAATGAAAAAAGGCAGTGCAGGGTTATGTGCCCCGCACTGCCTTTGGTTTGGTTTCGCCAAGCTCAGTTCTGCTGCGCTTTTGGCGCGCCGTTGGTGTTGGCAGGCTGCTCTTCATCGAGCAACGCCTTGATCGACAGCGCGAACCTGGTCTTGCCGGTGCGCGGATCTTTGCGGATGTCGATCAGCTTGACCTTGACACGCTCGCCGGGTTTGAGCACGTCGCTCACCTTGGCAATGCGCTCGCGCGCGATCTCGGATATGTGCACCAAGCCGTCAGTTTTTGGCAGGAACTCGACGAACGCGCCAAGCTCTTCGCGGATGTCGCGAACCTTGCCCATGTACACCGTGCCGACCTCCGGTTTGGAGACGAGGGTCTTGATGGTTTCGACCGCTGCTTTGGTGGCTTCGGGGCTGGAGCAGGCGATGGTCACCGTGCCGTCGTCCTCGATGTTGATCTCCGCGCCGGTCTCCTCGGTGATGCTGCGGATGGTTTCGCCGCCCTTGCCGATCACCATGCCGATGGCGTCCACCGGAATCTGGATGGTGGTGAGGCGTGGGGCGTATCTGCCGATGTCTTCGCGGGCTGCCGGAATAGCGTCGGTCATGATGTTGAGGATGTGCATCCGACCCTCGTGCGCCTGTTCGAGCGCGGTTTCGAGGATGTGATAGTCCAGACCGTCAATCTTGATGTCCATCTGGCAGGCGGTGATGCCGTCACGCGTGCCGGAGACCTTGAAGTCCATGTCGCCGAGGTGATCCTCGTTGCCAAGAATGTCGGAGAGCACGGCGTAGCGGTCGCCCTCCTTGATGAGGCCCATCGCGATGCCGGAGACCGGCTTCTTCAGCGGAATGCCACCGTCCATCGCAGCCAGCGTGCCGCCGCAGACCGAGGCCATCGACGACGATCCGTTCGATTCGAGGATGTCCGAGACGAGGCGCACGGTGTAGGGGAACTCTTGCTCGGTAGGCATCACCATCTTGATGGCGCGTTCGGCGAGGTTCCCGTGGCCGATTTCACGACGGCTGGTGCCGCCGACTCTGCCGGTTTCGCCAACCGAGAACGGTGGGAAGTTGTAGTGCAGCATGAAGCGCTTGTCGGTGTCGTTGGTGAGCGTATCGACCGACTGGGCGTCTTTTTTGGTGCCGAGTGTGAGCGTCACCAGTGCCTGTGTTTCGCCGCGCGTAAAGAGCGCTGAACCGTGCGCTCTCGGAATGAGGCCCAGCTCGATGCTGATCGGGCGAACCTGCTCAAGCGTACGGCCGTCGAGGCGCTTCTGGTCGTCAAGAATCATGTGGCGCATCACCTTCTTTTCGATGTCGTGAATGCAGTCATCGATCATGTGCTCGCTCAGGCAGAGCGCCTTTTCGGGATTGGCTTCGATTTCTTCAGCGGTGATGGAGCTGAAGTGTTCGAGGGTTTTGGCGATGGTCTCCTTGTAGATCGCCTTGGTCCTGTCGGAGCGCTCCTCTTTTGCCAGCGGCGTGTAGGCCAGCTCTTTCAGCTCGGCTGCGCAGTTGGCCTCAATGAAGGCGACCAGCTCGGCGGGAGCGACGGTGGGTGCAAACGCACGCTTTGGTTTGGCGACCTCGGCAGCAAGCTCCTTCTGGAAGGCGCAAAGCTTCTTGATCGCTTCGTGGCCGAACTTGATGGCCTCAAGCATCTCGGCTTCCGAAATCTCTTTCATCTCGCCTTCGAGCATGCAGATGGTCTCCTCGGTGCCGCCGATGCAGATGTCGAGGTCGCTGCGCTGCAACTCTTCGGTGTCAGGATTGACGATGAACTGGCCGTTGATCCTGCCGACGCGAACTTCCGACATGGCGTTGGCGAAAGGAATGTCCGACACCATGATGGCTGCCGAAGCGGCGATGCCGCCAAGCACGTCGGCGTCGTTGATGGTGTCGGATGAAATGACTGAAATGATGATCTGGGTCTCCTGATAGTAGCCGTCAGGGAAGAGCGGGCGCAGGGCACGGTCGATCAGGCGGGCAGAGAGAATCTCCTTTTCGGAAGGGCGCCCTTCGCGTTTGAAGAAGCCGCCGGGGAACTTGCCGGCTGCGGAATATTTTTCTCGGTATTCGACCTGGAGCGGGAAGAAGTCCTGATTCGGTGACGGAGGATTTTTGCTTGAAACCACCGTGGCGAGCACCATGGTGTCGTTCAGCGTGACGACCGCCGAGCCGTCCGCCTGTTTGGCCATTTTTCCGGTTTCGATCGTGATGAGCTTACCCTGTCCAAGATCGATCTCTTTTTTGATAAACATTTAAATCTGTTGTGGTTAGTAGTGATGAACCTCTTCGTTGGACCTTCGGGACAACGTTGTGTCGATGCAGGAATCAGAGACCTGGATGCCGGTCGTGGTCGAAGCCAATTCAAAAAATTATAAAGTCAAATAATATACTATTAAAATTGTTGTCTTCCAGTATCGGCGCCGTTGCTGCGCGCTTCTGTCATCTTTTGTCTCCGCGATGCCGTCATGCATACTCGAACCGCCAGTTGTCGATCAGCCTGGTCGAACCGATGCGTACAGCCATGATGAGCCGGTATGCTTTGCCTGGAACGGCTTTCGCAGTTCTTTCGAAGGTGGCGTCATCGACAAAGCAGAGGTAGTCGGGCTTGGCGTCCTTTTCGGCGAGCACAAGCTCTTCGGCTTCTGCGGCGATCGCTTCGAGATCGGCGCGACCCTGCTCGATCTGCTCCCCGGCGTAGCGGATGGCGCGGTAAAGCACCGTTGCTTGCTGGCGTTCCTCGGAGCTGAGGTAGATGTTGCGCGAGCTGGTGGCCAAGCCGTCGCTTTCGCGGGCGATTGGTGCCCCGAGAATCGTGGTGCCGATGTTCAGATCGGTCACGACGCGCCGGATGATGGCGAGTTGCTGGGCATCCTTTTCGCCGAACACGGCCAGATGGGGCCGGGTGATGCCGAGCAGTTTAACAACCACCGTTGCCATGCCGCCGAAGTGGCCGGGCCGGGCCGCGCCCTCAAAGCGCGTGGCGACCGGGCCGAGATCGATGCTGGTCGAGTAGCCCTCCGGATACATCGCCTCCACCGCAGGCGCGAAGAGGTAGTCGATGCCTGCCGAGCGTGCCAAAGCGACATCCTTTTCGAACGGGCGCGGGTAGCGGTGGAAATCCTCGCCGGGGCCGAACTGCGTCGGGTTGACGAAGATGGTCATGATGACCGTTCCGGCTTTCTCCTTTGCGAGCTTCACCAGGTTCAGGTGTCCCTCGTGCAACGCGCCCATGGTCATGACGACGCCGATGTACTGGTGCTGGAGCCGAAGCTTTTCGGCGATTTTCTGCATTTCAGCCGGATCAGTGATGATTTGCATCGTACTTTTTCTCTTTTTTTGCACCTCTAAAAACTTATTGCGCGCCCCGATTGCTGCGTTGGGCGGTGCTCGAAATCCTCACGTACTCTGTGTACACTCCGGTTTCTGTGCTCCGTCCGCCTTGCACTCGGGTCGCTCATGACATTTTTTAGAGGTGCCCTTTGGTTTCTCTGCGGGATGGACGACCACGACAAATTCGCCACGGACTTTCGCGCCGGAGAAGTGTTCGAGCAGCTCGTCCGGCGTTCCGGTGACGAACTCCTCGTGAATTTTGGTGATTTCGCGGCCTACAAAGAGCGTTGCGCCGGGCATGTAGGTGCTGACCTCGCCGAACAGCCTTCCAATCCGGTGCGGTGATTCGTAGAGCACCACCGTGCTTTGCAGTGCGGCGAGAAATTCGAGCCGTGTTTTGCGCCCTTTTTTGTGCGGCAGAAATCCGGCGAAGTAGAAGCTGCTGATCGGTAGCGGACAGACCGAGAGCGCTGCCGTCAAGGCGCTCGCGCCCGGAATCGGCACGACGGTGAAGCCTTCCGCGTGTGCGGCGTTCGCCATTGTATAGCCGGGATCGCTGACGCCGGGCGTGCCCGCATCGCTCACCACTGCCACGTCGGTGCCCTCGTTGAGCAGCGTTGTGACGTGCTGTACGGCCCGCTTTTCGTTGAAGCTATGGTAGCTGACGAGCCGTTTGTGCGGAATGCCAAAGTGTTTGAGCAGAATTGAGGTGCGGCGGGTATCTTCGCAGGCGATTGCGCCCGCGTCGCGAAGCGTGCTGACTGCCCGGAAGGTCATATCGTCAAGGTTGCCAAGAGGCGTGGCTACGACGTACAGCGTGCCTTTATGATCATCGTTTCGGGTGTTCAACGTCAGTCGTTGTTACTAGATGGCACTGATGGCAGCGTTTCCATAGCCATATTCTTTTGGCAAGCTGCTACTTTATTGTCTATTATTATCGTCATTATAGCAAAAAATATGACAAACAGATTGAGCCGAATCCATGCAGCGTGAACAGATTCTGTCGGTCAGCGGACTGAAGGTTCATTTTCCGGTCAGAAGCTCCGGATTTTCCGGCGGCAAACAGGTGGCCAAAGCCGTCAACGGTGTGTCGTTTGAGGTTTTGAAGGGCGAAACGCTTGGGCTGGTGGGTGAGTCGGGCTGCGGCAAAACCACCCTTGGCCGGGCGATCGTTCGGCTGGTGGAGCCGTCGCCGGGCAGCCGTATCGTCTTCTGCGGGCGCCAGGTCGCCGAACTTGGCAACAAGGAGTTCCGACCGCTTCGCAAGGAGATGCAGATGATCTTTCAGGACCCGTTCGGCTCGCTCAATCCGCGCCTGACGGTGGGGCAGATGCTCGGTGAGGTGCTCAAGGTGCACGGTATCACCAAGGGGGCGAAACAGACCTCCGCGAAGATCGACGAGTTGCTCGACCGCGTTGGCCTCAATCACGAGTATGCCAGCCGCTATCCCCACGAGTTCTCCGGCGGCCAGCGCCAGCGCGTCGGCATCGCAAGGGCGCTGGCGGTCAGTCCGTCGTTTATCATTTGCGACGAACCGGTCTCGGCGCTCGACGTCTCGATCCAATCGCAGATCATCAACCTGCTCAAGGACTTGCAGCGTGAGCTGGGGTTGACCTATCTCTTCATTGCGCACGATCTTTCTGTGGTCGAGTACATTGCGGATCGCGTCGCAGTGATGTATCTCGGCAAGATCGTCGAAATCGCCGATGCCGACACGCTCTACGCCAATCCGAAGCACCCCTATACGCAGGCGCTGCTCTCTGCCATTCCGATGCCGGAGCTCGACCGCAAACACGAACGCATCGTGCTGAAGGGCGATTTGCCGGGGCCCCTTTCGATTCCCGACGGGTGCAGCTTCCACCCGCGCTGCCCGGTGGCAATGGACGAGTGTCGCCGTCGTGAGCCGGAGCTGCTTCCATTGAACGATGACTCATCGCAGCGGGTGAGTTGCCTGCTTTACCAGTGATCAATTGACGAATTCATGACTGACGCAAAACCAAAACAACGGGGCTGTTTGCTCACCGGATGCCTGACGGTGACGGCGCTTTTCGTGCTGCTTGTCGGCGGCGTCTGGATGGCGAGTTTCTGGGCCAACCGGCTGCCCGAACGCTTCGTGCTCAGGATTCCGGTGACCGGGCAGATTGCCGAGCGTTCGCCGGATGCGGGACTGTTTTCTTTCAACCGGAGTGGCGATGCGCCGTCGCTTCAGGCGCTGATGACTATATTCGACCGGGCGCGCACCGACAAGCGGGTTGATTCCATCCTGCTCGACATCGACGGGCTCAATACCTCGTTGGCAAAAATTGAGGAACTGAGCAGCTCAATCGACGCGTTTCGGAAATCGGGAAAAAAAGTGACCGCGCTGTTGCGCACGCCGGAGGACAACGATTATCTGCTGGCCACAGCCTGCGATTCGATTATTGTGCAGAAGGATTCGTGGCTGCTGCTCGATGGCCTCAAGGGCGAGCTATTCTTCTTTGCCGATCCGCTCAAAAAGCTTGGTGTCAGCTTTCAGGCTGCGCAGTGGAAAAAGTACAAGAGCGCCATTGAGCCCTTCACTCGAACCTCGCCAAGCCCGGAGAGTCTTGAAGAGCTGAACGCCCTGCTCGACGATGCGTGGAACAACTATCTCGGCCAAGTCGCTCGCCGCCGCCATATCAGCCGTGAGGCGTTCCGGCAGGTGATCGATTCGCTTGCCGTGCTGACGGCCCGGCAGGCGCTCGACCGGAAGCTGATCGACCGCGAACTCTCCATCCGTCAGTTTGAAAAGGAGTATCGGAAACGCTTCGGCAAACCGTTTGATGAGCTGGTGGTGGATGCTGCAAGCTATCTCAACGACACTGGCGGCATGAAGCCACATGGCCTCGGCGACCGCGTTGCCGTTATCACGATCGACGGCATGATTGTCGGCAGTAGCATTGCCAATATGGGTGATGGCGAAGGCACCGACGTCGCGTCGGTTCGCCAGGCGGTTGACGCCGCGCTCGATGACGCGAAGGTCAAGGCGATCGTGCTCCGGATCGACAGCCCCGGCGGCGAAGCGCTGGCCGCGTCGTCGATGCTCGAACTGCTGGAGGAGGCCGCACGCAAAAAGCCGCTTGTGGCCTCGATGTCCGGCAGCGCGGCGTCGGGCGGTTACATGGTCGCGCTTGCGGCCAACAAGATTTACGCCGAACCGCTCACCATCACTGGTTCGATTGGCGTCTTCGCGCTCAAGCCGGACTTTAGCGCTTTGCTCGAAAAGACTGGCATCCACCGCGAAGTGCTCACCCGTGGCCGCTTCGCCGACGCCTACACACCGTTCAAGCCGTTCGATGACGCTGCGTTCACAAAGTTTGTCGCTACCACCGGCCACATCTACGAAGAGTTCACCGGCAAGGTTGCCAAACGCCGACACCTGACTCCAGAACAGCTCGAAGCTGTCGCCGGTGGCCGAGTCTGGAGCGGCAAGCGGGCGGTCGAGGTTGGTTTGGTTGACAAGCTCGGCGGCCTCCATGCCGCCGTCGATGAGGCGTGTGCGCTCGCTAAATTGAAGCAGGGGAAAAAGCCGGAACTGCTCTATCTGCCTGTCCGCAAAACCTGGCTTGAACGCCTGCTCGCCGGAGACATGACGCAGGCAATGGCCTCCATCTCTGGGCAGTTGTTCAGCCGCTCGTTTGGCGAATTGTTTTCGCTTACCCGGATGCCCGGCACGGAAATGGCCCGTTTCCTGTTCCGCACCGAAGAGCCGCAAGTGCTGGCTGTTCAGCCCTTCGGCGTGGAGATACGGTAACCGCTGAATCCGACAAGTCGGTCTAATCCGTCCAATCGGACGGCGATTTGTCGGATTTTCTCCCTCGTTGCCCTCAAAAGCTCCAGAACTCGCGGTCGAGGCTGCGGTACTGGATGCCTTGCACCAGGTGCTTCATTTCGATCTTCTCCGAACCGTCCAGGTCGGCGATGGTTCGGCTCACTTTCAAGATGCGGTCGTGTGCTCTGGCCGAGAGGTTAAGGCGGTTCATGGCGTCCATGAGCTTGCCGACGCTTTGCTGGTCGAGCTTGCAGAATTTGCGGATCAGCTTGGCGTTCATCTGCGCGTTGGTGAAGATGCGCGGCGTGGGGAGGTCGGCGAAGCGCTCGTGCTGGATGGCGCGGGCTGCGATGACCCGCTTGCGGATTTTGCTGGAGTTTTCGGTCTTGTTGTCCGAAAAAAGTTCGATGTTTTCAACCTTCGGCACATCGATGTGGATGTCGATGCGGTCGAGCAGCGGTCCGGAAATTTTTGAGAGGTAACGTCTTATTTTCTCAGGCGTTGCGGTCGGCAGGCCGTCGCGATCCTTCAGCGGCCCGGCGGGACTGGGATTCATCGCCGCTACCAGCATGAAGCCCGCCGGGTAGCGGGTCGAGAGCGCTGCGCGCGACACGGTCACCTCGCGGTCTTCGAGCGGCTGGCGCAGTACTTCGAGGGCGTTGCGAGTGAACTCCGGCAGCTCGTCGAGAAAGAGCACGCCGTTGTGTGCCAGGCTCACCTCGCCTGGCTTGGCCATCGCGCCGCCGCCGATCAGCGCCACGTTGCTCGTGGTGTGGTGCGGACTGCGGAACGGGCGGGTGATCATCAGGGGGCGATTGCGTTCGAGCAGGTTGGAGACCGAGTAGATTTTGGTGGTTTCGAGCGACTCTTCAAAGCCGAGTGGCGGCAAAATGCTCGGCAGCGCTTTGGCCAGCAGCGTTTTACCGCTGCCCGGCGGGCCGATCATCAGCAAGTTATGGCCGCCCGCCGCTGAAATTTCAATCGCCTTTTTGGCTGCCTGCTGCCCTTTGATCTCCGCGAAATCGACTGGATAGTCAGGTTCGCAGTCGAACAGGTTGGCTACATCCACCTTGACCGGTTCGGGTGCGATGTCGCCGTTGAGCAGCCCGGCGGTCTCAACCAGTGATTCGACGCCGAACACCTGCGTTGCCGCGCCGGTTGCCGAAATTGCTACCGCCGCTTCAGCCGCGTTCATCTTGGGCACGATCATCCAGCGGATGTTCTCCCGCGCTGCCATTACGGCCATCGGCAGAGTGCCGCTGATGCGGCGCACTGCGCCGTCGAGCGCCAGTTCCCCAAGTACGATCGTGTCCTCGAACCGCCCCTTGATCTCCCCAAGCGAGCCCAGCAGTCCGACCGCGATGCCGAGATCGAACGAGGTTCCTTCTTTCTTGATATCGGCGGGCGCGAGGTTGACCGTGATTTTTTTTGAGGGCAACTCGAAGCCAGAGTTGCGGATGGCTGTGAGGATGCGCTCCCGGCTCTCCTTGATGGCGCTGTCCGGCAAGCCGACCACCGTGAACGCAGGCAAGCCGCCCGACACATTGGCTTCAATTTCAACTTTCAGGGCATCAATGCCAAGCAGCGCCGCCGCGCAGAGTTTGGTGAGCATACAGACGATGATTAGGGGTTGAATCACTGTCCGGCGATGGCTATTTGCAGGGGAATAACCATGACCGAAATGTCTTGTGTAGTGTACAAAAAATTACGGCGTATTCCATGCCGCCAGCCCTGATATTAAATGGTTCAAGGTCATGAAGTGGTTGTTGGTAGTGCTGTTGTTTTTTTCGTCATGTTGTGCAACTGAGTTGTAAATGATTATGAACTTGTTCATCTTTTGTTTAAAATTCCTGACACAAATTACTCTGTTAGATGCGGCGATACTGCCAGGCTCATGTTCCACGTACTGGCGTTTTCGTCCGGTTTCGTTATCAGTCCAGTCTATTATGGTTCTTTCGTGTTGTGTTTTGACGCATTGTAAAAAGGGTGATAGTCACTGTTTTGCGAGATTTATTTGATAGCTTTGACGTGTGCAAGTTCTTATTAAAGGTGTCGGAATGATCCGTTACTTTGATGGTTTTATCGTTAAACAATGGAGGAAAGAATGGAGTTGTTGAACATGCTGACAAGTCAGCTCAATGTTTCAGAACAACAAGCTACTGGCGGCGCCGGTCTGTTGTTAAAACTGGCTCAGGAACAGTTAAGTGCGGGTGAATTCAGTCAGGTTTCCGAGGTTGTTCCCGGCATTCATGATCTTATTGCCTCCGCTCCCGACCCTGGTGGTCTGGCAGGCGCTTTGGGGGGCTTGGCTTCTGCTTTTGGCGGCGCGGCCAGTCAGTCTGGCAATCTTGCCACGCTTGCTGGCGGGTTCGGCAAGTTGAATCTGGATGCCGGAATGATTGCTCAATTTATTCCCGTTATCCTTTCATTTGTCAAATCTCAGGGTGGGGATACGGTGCAAGGTTTGCTTGCTAAAGTGCTGCATTAAGGCGCATTGTTATCCTCTGTTTTGCACACATTTTTCTATTGTTTTAAGTCGCTGAACTTTTTACTGATCATACATCGTATTGTAAACAAGCTGTTCTTTGCATCACTTTTTAACATAAAATGAACAGGAGGCTGATCATGGCTTATGTAACCATTGATGGAGTGAAGTACGAAAAAGAGTTGCTGGACCTTGCCAAACAACATACGACTGGTGCAAGGGAGGAGAAGTTATCAAAAGACGAAGTCGCAGACCTTTTCAAATCAGCCTCGGATGGACAGGGCGTAACCGAGACTGAAAAAAACACCCTCGGTTATATCCGCAAAAAATTTGTGTTTACCGAAGCTGCTGCCAAGGATTTTGATGAGAAATTCGCCAACCTGTAGGAGGTAAAAAGGCTCACTCTTCAATCGCGTCAATTGCCGATGTTGAAGTAGGAGCGATTGTCGGCCTCCATTGCAATGCAAGCCAAAAGCCGCGCCGGCATGTTAAACCGGTGCGGCTTTTTTGTGTCAATTCTCAATGCCACAAGGTTCAGGGCTGCATGGTTTCCGTTTTTACCTCCCACGCGCTCCCGCGCCCGCAGCCATATTCCTCCCAACATCACAATCAGATTCACCGCGCCGACGATGATGAAGGGGGCTTTGGGACTCATGCCGTTGAAGAGGCAGCCTCCGTGATGAAGAGGATGCCGATGGCTCCCCGCTGATGTTGAATGCTCCGATGACCGAACCGCGCGCCTCCTTCGTGGCCTCTTGGCCGATGAGGGACTGCGAGCCGAGGAAGGCGCTGATCTGGCCGATGCCGAGCAAGACTAAGAAGATGAGTGACCAAGCTTCGAGCGGGTTGCCGATGAGCGCGAGCGAGAGGTAGCCGATGGCCAGAATGATGAAGCCCACGGCATAGACCGGGGGCGCTTGCTGATGCTGTCCCTATGATCGCTCCAGTCGGTGGTCTGAAGAGCAGCAGCGTCACGATCTCTGTCCAGAAGACCAGATTACCACCGATAGCGCCCTGCGCTGAGATCGGAATGCCGCGATTGACGTTCAGAATGTACGCCTGCCTGATGGAGACGAAGGTGACCCCATGTCGATCGAAAAGAACGACGCGAACAGGAACGCCCATGCATGGTGGGGCATGACGGAAGCGGCGAGTTTGATGGGGTCTGTTTTTACGTTGGAAGTGGAGCCGGTCATCCGGATGGAGAAGTGGTGGATGTGGTTAACGATGCAGTTATCAAGATAAATTGATGTTGAGAATTATTGGGCGCTGTTCTTTCTGTTTTTCCTGTTATTCTGAGTCGGACGAAGAATCCGGAGATGTCACGCAAATTCTTTTAAATACGTCAATTCTTGTGCTGTTAGAAAAAAAAACGGATTCTTCACTTCGTTTGGCATGATAGAGAAGAATCCGATGATCCTCAAAAAACCGCCTGCCGTAACCTTTTGAGATAGCCCACGTTCCGAAATCCATCATCCTCCGCAGGCTTGCAACCGCCCGTCCTGCATGTGGAGGCAGCGGTCGGCGGTGGCGGCGAACTCTTCGTTGTGGGTGACGATGACGAAGGAGGTGTTGTGCTCTTTGCTGAGCGAGGCGATCAGTTCGTAGAGCATCCGGCTGTTGCGGCTGTCGAGGTTGCCGCTGGGTTCGTCGGCCAGCACAAGCTTCGGCTCGTTCATCAGTGCCCGCGCGATGGCGACGCGCTGCTGCTCGCCGCCTGAGAGCTCCGAGGGAAGGTGGTCGAGTCGCGCCTTGAGGCCGAGCTTTTCAAGCAGTACGGCGGCGCGCTCCTTGGCGGGCTTGAGCTTGCCAGTGCCGATAAATTGCGCCATCGCGACGTTTTCAAGCGCCGTAAAATCGGACAGAAGATGGTGGAACTGGAAGACGAAGCCGATGGAACGGTTGCGGAAGGCGGCCAGCTTTTTTTTCGATAGCAGGCAGCGGCTGCCCTGAAAGATCGGCGCTCCGTCGAAGTGCAACTCGCCTTCGTCCGGAGCGTCGAGCGTACCGAGCAGGTTGAGCAGCGTGGTTTTGCCGCTGCCGGACGCGCCGATGATGGTTATCATTTCGCCCGGCGCGACCGAGAGGTCGATGCCGTCGAGAATCCGTAGCGGCACTTGGCCGGGCAGGGCGTAGGATTTGACGAGCTTTCGTGCTTTAAGCATCAGGCGGGCCTCACCTGTCCTTGGCCTTCGATCAGCCATTTGTAGGTGCACAGCTCCTTGAGTGCCATCGGCCCGCGGGCGTGCAGCTTCTGCGTGCTGATGCCGATCTCCGCGCCGAGGCCGAACTGCGCGCCGTCGGTGAAGGCGGTTGAGGTGTTGGCATAGACCGCCGCCGCATCGACACGCTTCATGAAGGCGTCGATGGTCGCCTGATTGGACGCGATGATCGCTTCACTGTGTTTCGAGCTGTGGTGGGCGATGTGATCGAGTGCGGCTTCAAAATCGGGTACGGTCTTGATCGAGAGTTTGAGCGAGAGGTACTCTGTACCAAAATTTTCGGGAGTAGCTGCCTTCAACAGCTCGTCGGGGTAGCGGTTCAGCAGCTTGTAATATGCCGGTTCATCGGCGTAAATCTGCACCAGCTTTTCTTCGAGCTGCTCGACCAGCACCGGCAAGTCGTCAATGCGGCTTTCGTGCACAATCAGCGTGTCGAGCGCATTGCAGACGCTGGGACGACGCGTTTTGGCGTTGAACACGATGTCGCGGCCCATCGCAAGGTCGCCGCTTTTGTCGAAGTAGGTATGTACGATGCCAGCGCCGGTTTCGATGACCGGTACCGTGGAGTGCTTGCGGGTGAAGTCGATCAGCGCCTGGCCGCCGCGCGGAATGATGACATCAATATAACCGACCGCGTTAAGCAGGATGTGTGCCGCTTCGCGCTCTGCTGGCAACAGGTAGAGCATCTCCGGATCGAGTCCCTGGTCGCGGATGACCGTCTGGATCAGCTCGACGATGGCGATGTTCGAGAAGGCCGCGTCGCTGCCGCCTTTCAGTACGGTGGCGTTGCCCGATTTCAGGCAAAGCGCAAAGACGTCAAACGTTACGTTCGGGCGCGATTCGTAGATGATGCCGATCACACCGAGCGGCACCGAGACCTTGCGCAGCTCCAGTCCGTTGGGCAGCGTACGCTCTTCGAGCACGCGGTTGAGCGGCGATGGGAGTGCGGCTACGTTGCGCAGGTCGGTGGCGATGGACTTCAGCCGATCCTCGTTCAGAAGCAGGCGGTCGTAGCGCGGATCGTCCGGGTTCATCCTTTCGAGGTCCTTGCGGTTGGCTTCGAGGATCGCTTCGGCAGCATCGGGAATACGGTCGGCCAGATTGATGAGCAGGCTGTTGATGGCTTCTTCATCGAGCGTGACAATCTTGCGGCTGGCGTTTTGCACAGCTTGAAGATGCTTGACGATGGCTTCGTGTTCGGTCATGGACGAGGGCTCCTTGAAAGAGGATTGTCGGAATTTCGAGGTGCTCGAAAGATAGCGATTCTTCGACAACCCTTGCAATTGTCTCGGGCGCGGCGGGCCGTAACTTGCGCTGCTTTTTTTACCTTTATGAAGTGACGGTTTTGTGGATTTTGCCAGATTTTGGCCAATGGATGGTTTGGAGGTGCCATGAAAAAAAAGAATGAGCACAACATGCCCGTTGCGGTGCGCGACAGGATGTTGATGACACAGCTTGCACCGAACTTTCTCGATCCGAAACATGAGTGGCAGCGGATTTTCGCTGAGTTGTGGGGTACGTTTTTGCTGGTGCTCGTGGCGGCGGGTGGTCCGGTGGTGGCGGCCAGTTCAGGCAGCCATGCGGGCGATGCGCTGTTGCCAGTCGCGCCAGGGGTGATGGTGATGGCGATCATCTACTTCATGGGCACGGTGAGCGGCGCGCATCTGAACCCGGCGGTGACTTTTGCCTTCGCTTTTCGCCGGAACTTTCCTTGGGTTCGCGTGCCGGGCTACCTCATTGCGCAGATTGCCGGTGGGGGGCTCGCCGCGCTTTTCCTCGGCTTCATGTTTGGCACCGCTGCGGTCGCGCCCGGCATGACGCTGCCCGGCCACGGTGTAACGCCGCTGAAGGCACTCGCTATGGAGACTGTGCTGACCGCCGCCTTGGTCCACACAATTCTCGGCACGTCGTCCGGCGCGCGCAATATCGGCACCAACGGTGCGATTGCTGTCGGCGGCTACATCGCCCTGGCGGGCATGTGGGCCGCACCGGTGAGTGGTGCTTCGATGAATCCCGTTCGCTCGCTCGCCCCCGCATTGGTTTGTGGCGATACCGCGCTTGCGTGGATCTATATCGTCGGGCCGCTCGCCGGAGCCTTGATCGGCGTATGCTTTGAATGGATCCTGAAAGGGCAGCCCACCACTGCGGGCGCCATCGCCGCACAGGGCACGCTCGATATCGACGAAACCGGCACTTGAACGCAATTGTTTCGATGATGCAGGGTAAAGCCTTAAGACTGATGAGCTGTTCATGCCATCAACAGCGTCGTCGAGTGTTGCTGTTCCTCTTCGCCATCGCGGCAAGCCTCGCCCCGCCTGCTCAAAACCGGCTGCCGATGAGCGAGAACCGTCCGTGGCTGCCAGCACGCAAGCGGCCAGTGACTCGGTTTCGGTAATGCTCGAACAGATACCTGTTCAAAGCCACGCAGCACCAAGCCGCAAATCCTGTTGCAGGCCTTCCACACCTAGACGCCTGAAGTCATCGTTACCTGCCGCCAGCCCAAAGATTCGAGTATAGCGTCTAACCATATCGCCAGCTACTACTACGGAGAGCCCGATTCCGATATCACCGCCGCGAACAAAGCGCATGCCCGTGCTATCTGCGTCCTGCGTTCGCCGCTGTCCAACTATCCGTATGCATACGATCAGGTCGGCAAACTCGGCGAGGAGGTGTTGAGAGATTCAGCAGATTGACGGGGGATTTGAACGAATGAGTCTGTGAGAAGAGCGTCGTTAATGCCGTCAAATTTTCCACGTTTTATTGTCGTTGAAACGCTATGAAACAGCGAGAGGCTGCCTCGATTTGGTTTCCGAGACAGCCTCTTTATCATTGCAGCTTGTTGGCAGGAGTTTACCGGGATGCGGGGAAGCCTTATCCCATGGCCGATTCGAGCATGTTGCAGTTCTCATCGACGATTTTGGCCGATTGCTGCAAAGAGTCGAGATCGTTCTGGTCGAGTTTGATTTCGAAGATATGCTCGACGCCTTCTCTGCCGAGTTTGACCGGCACGCCAACGAAGGTTTTGTCGATGCCGTACTGTCCGTCGAGACCGACCGCGCAGGTAAGCACGCGCTTGCGATCGAGGACGATCGATTCTACCATCTCCACAACCGACGAGGCTGGGGCGTAGAAGGCCGAGCCCTGCTTGAGATATTCGACGATCTCCGCGCCGCCTTTACGGGTGCGCTCAACCAGTTTGTCGATGGTTTCAGCGGGCAGCAGGTCTGAAATCGGAATGCCCGCGACCGTGGTGTATTTGACTACCGGTACCATCGCGTCGCCGTGGCCACCGAGCACGCAGGCGTTAATGTCCTGCATCGAGACACCGAGCTCCATCGCAATGAATGAGCGGAAGCGTGCCGAGTCGAGGACACCGGCCATGCCGATGACTCGCTCTTTCGGCAGTCCGCTGCGCACCCATGCTACGTGTGTCATGATGTCGAGCGGATTGGAGACCACAATCAGGATCGGGTTTTGCGAGTGCTTGACGATGTTGTCGGTCACCTCGCTGACGATGCCTGCGTTCTTCATCAGCAGGTCTTCGCGCGTCATGCCGGGCTTTCTGGGCAGACCGGCGGTGATAATAACGATGTCGGAGTTCGCCGTATCGGCGTAGTCGTTCGATCCGGTAATTTTGGTGTCGAAAAGGCCCACCGGTCCCGTTTCATACATATCGAGCCCCTTGCCCTGAGGAATGCCTTCAACGACATCAAGCAGCACGAGCTCTCTGGCCAGCCTTTTGTCTGCAATACGGAAAGCCGTGGTTGCCCCAACGTTGCCTGCGCCAATAACGGTGATTTTCATAATGCACTTACGGGTTTTGGTTTCTGTTGGATGATGTCCTGTTCCTCGTCTTCTCAGGGGACACATACTATGAAATCGCTTATCAATTGCGTTCGCCAGTCAGGAGCGAAACCTGATGGCGCTTGCAGTGGAGACCCACCCCGGTAAATCCGCGCAAAAAACCCGTTCGCTTCCGTTCTGTACAGGAGCGCGGGGAGAAACGCTCGAAAGGGAGGGACGTGGCGGATGTTCTGCCGCGTTCAGCTCCGTGGTTGCGTTTCAGTCGGCGATGTTGAGAGGCGCTCCAAGGAAGAGCAAAAAGGGCCCCTTGGGAACTGTCTTGTTCAAGGTGCGCATAAAAAAAGCAAGCCGTTTATGCTCGTGAGCCGGCTTGCTTTTAATATAAGCGTAATGCATCTCCGCCCAAATCAGGCGGGGATGATCTCGACCTGTTTTTTGTTGTTGCGGCCGTTCCTGAAATGGACGGTGCCATCGACAAGGGCGAAAATGGTGTGATCCCTGCCGATGCCAGCGTTGTTGCCCGGCTTGATGGCCGTGCCGCGCTGACGGAGAATGATGGTCCCTGCGTTCACGGTTGAACCACCGGCAGCTTTGAGACCGAGGTATTTCGGATTGCTATCGCGGCCATTTTTGGTTGAACCGCCGCCTTTTTTATGTGCCATGAGACTAAAAAATTAGTGTTATCAATTCCTGTTCAATCAGATCGACATCACTTCGACCTGGGTCATGTGCTGACGGTGACCGTTTCGTTTCTGGAAGCGCTTGCGGCGTTTTTTCCTGAACACGATGATGGTTTCGTCCCTGACATGGTCAAGCACCTTGACCTTTGCGGTGCCTTCATTCAAAGCCGAATCCGCCTGAGCGACCTTCATGATGCTTTTCACTTCAATAACATCGCCTGTCGCGGCCTTCTGTTTGGGGACAAAAATCTTGTCACCCTCTTGTACCAAATACTGTTTATCTGAAATCTCGATCAGCGCCTGCATCATTGTAATGGTTTGGTGATAAAGAGCATGAATATACGAGAAAGAAACCGTTTTTCAAATCGTTGCCCTTTTCTTTCATCGATGAAATTCACCGTAGGAAAAAGGTGACGATCAGAATGATGCCGAACATACTGAACGAGATGGTAAAGAGCTTGTACCATGCCGTGTATTTTGCTGTGTCGCAAGGGTAGGTGATTGGCTGAATCGCCTTGATGATAAAGCCCATCGTGAGTGCGATCTGAAGCAGCACCAGGCCGATTTTGGCGAACACCCACAGCGTCCAGCCTTCGTAGAACTGCGCCAGCAGAAGCCCGGAGAGGATGACCGAAATGACGGCCACGTCGGCGACTTTCGTTTCGAGCTTGATGAAGCGGCGCAGGAGCAGAGAGTAATCGTCAGCCTGCTGTTTCTCGCCGGTCAGGCCGGATTCGAGTGTTTTGAGCAGGAAGAACGAGGCGAAGATGGTGCCAAACCAGGCGGCAAAGCCCGTGATGTGTATGAGGCGTAGAAGAGCGTGGAAGTCCATGTGCGGTAGAGTCTGTTTGCAAAGCTGGGTGCGCCTCAAAATATCGACTTGGTTTCAGCTTTTCAAGCCATCCGGAAGACTTGTATATTTAAGGTCGCTGCTTTAGGTTAAGGACGCTTCTAAAAACGTATGACGAGTCCTGATTGTCGGCGCTTGGGTGGTGCTCAACATGCTCACGTACTACGTGTACGCTTCGGTTTTTGCGCTTTAGCCGCCTTGCACTTGGTTCTTTCATGACTCTTTTTAGAGGCGTCCTTCTCCTGGTTCGGCAGTATCGATAATCTCATCTCGCGATGTCATCATGGCAAAAAGCGTTCAGGGCCGTAAAAAAGAACCGACTCCGATGATGCGCCAGTATCTTGAGGTCAAGGAGCGTTATCCCGAATATGTGCTGTTGTTCCGCGTGGGTGATTTCTACGAAACCTTTCTTGATGACGCCATAACGGTTTCGGCGGCACTGAACATCGTGCTGACGAAACGCTCGAACGGCAGCGCTGGAGAAATTCCGTTAGCCGGGTTTCCGCACCACGCCAGTGAGGGCTATATCGCCAAGCTGGTGACGAAAGGGTTCAAGGTTGCCGTGTGTGATCAGGTTGAAGACCCGGCGCTGGCCAAGGGGATTGTCAAGCGGGAGATTACCGACATCGTGACGCCGGGCATCACCTATAGCGATAAAATTCTCGACGATCGCTACAACAACTACCTCTGCGCGGTGGTTCCGTTCAAGCGTGGCCGTAAGCCGTTTGTCGGCGTGGCGTTTGTGGATGTGACCACCGCCGAGTTCCGGATGACCGAGCTACCGGTGGCAGAGTTGAACGATTTCCTGCAAGCACTTCATCCCTCCGAAATCCTCGTCTCGTCGCGCGATAAGGAGCTGCGCGAGAGTGTCGGCAAGAGCATGAACACGCTTGTTACGGTGCTCGACGAGTGGATGTTTACCGCCGAGCAGGCTTCCCGCGTCCTGGAAAATCATTTTAAAACGCACTCTCTCAAGGGGTTCGGTATTGACGGTGTCGAGGGCGGGCGGATCGCGGCGGGTGCTATTCTCCAGTATCTCGAAGAGGCCAAGCAGGGGAGCCTGAAGTATCTTGTTCGGATTGGTCTGGTCGAGAGCGCGGAGACGATGACGCTTGACATCCAGACGCGGCGGAATCTCGAAATCATCTCCTCGATGCAGGACGGTTCGCTGAACGGGAGCCTGCTCGAAGTGATCGACAGGACGAAGAATCCGATGGGGGCACGGCTGCTCCGGCGCTGGCTGTTGCATCCGCTCCGGAAGCTCGAAGCGGTGGTGCAGCGGCACGATGCGGTCGAGGAGCTGCTCGATGCGCCGGAGATGCGCCAGCAGGCTCGTACGCTGCTCGGCGGCATCATCGATCTGGAGCGGGCGCTGGCGCGGATCGCCACCTCTCGGGCGATGCCGCGGGAGGTGCGGCTGCTTGGCTCCTCGTTTGCGCACATCCCGTCGCTCAAGGAGATGCTTGCGTCCAGCCAGGCGCAGCGGTTGCGCCATCTCGCCGACCGGATCGATCCACTGTCGGAGCTGGCCGACACCATCGAGCGAGCGCTCGATCCCGAAGCTTCCGGCACGTTGCGCGACGGCGGCTACATCCGCGCGGGCTATAACGAGGAGCTTGACGAGCTTCGGGCGATTTCGTCCGGGGCTCGCGACCGGCTGCTCCAGATTCAGCAGGAGGAGCGACAACGCACCTCGATTTCGTCGCTCAAGGTGCAGTACAACAAGGTGTTCGGCTACTACATCGAGGTGAGTCGAGCCAACAGCGACAAGGTGCCGGAGTACTACGAAAAGAAGCAGACGCTGGTTAACGCCGAGCGCTATACGATTCCGGCGCTGAAGGAGTACGAGGAAAAAATTCTGACTGCTGAGGAGAAGAGCCAGTTGCTCGAACACCGCCTGTTTCAGGAGCTGTGCGCGGCGGTTGCCGCAGAGGCGGCCTCGATCCAGAAAACCGCCGCCGCGCTTGCCGAGCTGGACTGCCTGGCCTCATTCGCCAGTTGCGCCGACGAGTACCGCTACTGCCGTCCGGCGATGAACGAAGGGACGGAGCTGTCGATCACCGGTGGACGTCACCCGGTGATCGAACGCATTCTCGGTGCGGATGAACCCTACGTGGCTAACGACTGCCGGATCGGTTCCGATCAGCAGTTGCTCATTATCACTGGCCCGAACATGGCTGGTAAAAGTTCGTACCTGCGGCAGGTAGGTCTCATTGTTTTACTTGCGCAGGTGGGTAGTTTCGTGCCTGCCGAGGGCGCGGAGATTGGCTTGGTTGACCGCATCTTCACCCGTGTCGGCGCGTCGGACAACCTCACTTCCGGCGAGAGCACCTTTTTGGTGGAAATGAACGAGGCAGCGAGTATTCTGAACAACGCGACCGAGCGCAGCCTGCTTCTGCTTGACGAGATCGGTCGTGGTACCAGCACTTTCGACGGCATGTCTATCGCCTGGTCGATGTGTGAGTTCATCCACGACCAGCTCCATGCCCGCACGCTTTTTGCGACGCACTACCATGAGCTGGCTGAGTTGGAGAGCCGGTTCGAGCGCATCGTCAACTTCAACGCCACGGTGGTTGAAACCGCCGATACGGTGATCTTTCTTCGCAAGATTGTGCGCGGTTCCTCGGACAACAGCTACGGCATCGAGGTGGCCAAAATGGCTGGAATGCCGCCGGAGGTGATCGTGCGGGCGCGGGAGATTCTAGCGGGAATGGAGAAGCGCGAGGTCGAAATTCCGGTGCAGCGCGAGGCCCCATCGATGGTGGTATCGCAGCAGATTTCTCTGTTTGAGGAGGAGGATAATCGTCTGCGCAAGGAGCTTTCGTGTATCGATATCAACCGCCTCACGCCGCTCGACGCGCTGATGGAGCTGAAGCGTTTGCAAGAGATCGCGCTTGGTAAAGGAATTTCCTGACCTCATGAGCGACACCACTCGAACCCGATCGGTTCTCCTTATTTTCGTACAGGCCTCCAGCGGCGTGGATGGTGCGGCTTCGCTTGAAGGTACGCCTAAATCTGGACTCGCCTTCCTGAAAGATCGCGCCATGAGCGCCGTTATCAAGCGGGCGCAGTTCGCCATTCCGCCGCTCTCGCTCATGATTCTCAGCTCGGTCGAAGTGTCCGGTGTCCGGCAGGAAATTTGCGATTTGCGTTTCGACAAGCTGCCGCTCGACAAGCCGTGGGATCTGGTCGGCATCAGCGTTCAGACCGGCGCGGTCAGGCCGGCCATTGAGGTCGCCTCGCTCTTCCGTGAGCGCGGCGTTCCGGTGGTGCTGGGCGGGCCGTACGTCTCGATTTTTCCGGAGCGGTGCCTCGAGTACGGTGATACGCTGGTGATTGGCGAGGCCGACGATCTGTGGCACGAGGTGCTCGAAGATTTGCGGCGCGGCACGCTCAAGCCGGAGTATCGGCAGGGGGCGTTTCCCGACCTCTCCGCGCCGCGCCCCGTCGATAAATCCGCCCTTCAGATCAACCGCTACTTTACGACAAACGTCGTGCAGACCACGCGTGGTTGTCCTTACAGTTGTGACTTCTGCAATGTGCACGTCATGAACGGCCACAAGCTGCGCCACCGTCCGGTCGGCGCAGTGGTGCGCGAGGTGGAGCAATTTCTCAGGCAGGATCGCCGCATCTTTTTTTTCCTCGACGACACGGTCAACGCCGACGAGGCCTATGCTTCGGAGCTGTTTTCAAAACTCATTCCGTTCAACATCAAATGGGTTGGGCAGGCCACCACGCTGCTGGGCGAAAATCCGAAGCTGCTCGACATCTTCGCCCGCTCAGGCTGCGGGGCGCTGCTGGTGGGTATCGAGAGCCTCGCCGACGAGAGCAACCGGGCGCACCACAAATTCCACAACCCTGCTGAGCGGCAGGTGCGCTGCATCCAGGAGATTCGCAAGGCGGGCATCTGCGTTTACGGCAGCTTCATCTACGGCCTCGACGGCGATACGCTTTCGATGCCAGAGAGGATCGACGCCTTTATCGACGAGGCGGGCGTTGACGTGCCGGGTATCAACCTGTTGCGCCCTATTCCGGGTACCGGGGTATTCGACCGCCTTGCCGCCGAGGGACGGCTCCTGCACCCCAGCCACGACCACGATGCCTTCCGCTTTTCATGGGGCCAAGAGATGCTCTACCTTCCCAAGCAGATGAGTCTCGACGAATTCATTCCAAGCTACACCGAGCTGACCTCGAAGGTTTTCACCCCGCGCCGAGCCATCAAGCGGGCCATGCGAGCGCCCACGCTCCGCTCGGCAGTGCTGATGTTCAACATGCTCTACGTCCACATGTACGGGCTGTCAAGGAAGGACTTGCGGCGGCAATTGGCGGAACTTAGCTCAATGCGCTGATCTCTTCTTCGAGCATTTGCTGCATGTAGAGGTCGGCGTAGTAGTGGCCGTTCGAGAGGAGTTCGTCGTGGGTACCGCATTCGGCGATCTTACCTTCGTGCAGAACGATAATGCGGTCGCAATTCCTGACCGTCGAGATGCGGTGGCTGATGAGCACGACGGTGGTTTCGGGAAGCTTTTCGAGCAGGCCGTCGAAGATGCGGGCCTCTGTGGAGGTGTCGACCGCTGAGAGTGCGTCATCGAGCACCAGAATCGACGGGTTCCACCGGAGCGCTCGTGCGATGCAGGCGCGCTGCTTCTGGCCGCCAGAGAGGTTAATGCCTTTTTCACCGAGCATCGTCTCGAAGCCGTCTGGGAACTCCTGTACGTCGTCGTGCAGCATGGCGATGCGGCTTGCCTCGATGACGTCAACCCCTTCGCTGTTTCTGCCGACATCGATGTTGTTGCGGATGGTGTCCGAAAAGAGGAAGTTCGATTGGGGCACGAAGCCGATTGTGCGCCTGATATCGGCAAGCGACAGGGTTTTGATGTCGTGCCCATCAATCAGAATGCGTCCGCTCGACGGATCGTACAGGCGCGGAATAAGGTTCACCAGCGTCGATTTTCCGGAGCCGGTCGCGCCCACGATTGCCAGCTTTGTGCCCGCTTCGACCGTGAACGAAATGTCTTCGAGCACAGCCTTCTCCGGTTGTGACGGGTAGGCGAAGCGTACATGCTCGAAGCTGAGTTCGCCCTTCAGCGTCGAACTGACCGCAGGCTTCGGAGCTGTCTTTGCTGGCTCTTTGATGTCCGGCTTTGTGTTGAAAATCTCCTGCAAGCGTCCCTGTGCGGCGGCGGCTTTCTGGAAGATGTTGGTCACCCAGCCGATCGAAATAATCGGCCAGCTCAGCATTGTGACATAAATGACGAACTGGGCGATGTTGCCGATGCTCATTGCGCCCTGCATCACCTTGAAGCCGCCGAACCAGATGACTGGAATGAGCGATAGCGCGGTCAGCGCGGTGAGAGAGGCCATGAAGCGAGCCTGAACTCTGCTGAGCTGAAGATTTTTGTCGTAATAGCTTTTGTTGAACTTCTCGAATCGTTCGGTTTCGTACTCTTCTCGATTGTAGTTCCTGATTACTCGGATGCCCGAAATGTTCTCCTGCACGAGGTTGGTGATGGCCGCATAGTTCTCCTGAATCTCTTTCGATCGTTTCTGGATCGATACCCCTGTTCGGTAAACAGCCCAACTCAGGAATGGAGCAGGAATCAGGGCAAGCAGAGTCAGAGGAGGGGATATGGAGATCATGGCGCCGACGGCGAACAGCAAGCGGAACAGCGTGTTGATCGAGTACATGATGCCGGGGCCAAGAAAGTCGCGCACGGCGTTCATGTCATTGGTGCCGCGCGAAATCAGCTCGCCCGACCCTGTACTGTCGTAAAACGAGCTCGACAGGGTTTGCAGATGGCTGTAGTAGTCGTTTTTCAGGTCGAACTCGATGTGCCGCGACGTGACGATAATGAGCTGGCGCACCAGGTAGAGGAACAGGCCGCTGAGGGCGGCCAGCAGCAGGTAGAGTCCCGTTTTCTGAAGGATTTCATGCATTTCGAAAGGACGGCCCATCAGGTCGATCGCTTCACCGAGGTAGCGGGGCGCGGCCACGGCGAAAAAGTTGGTGGCGATGACGCACAGTATCCCTGTAGCGAGGGATTTGCGGTGGCGAACAAGATAGGGGCGCAGGGCCAGCAGATTTTTCATCCGTCCTTTTTTGATGTGACGACATAATGTATCATAAGTGAAGTGAAAACAAAATGGCGCTTTTCAGAAGCGCCGAAAACAACGTTTAGCCATGGCCTTTGAATCATCCAAAAGTTACTATTCGATCGGTGAGGTGAGCCGGATTTCCGGCATTCCAGCCTATCTGCTCCGCTATTGGGAGGAGTTTTTCAGCGAGCTTGCTCCTGCTCGCGATACCCGAGGCAACCGCCGCTATACCAACCGTGATATTGCGATGGTGCTCAACATCAAGGAGCTGGTCTATGAAAAAGGGTTCAAACTCAACAGGGCGAGCCAGATGATCAAGAACGGCAAGGGAGCTGATCGTGAGGGCGACCATAAAACCAACGAGATTCTGAAGCTTCAGAATCAGCTTTCACGAGAGCAGCAGCAGTTCGAAATCAGCGACGAGCGCCGCCGCACGCTCCTGCTTGAAATCAAGGATGAGATTGAAGAGATTCTGGAGCTGATGGGGTAAGCTGA